>NZ_JBHLVZ010000050.1:0-3520 GCF_042433125.1 Muricoccus vinaceus | reverse complement strand
ATGCACCCCATCTGCGGATACCGTCCGCTTGCGGGGTGTCTCGATCAACCGTGGAGCGCAGGAATAGGGCCCTGACCGGCACCGATTGGGCCCCTTACCCTCCAGCCAGAATGCGCTTTGGGGTCAGTGCCCTGAGGACAACACCATTGCTGTCCTCAGCTACAAGGTAGGGTAGCCCACGGTTGAGGACGTCCGCCCGGCACTGATGCATCGCCTCTACGCATGACGCCTCGGTCTCAAACGACCCCGTCCCATGCAGGACATGGTGACCGTAGATCGGCGCAATGGCGCTGATCTCGTCGCAGGGCCAGGGGGGAGCCCGAACGAGCTTTCCAAAACGGATTTGCTTACCGGGATCGGCGTCCCTACCGCAAGGTGCGGGTTCCTGCCTCGAATAAGGTGTTTCAGGAAACCCAACAGCTCAGAGCTGTGTCCTCGACCTACACGCCACCGGCGTTCATGCGCCGTTATCGAACAGCCGTTTCCTCAAACGGCTTAGATCACTCGCTGGTCGGAAGCCCGGCGCCCCACGGTCGTGACGCCTTCCCGTTTTAGCGAAAACTCGTCGCTTTAGGAGTGGAAGCTTGGCATGCTGTCTATGACCAAGCCCAGCGCTATCTGCGGGCAGGTTGTTTCGAGATCCTGTTCCAGGATCTGCGTGTCATGCCGCACTTGGCATAGCTTCGCGTTATGCCAAGGTGTTCTCTAACTCGTCATGCCTCGACCAACGACCTTGGGCGCCTCGAACACCACCGGTTTCTCCGGCTCACCATTATTAGTCATCGCGTGCTGGGAGAAGGCAGGGATGCCGGGCGGCAGGATAGTCTCGTGACGTGCCGCCTCAATAAAGATGTGTTTTGAGTTCCTGTCGCCGATCTCGAACCAGTTCGGGTCGTCGAAGGTGCCCGCATACACACCACAAGAGGTTTGAAAACTCTCGAAGGTCATATAGAGCTTCGTTCCGCAGGCTGCGCAAAAATGTATATGTACGAGCTTGCCGCTACCCTCCGATCGATGATCGTAGGCTGAAGGGGAACCCTGGGTCACGCGCAGATCGACGGCGCGGAAGATCGGCTCAAACATATAGGCCGAGCCCGTAGCGCGCTGGCAGAAACGGCAATGGCAGGTTGTGACGCGGAGCGGATTAGCCAGCGTCTCATAACGCACGGCACCGCAGAGGCATCCGCCTTCGTGAACGCCCATACCGGCCTACCTGTTGGACGGGCTGCAACGCCCAAGTTTGCGCAACGAGGGTAGTCAGCGGTGGCGAGAAAAGCACTGGAAACCGGCGCTGGTCTTTACAGACGGATAACCTGTCCCGGTTCTCTCGAGGTCCGACATCTATCTTGCCAGAGGTCTATCGCCCTCTCGAATTCAGAAGCTGGTTAGCAGGGGGGCTGAGCCTGGCATCGGCGCAAACGGACAGACCAGATACGGCTGATACAACGATCCGCCCGATTATTCATGCACCCTGCATGGAGGCCCGCGCGTAAACGCGGGCCTCGGGGGCGCCCTAACCCACCAGTTGCTTTGAAGCGGAACGGCGACGCCGCCGGGCGAGAGCAAGCCCGGCGATTCCTACACCGAGAATGCCCATCGAGGCAGGCTCAGGAACTGCCACCGGCGTCAGGAAACCCCGGATCTCACCCCCCGGGAACTCGGACGTGTGGAGATTGAGGTAGGACAGGCCAGCCGTCATCCCGGCCAGAAGGGCTGCCTCGGCCGCTGCGGTGCTCCCGCCATTCGCAGTGACAAAGTTAGGGTTGTAGGTCGACGGCAGAAGGGTGTCGAAAGTGCTGGTGTAGGAGCCACTAGTCACACCGAGCGGGAAGCCCGAGAAGGTGGGCAACTGCGTGGCAACTGGAGCGACACCCAGGCCGGGTAGCGCCGTACAGCAGTGAATGTGAGCGGCGGCAGTCGTTCCGAGCAAACCGCTGAAGGTGAAGCTCACATCCAGCTGATGGGTCGCGGTATCGAGGGTAACGACAGCACTCCCTGTCCCCGGCGAACTGTTCGGCGGAGCTTCCACAGCGCCGCTAAGCTGGGTTGTGAAAATGACCGGCGCGGCGACGGCATTGGGCACACCAGCTGCGAGAGCAAGGGCCAGGGGAAGACCGAGGCACAAAGCCCCATTCCGAACTGGTCCCAGGAACTTTTTGTTCTTCATCGGACGTCTCCAGGGGTGGCCACCGAGATCCTTCCCGGCTCCGGGAGAGCGAAGTGCAAAGAGTGGACCAAGTCGTAAGTAGTTGATTCAGAATTCACAATATTATCGTCTCAGTGTCCCTGGAAAACTCCTCGACGCAAGGGTCGCTGCTTATCAAGTCGTGGCTATTTCCGGATGCGACACAAGAAACTCAAATTATTGTTTTCGGTCGAGCATAGTTGCTCTGCACGCTGTTGGAGTTGGCTGCGGTGAAACCACCAGTTTCTCTACGTATTCCTGGATGAACCGGACGGACGTATCTGCCTCTTCTGGCTTCAAAAGGTGCCAGGTTTGCCAGGATGTCGCCTACTTACCAATTTGCCTCAGCCCTCACCTCGTGGGCTGGTCGAGGTCATCTCTGACACGGCCCAGAACACCAGAACCATGACGACGATTTCCCAACCGATAGAAACGGCTAGTGCTCTGACTCATTCAGAAGGTTCAGGGAGGCGAGCGAGCTTGGCCAGGATGGCGTCAGCGGGCTTGGTCCAGACAAAGGGCTTGGCTGCCTTGTTGTGCTGTCGGATGTAGCGGGTGATGGCGTCCTGGAGTTCGGCCACGGACCTGAAGACGCCGCGCCGTATGCGCCTGCGGGTGATAGCGGAGAAGAAGCCCTCGACGGCGTTGATCCAGGACGCCGACTTGGGCGTGAAATGGAAAACCCAGCGGGGGTGATCGGCCAGCCATTCCAGCACCTTCGGATGCTTGTGGGTGGCGTAGTTGTCGACGATGGCGTGGATCAGCTTGCCTGCCGGGACGGCGCGTTCCACGGCCTTGAGGAAGGTGAGGAACTCCTTGTGGGTATGCCGGGGCATGCAGCGGCCGACCACGGTTCCGTCGAGGGTGTTGAGAGCGGCGAACAAGGTGGTGGTGCCATTGCGCTTGTAGTCGTGGGTCATCGTCCCGCAGCGGCCGGGCTTCAGCGGCAGGCCTCGCTGGGTGCGGTCGAGCGCCTGAATCTGGCTCTTCTCGTCAATCGACAGCACCACCGCATGGCAGGGCGGGTCCATGTACAGGCCGACAATGTCCTCGACCTTGGTGGCGAAGGCGGGGTCGGTGGAGCGCTTGAAGGTGCGCAGGCGGTGTGGCTGGAGGCGGCTGGCCTCCCAGATGCGCTGCACGGCGCGCAGGCTGATCCCGACCGCTTTCGCCATTGCCCGGCCGGTCCAGTGAGTGACCGCACCGGTCGGCTCCGAACAGGTCAGGGCCAGCACCCTGGCCACGGTTGCCGTAGGCAGACGAGCCCGGCCGGGCTTGCGCGTCTTGTCGCGCAGCAGCCCGTCCACGCCCTGTTCGGCATAGCGCGCCTGCCAC
>NZ_JBHLVZ010000005.1:0-341905 GCF_042433125.1 Muricoccus vinaceus | reverse complement strand
GGCGCGCTACAACCGCGAACTGGCCGACTTCGTCCGGCAAGCCCGGGCAACCCGGTAGCGGCGCCGGCCCTCACGCCGGAGAGCCTTGCCCTGGGCTGAGATCGCTTGCGGCACCCCGGGGAGAGCAAGCCCTTCTTCCTCTCCCCGGACCCGTCGGCGGCCGTGCCATCGGCCCGGGGCGGCCGCACCATCAGGAAGGTTCCCCGGCAGGAAGGTTCCCCGGCAGGAACCCCGGTCGACCGGTGCGTGCGCGGCAGCCGCGGGTAGGCCCGGCAAGCTCCCGGCGGAAGAGGCCCCGAGTGCGCCGCGCCCTCGTCGCGCCACCGGCGGCACCCAGGACTAGGCCTCCCGCCGAACGGCGTCAGACCGACAACCCCGCGCACCAGCCCGAGGCCCAGGCCCACTGGAAGTTGTAGCCCCCCAGCCATCCCGTCACGTCCACCGCCTCGCCCACCACATGCAGCCCCGGCACGTCCTTCGCCGCCAGCGTGCGGGAGGAAAGGGCGGCCGTGTCCACGCCTCCCGCCATCACCTCCGCCTTGGCGTAGCCCTCGGTGCCCACGGGTGTCAGCGCCATGCCCTTGAGCATCGCCGCCACGCCGTTCAGCGCCTTGTTCCCCAGCTCCCCGACGGGCCGCGTGTGTTCCGCCAGCCGGGTCGTCCCCAGCGCCGAGGCCAACCGCTGCGGCAGCTTCTCCGCCAGCACCGTGTGCAGCGCCGCCCGCGGCCGCTCGTCCCGCCGGGCCCGCAGCCAGGCACCCGCATCCACCTCCGGCAGGAGGTCCACCGTCACGGCCTGCCCTGGCCGCCAGGGCGTCGAAACCTGCAGGATCGCGGGCCCGGACAGCCCGCGATGCGTGAACAGCATCGCCTCCCGGAAGGCCGATCCCCCCGCCCGCGCCTCCACCGGCAACGACACGCCGGAAATCGGCCGCATGAGCCCCAGCGCCTCCTCCCCGAAGGTCATCGGCACCAGCCCCGGACGCGGCTCCACCACGGGCAGCCCGAAGCGCCGGGCAAGGTCCAGCGAAAGCCCCGTCGCCCCCATCTTCGGGATGGAAAGCCCGCCCGTGGCCAGCACCAGCGCCGGCGCGGTGAAGGCCCCCCGGTCCGTTTCCACCCGGAACCCGTCGGCGCGCGACACATCGGTGATCCGGTGCCGCAGCCGCAGGTCCACGCCCGCCGCCCCGCATTCCGCCAGCAGCATGTCCACGATCGCCCGCGCCGAGCCGTCGCAGAACAACTGCCCCAGCGTCTTCTCGTGATAGGCGATGCGGTGCTTCTCCACGAGCGCGATGAAGTCCCCCGCCGTGTAGCGGCTGAGCGCCGAGCGCGCGAACTGCGGATTGTTCGAGAAGAAGCGCGACGGCTCCGTGCCCGTGTTGGTGAAGTTGCAGCGCCCGCCGCCGGAAATCAGGATCTTCGCCCCCGGCCCCTCCGCATGGTCCAGCAGCAGCACGCGCTTCCCGCGCTGCCCCGCCGCCATGGCGCACATCAGCCCCGCGGCCCCCGCGCCGAGCACGATCGCGTCGAAGTCGCTCATCTCATGATCCCCTTGGATCATCCCATGATCCTCTGGATCATCCCATGATCCGCCGGATGACCGAGAGCGGCGTCTTGTAGGGCGGGTAGCGCATCGGCGGATCGATCCCCGCCGGCTGGCGGAACACCGCCCGCGCGTTGGAGAAGGCCTCGAACCCCGCCTGCCCGTGATACCGCCCCTGTCCGCTCGGCCCCACGCCGCCGAAGGGAAGGTCCGGCACCGTGCAGTGCACGATCGCCTCGTTCACGCAGAACCCGCCCGAGGGCAGCGCCCCCGCCACCGCCTCCGCGAAGCCCTGATTCCGCGTGTGAACGTAAAGCGCCAGCGGGCGCGGCATGGCCGACAAGCTCCGCAGCAGCTCCCCCTGGTCCCGCCAGGTCGCCACCGGCAGCACCGGCCCGAAGATCTCCTCCCTGAGCAGCGCCGGGTCGGGGTCCAGCAGGATCGTCGGCTGCATGTGCAGCGCCGCCTCGTCCACGGCACCGCCATGCACCACCCGCCCGCGTGCCGCGAAGGCCCGCACGCGCTCCAGGTGACGCGCGTTCACCACCCGCTGCATCCCGCGCCCGTCCGCGCCGTAGAAGCGGGCCAGCACGGCGCGCAGCGCCGCCACCAGCGCCTCCGCCCGGTCCTCGTGCACCAGCAGGTGATTGGGCGCGAGGCAGGTCTGCCCCGCGTTCAGGAACTTCGCCCAGGCCACCCGCCGCGCCGTCAGCGCCACGTCGGCGTCGGCGTTCACCACGCAGGGGTTCGCGCCCCCCAACTCCAGCGTCACCGTCGCCAGGTTCCGCGCCGCCGCCTCGGCCACCCGGCGCCCCGTTTCCGTGCCGCCCGTGAAGAAGATGTGGTCGAAGGGCTGCGCGCAGAGCGCCGCCGCCACCTCCGGCCCGCCCTCCACCACCCGCACATGCCCCGGCGCGAAGCAGCGCGCCACCAGCCGCCCCAGCACCCCCGCCGTGGCCGGCGCCACCTCCGAAGGCTTGAGCACCACCGCGTTCCCCGCGGCCACCGCGCTGACCAGCGGCAGCAGGCAGAGCTGCACCGGATAGTTCCAGGGCCCGAGGATCAGCACGGCCCCCTTGGGCTCCATCCGCAGCGCCGCGCGCCCCGGCAGATGGAACCACCGCGCCCCCACGCGCCGCTCCCCCGCCCAGCGCGAGAGACGGCGCAGGCACAGCGCGATCTCCTGCCGCACCAGCATGATCTCGGAGGTCCAGCCCTCGAAGGCCGACTTGCCGAGATCCGCCGCCAGCGCCTCCAGAACCTCTCCCTCCATCGCCTCCAACCCGTCCCGCAGCGCCTCCAGCGCGGCGCGGCGGGCGGGCAGGGGGGGTGCGCCGGTCGCGACATGCGCGCGCGCGGCATCCAGAAGGGCGGGGGCGTCAACCATGCGCCGCTCTAGCAGGACCGCCGCGGCGTGGCACGCCCGGGGGCACCCGCGCCGCGCGCAGCAACGGTCTGTCTAGTCGGCGCCCCGCGCCCCGGCAGGCACCCCATCCGGCCCGGCCTCCGCGGGGCGCGCCACCATCAGCCGGTTCGTATAGGCGTCGAGATGCGCCGGCAGGGCCGCCGCCACCGGCGCGTAGCGGAAGGCAAACACCGGCAGCAGCGAGTACTGCACCTGCAGGATCAGCCGCGGCATGGCCCGGGGCGGCGTTCCCATGTGGATGCCGTGCGTGTCCGCCAGAAAGGTCGTGCCCGCCCGCCCCGTCACGGTCCGGATGCTTCCCGCCCCGTAGGCCCGCTCGGCGGCCCCCAGTTCGAAGGGCCTGGCCCGCAGGTCCGCGGCGGTCTTGTGGGACCCCAGCACATAGACGTGCGGGCCATCCTCCGGCCCGACATCGGTCAGGTAGACGAACAGCTTCAGGAAACGCCAGTCATCGGGATCGCGGTGAAGGAGCTGCGTCTGGTCCGGCCGCGCGGACAAGGAGCCGACGGCCTGCCCGGACGAAGGGAATGACCAGCGCACCCCCAGGCTGGAGATGGTCGGCACGCAGCCGAGATAACCGGCGGCGATCCGCAGGACGTCCGGCGCGTTGATCGCCTCCATCAGCCCGGGGCAGGCCACCACGGTATGAAGCGGATAGGCCGCCATGCCCGTGCCGGGCGGCAGGTCCTCGAGCGCCATCGGCTGCCCGCCCGGCCCGATCAGGCGCTGGCGCCGGAAGAAATCCAGCATCGACCGGATCGCATCGGCCGGCAGAAGGTCCTCGGTCGTCGCCAGCCCCTCGGCGTCCAGCCCTGCCAGGGCAGCCGCCACGCAAGCTCCGGCCGGCCCTCCCGGTCCCGCGCCGTGGCGCATCCGGATCGCCGCCGCGAGGCCCCGGGACACCGTGCCCCTGAGGCCGCGCGGCGTTACCAGGCGCTGGAGGTAGTAGGGCACGGCACTGCGCCAGGAGAACCCGTGGCCAGGGCGAAGCTGCGCGTAGCCAATCATCGGAACCGCTTCCCGCAACGCGAGGCATCGTCCGGTCCATCCTGGATCCGGATCGTTCGCTTCTGGTACCGATCATAGCCGCCTATCCGCCCGGGTGCGGCAGCGAACAAACCCTCCGCGACCCGGTCACGGGAAGGTGTAGCGGAGTTTCGGAACGGTGGTTCCCGGCTGGGCAATGCGGAGGCGCGGTCCTCCCGGGTGCCTCACCGCCGGGCGAGCCACTCCACCAGCTTCCCCCGCAGCCAGATCTCGCTCGGGTCCTGGTCCACCGCCAGCCGCCAGGCCATGTGCGTCATCGCCTCCGGGCAGGGAAAGGGCGGCGGGTCCGCCACCAGCCGCGACAGCGTCCCCAGGGCCGCCATCGCCTCCAGCGCCCCTTCGGGCACCAGGCACAGCATGTCCGAGCCCGACAGCGCCGCCGGCATCAGCCCAAAGTCCGGCACGCCCATCACCACGTGCCGACGGCGCCCGAGCCTCGCCAGCGCCTCGTCCGCGAAGCCCGTCAGGTCGCCCCTTGGCGTCACCAGCAGGTGCGGCCGCTCGCAATAGCTGTCGAGGTCCACCGGCCCCGGCGAATCCCGGTCCCGCACCACCCGCCAGCCGTCGCGCCGGAGCACGCGCTGCTTGCTGGCCGCCGGCAGGTCGGTCACCAGCCCCAGCACGGTGTTCGCCTCCCGCGAGGCCAGCAGGTGCGGGATGTTGCGGTAGTTCGCCGTGCGGATGATGAACTGGCAGTGCGGCGCCGCCTCGCGCAGCAGCGGCACCACCGGCACCATGGCCATGCCGATATCCGCGCTCATGCCAATGCGGAAGGTGCGGATATCGGTGGCGGGGTCGAAGGGAATGGCGCCGGCCACGGCCCCCGCCATGCCGGTCAGCGCCGGCCCCAACTGCTCCATCAAGGCCTCAGCCCGCGGCGTCGGCTCCAGCACGCGCCCGTTCCGGATGAACAGCTCATCATGGAAGAAGGCCCGGAGCCGCCCGAGGGCCGAGGAGGTCGCCGGCTGAGACAGGAACAGGCTCTCCCCCGCCCGCGTCACGCTGCGCTCGCGCATCAGGGCGGCGAACACCGGCAGCAGGTTCAGGTCGAACTGCCGCAGCCCCACCTCGTCCGGGCGTCGCTGCATTGTCCTCTCCTTCGGGAAGGTTCCATCCACCGCGCGAATGGCAGGCATCCATGCCGTGAAGTGGGAGAAGGCCGCCAGCGGCCCATATGAGGTGACAAGACGACGATATGTCTCGCCGCCATTCACACGGAATATAAAATAATGTCTGCCTCCATGTTCACCAAGACCCTTCGCACCCTCGGCCTCGCGGTTGCCCTCTGCGGCGCGCTCGTTTCCTCGAACGCCTTTGCCGCCCGTACCGTCTGGACCGTGGACGGCGTGATGACCGTGCCCGACGCGCCCGCCGCCTCCGCCAGCCGCACCCCGCTCGCCGACACCAACCGCTCCCCCGCCCAGAATTTCCTGGAGCTGAGCGGCGCCACCGGCGGCGGCGGCCAGCACTCCTGACCGCTGGCGCGGCTTCCGCGCCGCGCTGAAGACGAAAGGGGCCGCCGGCACTGCCGGCGGCCCCTTTCCGCGTCAGGCCGCCGCGCTCACCCGCGCCGGAGGTTCCACAGATACGGGTTCGGTCCCTGCAACACGCCCGAAAGGTCCGAGCGGAACGCGGTCTTCAGCACGAACAGGCCGCTGGGCGCGAAGCCCACATGCTCCCAGGCCGAGCGCTGCACGGCCGCGAAGGCCTCGGCCTGCGCCGCCGCATCGGACGCATAGAGCCACCTCTCGATCCCCGCCTCCGTGGCGGGATCGGACGGCCAGCCGAACCAGGCCGTCGGCCCGTCGCCCCGGATGCCCGAATTCACCGCCGGATTGGCGATGGAGGCCGACGGGAAGTTGGTGGGGTAGATGCTCCAGCCCCCGTGCGACGCATCCTCGCGCGAGTTCCGGCGGGACAGCATCGCCGCCCAGTCCATCTCCTGCAGGTCCACCTCGAAGCCGAGCTGCCGGCACACATCCGCCGCCAGGCGCCCCTGCGGCGCCACCGCCGCGAAGTCGGTGGGGTTGATCACCACCACCTTCGCCCCTTCCGCCCCCGCGGCCCGGATGGCGGCCCGCGCCTTCGCGATGTCGCGCGGCGGGCTTGGGAACTCCTCCACCCCCGGCAGGGTGCAGGGAAACAGCGCATGGCATTCCCGCCAGTCGCCGGGCGCCGCCACCGCCGCCATGTGGTCGGGCTGGCTGATGCAGTCCCTGACCGCGCGGCGCACCTCCACCTTGTCGAAGGGCGCGTGCAGGTGGTTGAACCGGATCACGCCCAGAAAGCCCGTGGGGTCGTAGATCTGCGTGCGGATGTTCCGGTCCCGCGCCATCAGCGGCAGCAGGTCGGGCAGGGGATACTCCACCCAGTCCACCTCGCCCCGCTGCAAGGCCGCTCCCGCCGTCGCCCCGTCCGGGATGATGTGCCACTCCAGCCGGTCGAAGTTCACGCGCTTGCCGCCCGAGGCTCCCTCCGCCGCCTCGTCGCGCGGCCGGTAGGCCTCGTTGCGCGCATAGGCGACGAAGCTGCCCGGGTTGAACTCGCCGGCCACGAACTTCCAGGGCCCGCTGCCCACCATCTCCGGCACGGGCCTGTCGGGCGCCGTCGCCGCCAGCCGCTCGGGCATGATGAAGGGCGGCACGCCGGCGGGCTTGCCCAGCGCATAGAGCATCGCCGGGAAGGGCCGGTTCAGCCGGATCGTCAGCGTGCGGTCATCGGGCGCTCCCCATTCCGCCACCGCCTTCGCAAGGATCTGCCCGAACAGGTCCCGCACGCACCAGCGCTTCAGGCTCGCCACGCAATCCCTGGACAGAACCGGCGCGCCGTCATGGAAGCGCAGGCCGTCCCGCAGCCTGATGGTCCAGCGCAACCCGTCCGCGCTCACCTCGTGCCCGGCCGCCATCTGCGGGTGGATGTTCAGCTTCGCGTCGGTCGCGAACAGCACGTCGAACACGCAGAAGCCGTGCGTGGTGCTGATGGTCGCGTTCTGAACGATCGGGTCCAGCGCCGTCAGCGCCGCCTGCGGCACGAAGCGCAGGGTCCGGGCGCGCGCCGGCTGCGCGAGCGCGGGATGCGCCAGGGGCAGGGCGAGTGGCAGCGCCCCGGCGGCGCGTGTCAGCAGGGAACGGCGGTGCATCCTGTTTTCCTCCAGCCCGCCCGGGAAGGGCAGGGGAGGGGGAGCACCGGAGCGGCCACGTGCGCGCGAACGCCCCGCCGGCCGCGAAGGCCGGAAGCGGGCGGTTCCGCACGAGGCGGGCGCGTGGTCCTCATGGTGCACCGATCCCTACGCCGGTCCGAACCGGGTCAGGTTCCAGGGGTCGCGGGTTGCCCCGCCTCTCAGCCCGAAATGGGCTCCCCCCGGTGTCCTCGGGCGGTATGGAAGCGCCGTGGAACCGGCGCAAGTCCGGGCGCCGCCAAGCCTGCGTGATGCGCGCCACCACCGCGCGTCACGCGGCGGGCACCGCACTGCCGCACCGGGCGCGGCCGCCCGCGCGCCTCAGTTCAGCAGCTGCCCCGGCGGCGGACCCGCATCGAAGGCCGACAGGTCCAGCCCCGTGCTCCGCCGTCCGGCCGGCGAGCCCCGGCGCTTGCGTCCCGCCTCCCGCATCGACCCGGGCCGCGCGATGCTCTCCGCCGCCACCCGCTCCAGCCCTTCGTTCACCACCGCCGGCAGAACCGGGCCGGGCGCCAGCACGGGGGTGGCCGGCAGCACCGGCCGGATCATCGCCGACACCACGCTGAACCCCCGCAGGTCCCGCACGAGCGACACATAGGCCTGCGCCCAGAACACGGAGCCATCCCCCCGGACATACCGCTTGGCCAGGCTGAACGGCTCGTCGTGCAGCCGCAGCCGCTCCAGCAGCTGGCGGCTCGCGGGCCAGTCGTCGGGATGGGTCAGCGCCTCGATCGTGCGCCCCACCAGGGCCGCGGGCTCATAGCCCAGCAGCTCGCACAGCGTGCGGTCCACCTGCGTCAGGCGGCCTTCCTCGTCGCTCAGGGCCAGGCCGAAGCAGAGGTCGATCAATCCGGTGATCCCGCTGAATGCACGTTGCCGCCTCTTCGATCACTGCGGACGTGAGAACGCCGGACAAAGCGTCAAGTCATTCGTGTGTTCCTGCCTTCGAAACAATCTCGTCACCGCCTCGCGGAAAACCAGGAAGCACCCTCCGCCGGCCCGCAGGGAACCCGCGCCCCGCGCCCCGGTTATCGCCCCGCAGGCCACCGCCCACCCCCGAGGAAGAACCCCCATGCCCCGCATTCCCGGCGCCGTCGTCGTCATCGCAGGCGCCTCCAGCGGCATCGGCCGCGCCACCGCCCAGCTTCTCGCCCGGCGCGGCGCCCATCTCGTCCTCGCCTCCCGCCGCCCCGACACGCTGGAGGTCGTGCGCGCCGAGTGCGAGCGCCTGGGCGCCGAGGCCATCGCCTTCCCCACCGACGTCACCGACGCCTTCGCCGTGCGCCAGCTCGCCGAGGCCGCCCGCATCCGCTTCGGCCGCATCGACGTCTGGATCAACAACGCCGGCATCGGCGCCATCGGCCCCTTCGAGGAGGTGCCGGTCGAGGCCCATGCCCGCACGGTCCAGACCAACCTGATGGGCGGCATCCACGGCGCCCATGCCGTGTTGCCGCTGTTCAAGCGGCAGGGCCACGGCGTGCTGGTCAACACCCTCTCGATCGGCTCCTGGGTGCCCACACCCTTCGCCGCCTCCTATGCCGCCTCCAAGGCCGGTGCCCGCGCCTTCTCGGAATCCCTGCGCGCCGAGCTCCAGGACCGGCCGGAGATCCATGTCTGCGACGTCTTCCCGGCCGTGGTGGACACGCCGGGCCTCCATCACGGCGCCAACCACTCCGGCCACCGGATCGAGGTCGGCGGCCCCGTCACCTCCCCCTTCACGGTGGCGGAAACCATCGCCGGCCTGATCGAGAACCCGCGCAACGCCGCCCCGGTCGGCGCCTCCGCCTGGGCCATGCGCATGGTGTCCACCCTCGCGCCCACGCCGATCCGCTGGGCCATGGGAAAGGTGATGCGCCGCGGCCTCGGAAAGGCCCCCAAGGCCGCGCCGACGGATGGCAACCTCTTCACGGCGCCCACGGATCATGGCGTGTATGGCGGCCTGCGGAAGGAAGCGGCCGTCCGGATTCCCCCCAAGGCCTGGTGGGCCGCGGCCGGGATCATCGGCTTCTGGTTCGTCCGCAGGCGCTGAACCCCGAACCCCGAACCCCGAAAGGACCCCCGCGTGGAGATCGACATCCCCGAGGTGCGCGCCGAGGTCGAGGCCGCCTTCGCCCGCTACGAGCAGGCGCTGATCACCAACGACGTGCCCGTGCTGGAGGAACTCTTCCGCGACGCCCCGCAGACCATCCGCTACGGCGCCGCCGAGAACCTCTACGGCATGGACGAGATCCGCGCCTTCCGCCGCGCCCGCCCCCCGGTGGGCCTGATGCGCAGCCTGTCGCGCACCGTCATCACCACCTACGGCCGCGACTTCGCCACCGCCAACACGATGTTCCACCGCGACGGCATGGCCGGGAAGGTCGGCCGCCAGAGCCAGGCCTGGGCCCGCTTCCCCGAGGGCTGGCGGGTGGTCTCGGCGCATGTGAGCGTGATCGCCGGGGGCTGACCCGGCCGGCCCATCCCCGCACCAGCAGGGCGATGGGCCGCCACCTCAGCGCCCCGGCCCCTCCCAGACGCCGCCCGCCTCGTCGGCCAGGCCGATCCCCGTCCAGGCCCGCTGGACCGCTGCCACGAAGCCGGGATGCCCGTCGCGCTCCAGCCGCCGGAAGCTGCGCTCCAGCAGCCGCGCGCCGCCCCTGGCATAGAGCCGCCACCCCACGATCCCGATCTGCGCCCCGATCACCGCCAGCACCGGGTCCTCCCGTGCCTGGCGCAGCGCCACCACGTCCGCGTGCTCCGGATTGTCCATCTCGGCCTGCACGTCGCGGAAGATCTGCTGCATCAGCCGCTCGAATTCCTCCGGCGGCGGCGGCGGCGGGGGAGGCGGCTGTTCCTCGCGCCACTGCCGGTGCGCCCGCGCCAGCCGGCCGAGGATCGCCTCCTCCGCCCCCACATCGCTCATGCCGACCTCCTCCAGCCCCGCCGCGCGGGACGGGGCACCCGCGGCCCCGTCCCGCGTCCCCGCGCTACGTCGCGGCCACGGTCCGCTGGGTCTGCACCCCCAGCCCCTCGATCCCCAGCCGCATCACCTGCCCCGGCCGCAGATAAACCGGCGGCTTCATCCCCAGCCCCACGCCCGGCGGGGTGCCCGTGGTGATGATGTCCCCCGGATGCAGCGTCACGAAGCGCGACACATAGGAAACCAGCGTCCGCACGTCGAAGATCATCGTGCGCGTGGAGCCGTCCTGCATCCGCCTGCCGTCCAGCTCCAGCCACATGGCGAGGTCCTGCGGGTCGGGCACCTCGTCCGCCGTCACCAGCCAGGGCCCCACCGGGCCGTAGCCGTCGGCGCTCTTGCCCTTGTCCCAGGTGCCGCCACGCTCGAGCTGCCATTCCCGCTCGGACACGTCGTTGCACACCGCGTAGCCCGCCACGTGGTCCAGCGCCGCTCCCTCGGAAACCCGCCGCGCGGTGGTCCCGATCACGATGGCCAGCTCCACCTCCCAGTCGCTCTTCTGGCTGTCGGGGGGAATGGCGATCTCGTCGTCCGGCCCCGCCAGCGTGTTCAGCGACTTCAGGAAGATGATGGGCTCCTTGGGCACCGCCGCCCCGCTTTCCGCGGCGTGGTCGGCGTAGTTCAGCCCGATCGCGACGAAGTTCCGCGTCCCCCCGACCGGCGGCCCCAGCCGCACCCCCGCCTCCACGGCGGGCAGGGCCGAGGGGTCCAGCGCCGCCAGCCGCGCGATCCCCGCCCGGGAGAGCACCTCTCCCGACAGGTCGGGCACCACGCCCGAAAGGTCGCGGATCACCCCCTGCGCGTCCAGCATCCCGGGTTTCTCGGCGCCCGGGGCACCGTATCGCAGCAGCTTCATGGTTTCTCTTTCCCGCGTTTCGTCCGGGGCGCGCGGTTCACCAACGCGCGCCCATAACCCCGTCGCCCGCTTCTTTCGCTTGGCCGGGCCCGCCCGGCAAGCGCGGCGCTCAGCCGAAGCTTTCCTCGAGGAACACCTGCACCGTCTGGAACAGCGCGCCGCGGTTGCGTTCCAGCATCATCGTGTGCGTGCCCTCCGCCAGGATCGTCAGCCGCTTGCCCGGCGAGTTCACCATCTGCGGGAACAGCGTGTTGGCCATGGAGGGCGGCGTGTCCCGGTCCCATTCCCCCAGCACCAGCAGCGCCGGCACCGTCACCTTCGCCGGGTCGTAGAAGGGCTTCGCCGCATCCCAGTGGTCCCGGATGTCCTGCAACACGCCGTTCGGCGCGCGCAGCACGGAGGGCACCTGGCGCGATCCCTCCGGGTCGGTCGCGAAGGTCGTGTCCGCCCAGTGCTCGAACCAGCCCGGCGGGATCAGCGCGGCCCGCTTGTTGTCCGGCACCCCCGCCAGCCACCGCTCGCGCGCCTGCGCCCGCGTCACGGTGCGATAGGGCTGCAGGGGCCCCTCGGGCACGGGCACCGCCCCGCGGTTGGCCGGATCGCGCAGCCAGAGCGGCGCGTAAAGCACCACCCGGTCCACCAGCCCCGGATTGTCCGCGGCGAAGCGCGCCACCAGCGACGTGCCCCAGGACCAGCCGATCAGCCCGGTCCTGGTCACGCCCCGGGCCTCGCGGATGTGCTTCAGCGCCGCGGCGATGTCGGCCACCGCCTGCTCGCCCCGCGTCGGCGGCGTGCCCACTTCCCCCGCCGGGCGGGTGGAGCGCCCATAGCCCGCGAGATCCAGGCTCCACACGTCGAAGCCCCGCCCGGCCATGTAGTCCATCCACGACACGCCCGAAAGCGCGAGGTCGAAGGCCGTGCTGGCCGGATAGGTCGCGCCGTGGACGCAAAGCACCACCCGGTCGGGCCGGGCCGCCGCCGCCGCCTCCGGCCGCTTGTTGCGCAGGTAGATCTGCGTTCCGGGCTGCGAGCCCGCGATCAGGACCTCGTCCATCACAACCCCCGCGGGCTGGGCCGCGGCCGGCAGGGCCAGGGCCGCCGCCCCGATCAAAGGACTCGCCATAACAACGCGGCGCTGCATCGTGCTTTCTCCTGGACCATTCCGCCCCGCCAGCGCGGCGCGCGGCGCATGACACACCAAACCGCCGAGGTGGCCAACCTGGGGCCGCCAACCTGGGGAGATCGCCTGCGCCGCCCCAGATGGGGGCCATGAACAGCAGAACGTCCGAAGCGGCAGAATGGCGGAGGGAAGCCTGGGCCACCCTCGTCCTCGCCTGGCCCCTGGCCCTCACCAACCTTTCGCAGATGGCCCTCCTGGCCACCGATGCCGCCTTCCTCGGCCACCTTTCCACCGAGGCACTGGCCGCCGTTACCCTGTCCGGCACCCTGTTCTGGACCATGCTCTCACCCGGTTTCGGCCTGTCCTTCGCCGCCGCGGCCATGCTCGCGCAGGAGCGGGGGCGCCGCGTCGGCCATGCGCGCGCCATGCGCCGCACGCTGCGCGCCGGCCTCTGGGGCGCGGTGCTGGCGGCCATCCCCGGCATGCTGCTGCTCTGGCAGGGCGGCGCCGTGCTGCGCGCCCTGGGCCAGGATCCCGCCCTGGCCGAGGAAGCGCAGCGCTTCATGCGCGCTGTGCTCTGGGGCATCCCCTTCTTCGGCATGTTCCTCACCCTGCGCGGCCTCATGGCGGCGCTGGACCGGCCCTGGCCGCCGCTGGTCATCGGCGTGCTGGCCGTGCCGCTGAACGCCGTCCTCGGCTGGGCGCTGATCTTCGGCCATCTCGGCCTGCCCGCGCTGGGGGTGCAGGGCGCGGGCATCGCCGGCGCCGTGGCGGACACCTTCATGTTCGCGGCGCTGGTCCTCTTCGTGCTGCGCGACCGGCGCCTCCGCCGCTACCGCTTCTTCGGCCGCCTCTGGCGCCTGGATGCCGCCCGCCTCGTCAAGCTCCTGCGCCTGGGCCTGCCCATCTCCGCCCAGATGCTGCTGGAAATCGGGCTGTTCAGCGCGGTGGGGCTGGTGATGGGCGCCTTCGGTGCCCGGGCGGTGGCAGCCCACGCCGTCGCGCTCCAGATCGCCTCCACCACCTTCGCCATCCCGCTGGGCCTGGGGCAGGCCGCGACCACCCGCGTGGGCCTGGCCATCGGCGCCGGCCGGCCGCGCGCGGCCTGGCGCGCCGGCTGGGCGGCCATCCTGCTGTCCACGGCCTTCATGGCCCCCATGGCGGCCCTGATGCTGCTGGCGCCCGAAGCCCTGGTCGCCCTCTTCCTCGACCCGGCCAACCCCGGAGGTCCGGAAACAGCGGCGCTCGCCGCCACCCTCCTGTTCCTGGCGGGCCTGTTCCAGCTCAGCGACGGCGTGCAGGTGGTCGGCGCCGGCGCGCTGCGCGGCCTGCACGACACCCGCGTGCCCATGCTGATCGCCGCCGGGGGCTACTGGGCCCTGGGCTTCAGCGCCGCCCTGGCGCTCGCCTTCCCCGCCGGGTTCGGCCCCGCCGGCATCTGGGCCGGCCTCGTCATCGGCCTGCTCGGCGTCGCCGGCGCCATGAGCTGGCGCTGGGCAGGCCTGTCGCGCCGGGGCGGCTTGACGCCGCGCGCGCGCCTTGCCCCCATCGCCCCATGAGCACCGCCCCCATCTGGAAGAAACCCGCGAGCGCGGAGGAGGCGACCGAGCGCCTCGCCAGCAGCGCCTCCGGCCACCTCGGCCTCCGGATCACGGAGATCGGCCCGGATTTCCTCCGCGGCGCGATGGTGCTGGACCACCGTCACGTCCAGCCCTGGCGCGTCCTGCACGGCGGCATCTCGCTGGTCGTCTCGGAAACGCTGGGCAGCGTCGGTGCCTTCCTGGCCAGCCCCGAGGGCTTCCACGTCGTGGGCATCGAGATCAACGCCAACCACCTGGCCCCCGTGCCGGAGGGACAGGAGATCACGGCGGAGTGCCGCCCCCTGCACACCGGCCGCTCCACCCAGGTCTGGCAAACCGAGATCCGCCGCCCCGACGGCCGCCTGGCCTGCGTCTCCCGCATCACCTGCGCCGTGCTGCCCGACTGATCCGCCCGGCTGATCGGCCGCACGGATCTGGGCAGTGACCTGCCGGACCGATCCCGTTACGATCGGTTGCGTCCCGCCGCGCTCGGGAAACCCTGTTCGCGCCAGGATGCTCTTCCCGGATCATCCGGAAAACGGAGACGCCACGATGCGCAGATCGCTGTTCCTCGCCACCGCGCTTTCGCTGCCCCTGGCCCTGGCGGCCTCGGGCCTGGCCCTGGCCCAGCCCGCCCCGGCCGACTCCGCGCCGCCCCAGGCCCAGGCACCCGTTCCGTCCCCGCCGCCGCCCGGCCCCCGCGGCCCCAGCATGGGAGGCCCCGGCATGGGAGGCCCCGGCATGGGAGGCTCCGGCATGGGAGGCTCCGGCATGGCCGGCCCCGGGATGCCCGGCCCTGGGATGCCCGGTTCCGGCCCGCGCGGCCCCGGCATGATGGAGGCCCACGGCCCCATGCGCGGGTGGCACCGCGGCCCGCCGCCCTCCCGCGCCGCGAGCTTCCACTTCCAGCGCGACGATGCCGAGATCCACATCCACTGCGCAGAGGGCGAGCCCACCCGCGCCTGCGTGGACGCCGCCGCCGTGCTGCTGGACAAGCTCGGCGCCATGCCCTCGCGCTGAACCCCACAGCGGAACGGAAAGGGCGGTCCGATCCCGCCCATCGCGCCCGCTCACGCGAAGATCAGGTACGCCAGCCGCAACAGCCGCTACTGAGGCTCCGAACCAACCGGAGTTCCAGGCATCATCATGCTGTCCCGTCCCGGCCTGCTCCTCGCGTGCCTCGCCCTCGCCGCCGTCCCCGCCCGCGGGGGCGCCACGGCCGGGGAAAGCAACCAGGCAGGCGGCTCCCCCGACGGCCTCCGCTGGGATGGCCCGGAGCCCACCCTCCAGCTCGGCGACGGCGCCTTCACGCTGCGCCCGACGCTCCGCCTGGATGCCGATGCCGGCTCCTTCTTCGGCCAGGACCAGCCGGGCGGCTTCCGCAGCGGCGTGAACATGCGGCGCGCCCGGCTGGGCGCTCAGGGCACCCTTTTGCGGGACTTCTCCTACGCCTTCACCTGGGAGCTCGGCGGCTCCGCGCCCAACGACTACAGCGAGTTCTACGAGGCCCAGATCGCCTATACCGCCCTGCCGGGCGCCACCATCCGCGCGGGCGCCTTCCAGCTGCAGCACCTGCCCGACTATGCCGGCTCCTCCTTCGACCTGCCCTTCCTGGAGCGCGCGGCGATCAGCAACGTCGTGGCCTCGCTCGCCTCCGGCAGCACGCGCCTGGCCGCAGGCATCGAGGGCAACGGCGCCATCGGCACGGCTGGCGCCCGCTGGAACGCCAGCGGCTACGTCACCGGCGGCGTGGCCTCCACCCCCGACGACGAACGCCAGCGCGGCCTCGTCGGGCGCGCCGTGGTCCTGGCGGTGGACAGCCCCGCCCTGCAGCTCCAGTTCGGCCTCGATGCCGCGGCGCAGTTCCACCCGGGCACCAGCCCCGGCGCGGAAAGCATCCGCCTGCGCGACTACCCGGAACTGCGCGTGGACAGCCGCCGCTTCCTGGACAGCGGCACGGTCCGCGCCGATGGCGCCTGGGCCGCGGGCCCCGAACTCTCCGCCCGCTTCGGCCCGCTCTATGTCGAAGGCCTCTGGCAGCGCGTGGCGGTCGATGCCGTCTCCGGCCCCGATCCGCGCCACGAGGGCTGGTACGTCCAGGCCCTTTATCCCCTGTCCGGCCCGCCCCGCCAGCGCTCGGAGTCCAGCGCCACCTGGAAGCGCCCGAAAGCCGAGGGACCGCTCGGCAGCCTCGAACTCGGCGCCCGCTACAGCACCGTGGACCTGCGCGAGGGATCGCGCGGCGCGCGCCAGTCGATCTGGACCGTGGCGCTGAACTGGTATCCCACCGACCGCCTGCGGCTCGCCGCCCAGTACCAGAACGGCACGACCGCCCTGTCCGGGTCGGGCGGAGGCCCGGAGAACCGGAACTTCCAGGCCATCGGCCTCCGCGCCGCCTTCAACCTTTGAGGGCGGCGCGAAACGCTCAGCAGCCGCCGGGCACGGCTTCCAGCGTTTCCAGCCGCCCGTTCACCGAGAACTCGCCGAAGTCCATGTTCAGCTCGTCCGCCACGCCATTGGCATAGTAGCGCAGCCCCACCTCGTAGTCCGGCGAGGCCGCGCCCCCGCCATTGCTGTCCTTGCCGAAGAAGGCGATCCGCATCCGCCCGCTCTCCTGCCCGCCCAGCAGCGGGAAGCGCGGCTGCGCGTCGCCCTCGCGCCGCCAGGGGGAGATGATCGTGGTGCTCTCCTGCGACCCGTCCTCGCTGGTGCCATCCATCAGCGGCACGTTCAGGATGCGCTCCGCCGCCCGCGCCGCCCCGATCGCCCGGATGGTGTGGGCCATCGGCAGCAGCGTCCCCGCCGGCAGCCTCTCCTGGGCCGGCTTGGGCTGCTCGTAATTCGCCACCCCCGAGCCATCGGGCTGGAGCACCGCCTCGCCGGTGATGCGGTTGCTCACCGCGCCCCCGGTCATCTGCGTCATGGAGAAGCGCAGCCGCCGCCCGTCCTTGCTTTCCCAGGTGGCGTAGTCGGAGGCCGTCTCGATCGCCTGCCCGTCCCGGTCCTGCAGCCGCATGGACAGCCGCTGCCGGCTCGCCCAGCCGTCGCAGGCATCCAGCACCTCGAACAACATCACGCCCTCGGCGCGGGCGATGTCCGAACTGTCGCGCGACTTGTCGAAGGTCAGGCGATAGGCCCCGCGGTGAGGCACCATCGCCTCCGACCCCGGCAGGGCGGCCGGGGCCTGGGCCGCCCCGGGTGCCGCCGCGGGTGCGGGCTGGGCGGGGGCCGGCCCCGCGAGCGCAAGGGCCGCCCCCAGCGCGAGGACGGGGGCGGTGGTGACGGCGAGAAGAGAGCGCAGGCGCATCGAGGTGCCTTTCCGGTTCACGCGCTGACTTAGGTGCTCTTGGCCGCCGTTGCACCCTGCGTGACAGCCGCGCCCTGCTCGCCCGCATTCGCGGCGGGGGAGGGGGCCTTGGCCGCCCCCTTGGCCGGCGGCACGTCGGGCTTCAGGAACAGCTCCCTCCACCGCCCCGGCTCGATGGCGGCCGGAGCCCCCATCATCAGGTCCTCCGCCTGCTGGTTCAGCGGGAACAGCGTGACCTCGCGGATGTTCGGCTCGTCGGCCAGAAGCATCACCATCCGGTCGATCCCCGGCGCGGAGCCCCCGTGCGGCGGCGCGCCGTAGCGGAAGGCGTTCAGCATGCCGCCGAAGCGCGCCTCCACCTCGTCCGCTGAATAGCCGGCGATCTCGAAGGCGCGGATCATGATGTCCGGCCGGTGGTTGCGGATCGCCCCCGAGGAAAGCTCGATCCCGTTGCACACGATGTCGTACTGGAAAGCCTTGATATCCAACGGGTTCATGGAGTTCAGCGCCTCCAGTCCCCCCTGCGGCATCGAGAAGGGGTTGTGCGAGAAGTCGATCCCGCCCGGCTTCTCCTCGTTCTCCTCGTACATCGGGAAATCGACGATCCAGCAGAAGCGGAAGGCGTTCTCCTCGATCAGGCCCAGCTCGTTGCCCAGCCGCGTCCGCACCGCGCCCGCGAACTTCTGCGCGTCCTCCTTCTTGCCGGCGGCGAAGAACACCGCATCCCCCGGCTGCAAGCCGCAGGCGGCGCGGATCGCCTCCACGCGGTCGGCCTCCAGGTTCTTCGCGATCGGTCCCTTGGCGCCGTCCTGCGCGAACTGGATGTAGCCCAGCCCGCCCGCGCCCTCGGCCCGCGCCCACTCGTTCAGCTTGTCGAAGAAGCCGCGCGGCTTGTCCGCGGCGCCGGGCGCCGGAATGGCCCGGATGATCCCGCCCGAGGCTGCGATCTTCGAGAACAGCCCGAAGCCCGAACCCGCGAAGTGCTGCGTCACGTCCGTGATCTTGATGGGATTCCGCAGGTCCGGCTTGTCCGAGCCGTATTCCAGCATCGCCGTGTCATAGGCGATCCGCGGAAAGGGCGCCGGGGTCACGGTGCGCCCGGCCCCGAACTCCACGAACACCCCGTGCATCACCGGCTCGATCGCCGCGAACACGTCCTCCTGGGTCACGAAGCTCATCTCGAAGTCGAGCTGATAGAATTCGCCGGGCGAACGATCCGCCCGCGCCGCCTCGTCGCGAAAGCACGGCGCGATCTGGAAGTAGCGGTCGAAGCCCGCCACCATCGCCAGCTGCTTGAACATCTGCGGCGCCTGCGGCAGCGCATAGAACTTGCCGGGATGCAGGCGCGACGGCACCAGGAAGTCCCGCGCTCCCTCCGGGCTGCTCGCCGTCAGCAGCGGCGTCTGGAACTCGGTGAAGCCCTGCTCGATCATCCGCCGCCGGATGGAGGCGATCACCCCCGCCCGCAGCATCAGGTTCCGGTGCTGCTTTTCCCGCCGCAGGTCGAGGAAGCGGTAGCGCAGCCGCAGCTCCTCCGGGAACTCCTGGTCGCCCGCCACCTGGATCGGCAGCACCTCGGCCGCCGACTGCACGGACAGCTCCACCACCCGCAGCTCGACCTCGCCCGTCGGCAGCTTCGGGTTCACCGTGCCCGCCTCGCGCGCCACCACCTGGCCGGTCACGGTGATCACGCTCTCCGGCCGCAGGTTGTCCGCCGCCTCGAACACCGGCGACCCCTGGGGCAACACGCATTGCGTCAGCCCGTAATGGTCCCGGAGGTCGATGAACAACAGCCCGCCATGGTCGCGCTTGCGGTGCACCCAGCCGGAAAGCCGGACGGTGCTGCCGGCGTCCGACGCACGGAGCGCGCCGCAGGTGTGGGTGCGATAGGCATGCATGGTGGAAGGGCCTGATGCTGGTCGTGTTGGGGGCGGCAAGAGCGGCAGGCCGGCCCCGGGTGTCAAGCCCAGGGCAAACGCAAAGCGTTTGTCCCGCTTTACCCAGGGCAAACGCAAAGCGTTTGTCCCGCCCCGGCGCTCCACGGCAAACCCGAAGCGCTTGTCCCCTTCCCCGGCCCCCAGCCGGGGAGCCGCGGCCGCTCAGGCCCGCCCGGCGGTCCCCACGAGCAGCAGGGGATCCACCTTCAACTTGGCCAGTGCCCGCCGCCACTTGGCGTCCTGGTCTTCCTCGGTGAAGAGGATCGCCTCGTCCGGCGAAACGTTGAGCCAGGCATTGTGCTGGATCTCGCTTTCCAGCTGCCCCGGCCCCCAGCCCGCATAGCCCAGCGCCAGCAGCCCCTGCCGCGGCCCGCCGCCGCCCGCGATGGCCTTGAGGATGTCCACGCTGGCCGTCAGCGCGAAGCCGCCCTCCATCGTCAGGCTGCCCTCGCTGGACCAATCCTGGGTGTGCAGCACGAAGCCGCGCCCGCCCTCCACCGGCCCCCCGGCATGCAGCCGGATCCGCCGCGCCGGCGGAACCGGGCTCACGTCCAGCTGCTTGAGGAGGTCATCGAAAGTCAGGTTCTCGATCGCCCGGTTCAGCACGATCCCCATCGCCCCCTCCGCCGAATGGGCACAAAGGCAAATCACCGCGCGGGCGAAGCGCGGGTCTTCCATGCTGGGCATGGCGATCAGCAGCTGCCCGCCCAGCCAGCCCTCTTCCGAAGGCGGGCGTGCCATGCGGGAAAGCTGGATCGGGGGGGCTTCCATCGCCTCGTCCTCCAGGTCCTCGTCGAGGGGGAGGGGAGGGGGAGCCGTGTCCTTCGGGCGCCGCGTCATGCCGCTGACATGGCAGCACGCCCCCGGTGCTGCAACCCGCCCGCGCAGCTTCAGCGCAAAGCCCGCGCGCAAACCCCGGCCCGGCCCGCCCGTTGACAGCGCCACGGAAGCGGCGGCGAAACTGTGCCGATCCCACCCCGCAAGGACCTCCCATGGCCATCAAGACCGGCGACGCCATCCCCTCCGTCAAGATCATGCAGGCCAGCGCCGAGGGCCCGCGCGAGGTCGATCCCGCCACCCTGCTGGGCACCGGCACCGCCGTTCTCTTCGGCGTCCCCGGTGCCTTCACCCCCACCTGCTCCGCCAAGCACCTGCCGGGCTTCGTGCAGCAGGCCGCGGCGCTCAGGGCCAAGGGGGCGGAAACCATCGCCTGCGTCGCCGTGAACGACGCCTTCGTGATGCAGGCCTGGGGCCGCGACCAGGGCGTGGAAGACCAAGTCATCATGCTGGCCGACGGCTCCGCCGCCTTCATCAAGGCCCTCGGCATGGAACAGGACCTCACCGCCCGTGGCCTCGGCATGCGTGCCCAGCGCTTCGCCCTCGTCGTGAAGAACGGCCGCGTGACCTATGTCGGGGTCGAGGAGCCCGGCGCCTTCGGCGTCAGCAGCGCCGAGACCGTGTTGGCCCAGCTATGAGCCGCAGCCGGAATGCAAAGCCTGGGGACCTCAAGGCCAACTGGCCCCTCTACGCCTGGCAGGCGGGCTGGGTCTTCACGCTGCGCTCCGCCGCCCTGCTGTCCAAGCCCGACAGCGCCGGGGCCGAACTGACCCGCATGGCGCTGGAGAAGCAGCGCGCCTTCACCGAGGGCTGGTTCGCCGCCGGCCGCGCCGCCATGCGGGGCGAGAACCCGGCGGCCGTGATGGCCGCCGCCGCCCATCCCGCCCGCCGCCGGGTCAGCGCCAACCTCCGCAGCCTGCGCAAGGCCTGACCGCGACGCCCATCCGGCAACCACCCCTCCGTTCCCGCGCTTGAAACGCGGATCAACGGAGGCGGTGTTCATGGTTCTGCAGGGCAAGGTGGCCTTCGTGACGGGCTCGGATTCCGGCATCGGCGCCGAGATCGCCGTTGCGCTGGCCCGCGCGGGCGCCGACGTCACCGTCACCTGGCACACCGACGAGGCCGGCGCCCGCGAGGCCGCGGGGCGCGTCGAAGCCGCGGGGCGCCGCGCCCACGTGGCGCAACTCGACGTGATGGATTCCCGCTCCGTGGATGCCGCCTTCGAGGCCGCCCGGAGCGCGCTCGGCATCCCCGACATCCTCGTGAACAACGCCGGCAAGGGCATGGGCGGCAAGAAGCCCGTGGCCGAGATCGCCGACGAGGACGCGGAGGTGGTGATCCGCACCAACCTCCTCGGCCCCCTCTGGTGCGCCCGCGCGTTCCTGCGCCAGCGCCTCCCCGCCGGTCCCGGCGGCAAGATCATCAACGTCTCCTCGGTGGCCCAGCACCTGCCCACCGACGGCAGCGCCCCCTACGGCATGTCCAAGGCCGGGCTCACCTCGCTCACCCGCTCCCTTTCGGTGGAACTCGCCCCCCACAAGATCAACGTGGTCGGCATCGCCCCCGGCCTGATCCAGACGCCGATGACCCAGGAACGCCTGGACGACCCCGCCAAGCGCGAGGCCTCCTTCAAGGAGATCCCCTGGCACCGTGCCGGCCAGCCCGAGGAAATCGCCAGGCTCGCCCTGTTCCTCGCCGGCCCCGACGCCGACTACATCACCGGCCAGACCATCGTCATGGACGGTGGCCTGACCATGAACTGGGGCGGTGCCTGAGCAGCGCCCCCGATCCTCACCCCACCGGCGAATCGGCCGGCACGCCCTCCGGCAGGTTGCTCCCGCTGCGCCACCGGTGCGTGCCGGCCCCGAAGGCCACGATCTTGCCGTCCGGCCCCAGCACCTCCGTCCGGGTGAAGAAGATGTTCCGCCCGGCGGTCACGATCCGCCCCTCGGCCACGATCCGCCCCGCCTTCACCTGCCCGGTGAAGCGGCAGTCCAGGTCCACCGTCACCGCCCGCCGGACGTTCCCGGGCACCGTGCAGAACAGCCCGGCATAGCCCCCGGCCTGATCGATCATGGACAGCAGCACCCCGCCATGGAGCACCCCGCTCCGGTTGTGGTGCCTGGGTTCGACGAGAAGGGCGAGCCGCGCGAAGCCCTCCCTCCACTCGTCCACGGTGATGCCGATGAGGTCGTGAAAGGGGGCTGTGTCATCCATTCGCGGGGCGTAGCGCGCCCGTCAGGCGATCTGCAAATCCTGCAGCGCCGCCTCCAGCTCCTGGAACGAGGGCATGTGGGAGGAAGGCGCCATCTTCCGCCCCGTTTCCACCGAAACCTGCGGCGCGTTGCCGTGCAGGTGCGCGACGAGCACCGCCCGGATCACCTCGAAATACTTCTGCTCCTCGTCCACCACCCCCTTCAGCCGCGCGGCCATCGGCCCCATCACGCCATAGGCCAGCAGCACGCCCAGGAAGGTGCCCACCAGCGCGCCGCCGATCATGCCCCCCAGCACCGTCGGCGGCTGGTCGATCGAGGCCATGGTCTTGATCACGCCCAGCACCGCCGCCACGATCCCCAGCGCCGGCAGCGCGTCCGCCATGTTCTGCATGGCGTGGGAGGGATGCAGCTCCTCCTCCTTGATCTTCTTCAGCTCGCGCGCCATCACGTCCTCGATCTGGTGCGGATCGTCGGCGTTCATGCCGACCATGCGCAGGTAGTCGCAGATGATCGCGACCACGTGGTGGTTCGCCTTGATCTTCGGGAACTTCGCGAAGGCCGGGCTTTCCTCGGGCTTCTCGATATGCGCCTCCAACGCCATGGCCCCCTTGGTCTGCACCAGGCGCACGAACCAGTAGAGCAGCGACAGCATCTCCACGTAATCGGACTTGTGGAACCTCGCGCCCTTCAGCAGCTTTCCGAAGCCGCCCAGCGTGTGCTTCACGTCGTGCATCGAGTTCGACATCACGAAGGCGCCGATCGCGGCGCCGCCGATCATCATCCCCTCCAGCGGCAGCGCGTGCAGGATGATGTCGAACTTCCCGCCCGACAGGGTGTAGCCGCCGAACACGGTGACCATCATCACCACGAAGCCGATGATCGTGGTCATGGCGCGGCGTTCCTCGTGTTCTCGCGCAGCAGCAGAATGGAAACCCGCCGGTTGGCGGGGCTGCCGGGATCATCGGCCAGCAGCGGCTCGCGCTCGGCCAGCCCCGCCACGCTCCGCACGCGCGCCTCCGCCACCCCGCCTTCCACCAGCAGCCGCCGCGTCGCGTTCGCCCGCTCCGCGGAAAGGTCCCAGTTGCTCCGCGCGCCCGGCCGGAAGGGCGTCGCATCCGTGTGCCCGCTGATGGCAACCGCGTTGGGCACCCGGTTGATCACCGCCGCGACCTTGGTCAGCAGCGCCCGCCCCCGCTCGGCCGGCGCGCTGCCGCCCAGCGCGAACATCGGCTGCCGCTCCGCGTCCAGGATCTGGATGCGCAGCCCCTCCGGCACCTGCTCCACCTGCAGCTGCCGGGCGAGGTCCGCCAGCGCCGGGTCGTCCCGCACGGCCGCCCGCACCTGCTCGGCCAGGCGGTCCAGCACCTCCCGCTCGCGTTTCTCCAGCTCCTCCCGCAGCGCCTCCGCCGAGGCCCGCGCCACCTCGGGGCCGCCCGTGCCCTCGGCGCCGGCCCCGTCCGTGCCGCCCGTTGCCCGCTCGGCCCGCAGCCGCGCGGGCGTCGCGGTCTCGTCGTCGCCCCTGGGCCCCTCGCGCCGTTCCACCGCCGAGGCCGGGGTGTTGCTGTCGTCCTCCTCCAGGTCGAACACCACCGGCCGCGGCCCCGTCTCCGCCCGAACGGAGGAGGCGTTGGAGGCCATCTGCCCGGCCTCGTTGGGCGTCCGTCCCCCGAAGGGCTGCCCCGATCCGCTCGGCCGCTGCCCCATCACGTTGGTCGGGTTGAAGTGGTCGGCCAGACCCCGCCGCTGCTCCTCCGTGGTCGCGTTCAGCAGCCACATCAGCAGGAAGAAGGCCATCATGGCCGTGACGAAGTCGGCATAGGCGACCTTCCAGGCGCCACCATGGTGGCCGCCCGCGCCCCCCTCCTCCTTCTTGATGACGATGGTGACGCCTTCGCTTTTGCCTGTTGCCACGGCCCCGCACCCGCTATCCGGGCGCAAGCTACCCGCGGCACGACGAAGGCTCCGTTAACCGCCCCGCCTTTCCCGCCCCGCCTTTCCTGTCCGGCCTCAGCGCGGCGGCAGGCAGGCCTCCGAAAGCAGCCGGAACGCCGCCGCCCGGTGGCTGATCGCGTGCTTCCGCGCCGGCTCCATCTCCGCGAAGGTTTCGTGCCCCCCATCCGGCACGAACATCGGGTCATATCCGAAGCCCCGCTCCCCGCGCGGCGGCCAGATCCAGCGCCCGGGCGCCTCGCCCAGGAAGGGCTCCACATGCCCGTCCGGCCAGGCGATCACCAGCGCGCAGGAAAACCAGGCCGCGTGGTCCGCCGAATGCCGCGCCAGCCGCTCCACCTTCGCCATCGCCGCCCCGTAGTCGCGCGACCCGTCCGGCTGCTCCGCCCAGTTCGCCGTGTAGACCCCCGGTGCCCCGTTCAGCGCCCGGACGGAAAAGCCGGAATCGTCGGCCATCGCCACCATCCCGCTCGCCCGTGCCGCCGCCAGCGCCTTCAGCGAGGCATTGCCGATGAAGGTGGTCTCCGTTTCCTCCGGCACGGGCAACCCCAGTTCCCCGGCCGTCACCACCTCGATCCCGTGCTCCGCCAGCAGCGCCTCCACCTCCCGCGCCTTGCCCGCATTGTGCGTGGCCAGGCAGATCCGCCGCTCCGCGAGCGGCCGGTGCGCGCCGCTCACAGCCCCACCGCCGCGCGCTGCGCCGCGAACAACTCCGCCACACCCTTGCGCGCCAGCCCGAGCAGCCCCGTCAGCTCCGCCTCCGAGAACGGCGCTCCCTCCGCGGTGGCCTGCACCTCCACGATGCCGCCCTTGCCCGTCATCACGAAGTTCCCGTCCGTGTCGGCGCCGCTGTCCTCGGCGTAGTCCAGGTCCAGCACCGGCACCCCGCCATGGATCCCGCAGGACACCGCCGCAACCTGGTCCACCAGGGGGTCGCGCGCCATGATGTTGGCCTTGCGGCAGTGCTGAAAGGCCAGGTGCAGCGCCACCCAGGCCCCGGTGATGGCGGCGCAGCGCGTGCCGCCATCGGCGGTCAGCACGTCGCAGTCCAGCGTCACCGTCATCTCGCCCATGGCCGCCCGGTCCGTCACCGCGCGCAGGCTGCGCCCGATCAGCCGCTGGATCTCCTGCGTGCGGCCGGACTGCTTGCCCCGCGCCGCCTCGCGCTCGCCCCGCGTATGCGTCGCCCGCGGCAGCATGCCGTACTCGGCCGTCACCCAGCCCATGCCCTTGCCCCGCATGAAGCCCGGCACCCGCCCCTCCACGCTGGCGGTGCACAGCACCTCCGTCACCCCCATCCGCACCAGGCAGGACCCCTCCGCGTGCCGTGCGAAGCCCGGCTCCAGCTTCAGCGCCCGCAGCTGGTCCGGCGCGCGGCCGGATGGCCGCCCGATCGGCCGGCCATCCGCTCCGGTTATTCCGAGGGCCTGCCCGAGGGCGGCCCCGAAGGCGGAGCCGGGGGAGGGCTGGGAAGGCTTGCTGGACATGCGGCGGCACTCTCGCGGAACGGAGGCGGGAGGAAGACGCCCGGCCCTGCCCCTGTCAACGCCGCTTCCGCCCCCCGCTCCATCGGCGGCAGCCACAGCGTGAGCATGGCCGCCCATGCCCCCGCAGAGGGCAAGCCCCGCTTGCGTCCCCATCCATCCCGCGCGTCGCCCATGGCGGCCTCCGCATCCCGCCTCCATTGGCGCCCGCCCCCGCGACGGAAGAATGTCGCGCTCGTGACGGAATGTGGCGGGGCGACGCTTAATCCGTTCCTAATGCCATCCCGCCACGCCGCCAGCGCCCTAGGGCTTGCCCAGCAGCACCGGATCTCCCGGCCCCAGAAGGGGCAGCCACAGCCACAGGGCCACCAGCACCGCCAGCAGCACCGGCGGCGTGATCGCCAGCCCCACCCGCATATAGGCCCCCCAGCCGATCACGATTCCCTTGCGCGCCAGCACGTGCAGCCACAGCAGCGTCGCCAGGCTGCCGATCGGCGTGAGCTTGGGCCCGAGGTCGCAGCCGATCACGTTGGCATAGACCATCAGCTCCCGCGTGGCCGCCGGAACGCCCCGCGCCTCCTCGATCGAGAGCGCCCCCACCAGCACCCCCGGCATGTTGTTCATCACCGAGGACAGCAGCGCCGCCCCGAACCCCGTGCCGAGCGTGGCAACGAGGGGCCCCTGGTCCGCCAGCCAGGCCAGGGCGCCCGCCAGCGCTCCCGTCAGCCCCGCGTTCCGCAGCCCGTAGACCACCAGGTACATGCCCAGGCTGAACAGCACGATCTGCCAGGGCGCGCCCCGCAGCACCCGCCCCACCGGCACCACCACGCCCCGCCCGCCCCGGTGCCACCGCCCGGCCAGGGCCAGCAGCGCCAGCGCCCCGCCACCCGTCACCACCGAGACCGGCACGCCCATCGGCGCCAGCACCGCGTATCCCAGCAGCAGCAGCCCCAGCAGTGGAAAGGCCGCCCGAAACACCAGCCCGTCTCGCACCGCGCCCCCCGGCGCCTCCAGCCGCGAAAGGTCATAGCGCGCGGGCACGGCCCGCCCGTGGAACAGCCACAGCACCCCCAGCGTCGCCGCCAGCGCCACGGCGTTCACGGGCACCATCACCGCCGCGTAGCGGTTGAACCCGATCCCGAAGAAGTTGGCGGACACGATGTTCACGAGGTTGGAGATCACCAGCGGAAGGCTGGTGGTGTCCGCCACGAAGCCCGTGGCCACCACGAAGGCCAGCGTCGCCGCCGGCGGAAAGTCCAGCCGCAACAGGATCGCCACCACGATCGGCGTCAGCAGCAGCGCCGCCCCGTCATTGGCGAACACCGCGGCGATCGCGGCGCCCAGCAGCACCACCATCGGGAACAGCCGCCGCCCGCGTCCCCCGCCCCAGCGCGCCACGTGCAGCGCCGCCCACTGGAAGAAGCCGGCTTCGTCCAGCAGCAGCGAGATCACGATCAGCCCGATAAAGGTGAAGGTCGCGTCCCACACGATGCGCCACACCACCGGCACGTCCGCCCAGCCGATCACCCCGAGCAGCAGCGCCACCAGCGCGCCCGCCATGGCGCTCCACCCGATCCCCAGCCCGCGGGGCTGCCAGATCACCAGAACAAGCGTCGCCAGGAAAACCAGGAAAGCCAGCACCGGCCGCGCCCCTCAGCCGATCCGCCGCCCCTCCCGGTCCAGCACCCGCTCCCCGTCCTCCTTCGCGAAGGCTCCTCCGGCGAAGGCGCCGCCCTCCGCCGGCAGGATCTCCAGCACGGCCTCGGACGGCCGGCACAGGCGCACCCCGAGCGGCGTCGCCACCAGCGGGCGGTTGATCAGCACGGGATGCGCCAGCATGGCCTCCACCAGCCGCTCGTCCCCCGCGCCGGGGTCGTCCAGACCCAGTTCGGCCGCCAGCGCCTCCTTGGCCCGCAGCAGCCCCCGCGGGCTCAGCCCCGCCCGCCCCATCAGCGCCAGGAGCATCGCGCGCGACGGCGGCGTCTTCAGGTACTCCACCACATGCGGCTCGATCCCCGCGTGGCGGATCAGGGCCAGCACGTTGCGCGAGGTGCCGCAGGCCGGGTTGTGGTAGATCACGACATCCATGGGAAAACCCTTCTCAACAGGAAGCCGCGCTCAGCTCGGCCAGAAGCGGCGCGCAGAGCTCCGCCCGCCCCCCGCAGCAGTCGCGCAGCAAGAACATCACCAGGGCGCGCAGGCCCTCCAGCTCGGCCCGGTAGATCACCGACCGCCCCCGCCGCTCCGCCCGCACCAGCCCCGCGCGGGACAGCACCGACAGGTGCGCCGACATCGTGTTCTGCGGCACGCACAGCCGCTGCGCGACCTCGCCGGCCGGCAGCCCGCCGGGTTCGTGACGCACCAGAAGCCGGAATGTCTCCAGCCGCGTCCCCTGTGCCAGGGCGCCCAGCGCGGCCGTTGCCCGTTCTGCATCCATAAATCCAGAATAGTGGATATAAAACGATCATGCAACTGTGCGTCACGCGTTGACGCCCCCGCTCCCCCTACCTAGCTTACGAGGTCAACACCGCATCCGGAGACCCGCCACCGCATGGGCGCCCAGCCCAACCAACGCCCCGGCTTCGCTCCGCCCCGCAGCATCTCCGCGGGTGCCCCCCTGCCGGGCCTGGACACGCGCAGCGCATCCATCCTCCGACAGGTCGTGGAGCTTTACGTCGAAACCGGGGAACCCGTCGGCAGCCGTACCCTGTCGCGCCGCCTGCCCCTTTCCCTTTCCCCGGCCACCATCCGCAACGCCATGGCGGATCTCGAGGACGCCGGCCTCCTCTACGCGCCCCACACCTCCGCCGGCCGCCTTCCCACCGATCGCGGCCTCCGCCTCTTCGTGGACGGCCTGCTCGAATTCGGCGACCTGACCGACGAGGAGCGCGAGGCGATCTCCGCCCGCTGCGCCGCCTCCGGCCGCTCGATGCAGGACACGCTGGCCGAGGCCGGCCAGATGCTCTCCGGCTTGGCCGGCGCCGCCGGCCTGGTGGTGGCCCCTTCCGCCGAATCCTCGCTGCGCCACATCGAGTTCGTGGCGCTGGGCCCAGGGCGCGCCCTGGTGGTGCTGGTCGGCGAACGCGGCCAGGTGGAGAACCGGATCATCGAGGTTCCGCCCAGCCTGCCCGCCGGCGCGCTGGCCCAGGCCGGCAACTACCTCAACGCCCGCCTCAACGGCCGCACGCTGGAGGACACCCGCCACCTCGTCTCCTCCGAGATCGCCGCCAACCGCACGGCGCTCGACGCCCTGACCAACCAGGTCGTGCAAAGCGGCCTCGCCACCTGGGCCGGCGGGGGAGGGGGCTCGCTGATCCTGCGCGGCCAGTCCCGCCTGCTCCAGAACATCGACCAGGCCGCCCGGGTCGCCGAGATCCAGTCGCTCTTCGACCGGCTCGAGGCACAGGAAACCATGCTCCGCCTGCTGGAGCTCGCCCAGCGCGGCCAGGGCGTGCAGATCTTCATCGGGGCGGAAAGCGGCGTCTTCGACACCGCAGGCGTCTCCATGGTCGTCGCCCCCTTCCGCAACGGCCAGGAAAAGATCGTCGGCGCCATCGGCGTGATCGGCCCCACCCGCATCAACTACGGCCGCGTCATCCCCGTGGTGGACTACACCGCGCAGGTGATCGGCCGCATGCTGGGTTGACCCGGAAGGCCCACCCGTCTAAGAATAATTTCTTATGAACCCCCGGGCGATCCGCCAGGGCCCGGGGCGGGGTAAGGCAGTAAGATCGTAAGATGGTAAGGCGGCCGGGCGGTCAGACCGCTTCCGCCGGTGCCGTCCCCAGCGCCGACAACACCGCCCGCCGCAGCCCCTCCAGCTTGCGCTCGTTCTCGATCTTCAGGCCGAACAGGTCCTTCACGTAGAAGACGTCCACCGCGCGCACGCCATAGGTGGTCACATGCGCGGAGGCGATCTGCACGCCCTGGGCCGAGATGGCCGCCGTCACGTCGTGCAGCAGCCCCGGCCGGTCGCGCCCGTTCACCTCGATCACCGTGTGCGTGTGGCTCGCGTGGTTGTCGATCACCACGCGCGGCGGCACCGTCACCGCCCTGAGCCGCGCCGGCTCGCGCTTGACCTTCTGGATCTCGTCGTTGATCCGCATCCGCCCCGAGAGCGCCTGTTCGATCATCACCGAAAGCCGCGCGAGGCGGTGCGGCGCGTCCAGCGCCCCGCCCGCCGCGTCCTGCACCCAGAAGGTGTCGAGCGCCATGCCGTTGGTCATGGTGTGGATGCGCGCGTCCACGATGGAGGCGCCCCCCACCGCCAGCGCCCCCGCGATCTGGCTGAACAGCCCGGGATGGTCGGCGGTATAAACCGTCACCTCCGTCACCGCGCGCTCCTCCAGCACCTCGGTGCGCACCGTCAGCGGCGCTCCCGTGCTTTCCGCTTCGCGGATCAGGGAAGCGTGGCGCGCATGGGTGTCGGGGTCGAAGGACAGCCAGTAGCCGGGATAGCCGAGCGACAGGAAGTGCTCCACCTCCGCCGCCGGGCGGAAGCTGAGGGTGGCCGCCGCGGCCTCCCGCGCGCGGGCCACGCGCACGTCGCGCTCGGGCACGGAAAGCCCGCCCGCCAGCACCTCCGCCACGCGCCAGTACAGCTCGCGCAGCAGCGTCGCCTTCCAGCCGTTCCAGACCTTCGGCCCCACCGCGCGCATGTCGCACACGGTCAGCACCAGCAGCAGCCGCAGCCGCTCCGGCGACTGCACGACCTCCGCCAGGTCCAGGATGGTCTTGGGGTCGTCGATGTCGCGCTTAAAGGCGGTCTGGCTCACCAGCAGGTGGTTCAGCACCAGCCAGGACACCGTCTCCGTTTCCTCGGGCGAGAGCCCGAGGCGCGGGCACAGCTCCTGCGCGATTCCGGCGCCGAGCTCCGAATGGTCGCCACCGCGCCCCTTGGCGATGTCGTGCAGCAGGATCGCGGCATACAGCGCGCGCCGGGACTGCAACTGCCCGACAAGCTCCGAGGCGACCGGCGCGACCGTGTCCAGTTCCCCGCGCTCCAGGGCGTTCATCACCCCCACCGCCTCGATCGTGTGCTCCTCCACGGTGAAGACGTGATAGGTGTCGAACTGCATCAGCCCGACGATGCGCGCCCATTCCGGCACGAGGCTCGACAGCACCCCCGCCTCGTTCAGCGCGCGCAGCCAGTGCGCGCTGTTCTTGCCCGTCAGGATATCGAGGAACAGCACGTTCGCCGCCGCCTGACCGCGCAGCCGCGTGGCATAGCGCGCGTTGCGGATCAGCGCCCGCAGGCCCAGCGGATGGATTTCCAGGCCGCGGTCCCGCGCCTTGCGCACCAGCCGCAGCATCACCCCCGGATCGGCCGCGATGTCGTGGTCGGGGGCGAACAGGATCTTGCCGTCCGCCAGCGTCAGCCCGGCCTGCTTCATCGCCTCGTCGGGCGCGGGCTGCAGCGCCGGCATGCCCAGCGCCGCCCGCTCGATCGCCGGCTCCAGCAGCCGCTTGAGCCGCACAACCTCCCGCGCCGTGAGGAAGAGGTGCTTCATGAAGCGCTCCACCCCGTCCTGCTTGCCGTGCCGGGTGTAGCCCATGCGCGCGCCCACAACGGGCTGCAGGTCGAAGGTCAGCCGCTCCTCGGCGCGCCCGGTCACGTAGTGGAGGTGGAAGCGCACGGTCCAGAGGAACGACCAGGCACGGCGGAAGGCCCGCGCCTCCTGCGCCGTCAGCAGCCCGCCACCGGGGCTGTCGGGGCCGACGAGCTGCCACATCTTCTCGACGTCGAAGGCGTAGCGCGCGATCCAGTACATGGTCTGGAGGTCGCGCAGGCCGCCCCGGCCCTCCTTGATGTGCGGCTCCACCAGATAGGGGCTGTCGCCGTAGCGCGCGTGGCGCAGCCCGCGCTCGATCTGCTTGGCATGGAGGAACTGCCCCAGCCCCCATTCGGCCCGCGCCTCCGCATAGGCCGCGTGGAAGCGCGCATAGACGCCCGCATCCCCCTCCAGGAAGCGCGAATCCAGCAGCGCCGTCTGCACGGTGGTGTCGGCGCGGGCATCCACCAAGCATTCCTCGACCGAGCGCGTCGCGTGGCCCACCTTCACGCCCAGGTCCCACAGCAGGTAGAGCATGAACTCCACCGCCCGCCGCCCCCCCGCGTCCAGCGGCGCGTCCGAGACGAAAAGCAGGTCGATATCGGAATAGGGGGCCAGCGTGCCCCGCCCGTAGCCGCCCGTGGCCGCCAGCGCGAAGGAGGGCGCGGTCGCCAACCCGCCCGTCGCCACCAGGCTGTAGCGCAGGATGGCCGCGATCAGCCCGTCCATCTCGCAGGCCAGGGCCCGCGCGGCCACCAGCCCGGCCAGGCTTTCCCGCTCGAACCGCTCCTGCATGCCGCTCTGGATGCGGCTGAGGTGCCGGCGCAGCAGCGCCAGCGCCGTGTCCCGGGACGGAGGTGGTGAGGAAGCAAGTCCGTCGAGCCCCGACCCGCCCAAACCGAATTGCGGTGCGATGGGTGCTTCGGCGCTGCCGAGGCCAGCGATGTTCATTTGACGGAAGATAAGGATTCCTTCCGCGGGGCAACAGCCACCCCGTGGCCCGGCAGCAAGGTTTTCAGGCGGTAGAGCGCCTCCAGGGCCTCGCGAGGCGCCATGGAATCGGGGTCCAGCGCCTCCAGGGCCGCAAGGACGGGGTCCTCCGCTCCGGCCGGAGGGGCCGTCCCCCGCGCCGCCGTCCCGGCGAAGAGGGGCAGCTCCCCGGAAAGCGGCTCCAGCCCCCGCGCCCTTTCCTCCAGCGAGGCCAGCACCACCTCGGCCCGCCCCACGACCTCCCGCGGGACCCCGGCCAGCCGTGCCACGTGCAGGCCCCAGGACCGTTCGGAGGCACCCGCCCCCACGAGGTGCTGGAACACCACCTGCCCCCGGTGCTCGCGCACCTTCATGGCCGCCGGCGCCAGCTCCGGCAGCTTGCCCGCCAGGGCCGTCAGCTCGTGGAAATGGGTGGCGAACAGCGTGCGGGAGCGCAGGCGGTCGTGCAGCGCCTCCAGCACCGCCCAGGCGATGGCCAGGCCGTCCCAGGTGGCCGTGCCGCGCCCGACCTCGTCCAGCACCACGAAGGAGCGCGGCCCCGCCTGGTTCAGCACCGCCGCCGTCTCGCTCATCTCCACCATGAAGGTGGATCGCCCGCCCGCGATGTCGTCCGCCGTGCCCACGCGCGAGAACAGCCGGTCCACCAGCCCGATCCGGGCCGATTCGGCCGGCACGAACAGCCCGGCCTGGGCCAGCACCACCATCAGCGCGTTCTGGCGGAGATAGGTCGATTTTCCGGCCATGTTCGGCCCCGTCAGAAGGCACAGCCGCCGCCCCGGGGAGAGATCGGCGTCGTTGGGCACGAAGGCGGGGCCCCGGTTCCGGCGCAGCGCCGCCTCCACCACGGGGTGCCGCCCCTGCGCGATGCAGAACTCCGGCCGCTCCGGGATGTCCGGCCGGCACCAGCCGCCCCCCGCCGCCAGCTCGGCCGAGGCCGCGTGGACGTCGATCTCCGCCGCCGCCCGTGCCGCATGCGCGATCCCGGGCGCCGCCTCCAGGCAGAGCCCGCGCAGGTGGCGCACCACCGCGGCCTCCCGCCGCGCCGCCTCGTCGCGCGCCTGGGACAGCCGGCGGTCGAGGTCGGACAGCGCCCCGCAGGTGAAGCGATGGGCATTGGCCATGCTCTGCCGGTGCACCGGCGCCATGGGTCCGGGCTCCGGCTTCGCCCGCAGCAGCGTTTCCCCCGCCGCGGCCGGCACCTCGGCCAGGAAGCCCAGCTGCTGGTGGTGCCGGATCTTCAGGCTGGCCACGCCCCAGGCCTGGGCCAGGTCCATCTGCAACGCGAGAATCGCCCCGCGCGCGTCGTCCCGCAGGCGCCTGAGCGCGTCCAGCTCGCCGTCATAGCCGGGGCCGACCACGCCGCCATCCTCCAGGCGCGCCGGCAGCTCGGCCGCGAGCGCCCGGCTCAGCTCCGCCCGTGGCGAGGCATCCGGCACCAGCGCCTCGGCAGCGGAAAGCAGCAGGGGCGGGATGGGCGGCACCCCGCTGGCACCGCCGATCGCCTCCCGCATGGCCTCGGCACGCAGAAGCCCGTCGCGCAGCGCCGCGAGGTCACGCGGAAAGAAGCGTTCCACCGAGAGCCGCCCCAGCGCGCGGGCCATGTCCGGCGCGCCGCGCAGCGCCTCCCGCAGGCCGCCGCGCACGGCATCGGCCGCGAGCAGAAAGGAAACGGCATCGTGACGCGCCGCGATCGGTCCCGCCTCGGCCAGCGGCGTGGCGAGGCGGGCGGCCAGCTCGCGGGCGCCCGCGGCCGTGAGCGTGCGGTCCACCGCCCCCATCAGGCAGTCCTTGCCGCCGCGCTCGGCGCGAAGGATCTCCAGGCTGCGGCGGGTGGCGGCGTCCATGCGCAGCGTGTTCTCGCCGCCCCGGCATTCCGGGGGGGCGAGGCGGGGCAGGGTGCCGCCGGAGGTCGCGCGCACATAGTCCAGCGCCATGGCGAGCGCCGCCGCCTCGCCCTCGGTGAAGCTGCCGAAGGCGGCCAGGCCCGCCACCCCCCAGGCCTCCGCGGCCAGCCGCGCGCCGTCCCGCGGCGGGGCGGCCTCCCGCACCGTGCCGCCCAGCGGCGTCAGCGCATCGCCCGCCGCCAGCGATTCGGGCGCCAGCACCTCCGCCGGCTCCAGCCGCGCCAGCAAGGCGCCCATCTCGGCCACGCCGAGGCATTCCGTGCAGACCTGTCCGGTGGACACGTCCAGCCAGGCCGCCCCCACCCGCCCCGCGCCGTCGGGCGCCAGCGCCAGCAGCCAGGAGGGGCGGGCGCCTTCCAGCAGCGCCTCCTCCGTCACGGTGGCGGGGGTGACCACGCGCACGACCTCCCGCCGCACGGCCGGGGCGCGGCGGGCCTTCGCGGCCTCGGGACTTTCCATCTGCTCGCAGATCGCGACCCGGAAGCCACGGCGGATCAGGCGGGCGAGATAGGCCTCCATCGCGTGCACGGGCACGCCCGCCATGGGCACGGGGCGCCCCTGGTGCTCGCCGCGGTGGGACACGGCCAGGCCCAGCGCCTCCCCGGCGGTGACGGCATCGGCGAAGAACAGCTCGAAGAAGTCGCCCATGCGGAAGAACACCAGGGCGTCGGGGTGGGCGGCCTTGGCGGCGAACCACTGCGCCATGGCGGGAGTCGCGCCCTCGGGCCCGGGAAGGCCGGGTGGAAGGTCGTGCGGTCGGGGCGGCGCGGCATCCATGGGGGCAGTCGTAAGTGGGGGAGGCGCCGCGGTCCAGCGCTTGCCACGTGGTGGGCGGCGGGCGCAGGCTTTTGTTTCAGAGGTTCCGGCCACGGACCACGCGGGAGGCATCATCCATGGATCGTCGAAGCCTGCTCCGGGGAGGCGCGGCGCTCGCCGCGGGCGCGGCGGGGGCACCATCCGCGCCCGCCGTCGGGCAGGACATGCGCGCCCGGACCATGCGCTTCGTGCCGCAAGCCAACCTCACCAGCCTGGATCCGGTCTGGACCACGGCCACCGTCACCAGCAACCACGGCTACTACGTCTTCGACACCCTCTACGCGACCGATGCCTCCAACCGCCCCCGCCCGCAGATGGCCGAGGGGCACGAGGTGCTGGACGACGGGCTGCGCTGGCGCTTCCGCCTGCGCCAAGGCCTGCGCTTCCACGACAACGAGCCCGTGCGCGCCGCCGACTGCATCGCCAGCATCAGGCGCTGGTGCGTGCGCGACCCCTTCGGCCAGCTTCTGGCCCGCGCGGTGGCGGAATGGCGGGCGCTGGACGACCGCAGCTTCGAGGCGCGCCTGCACCGGCCCTTCCCGCTGATCCTGGACGCGCTGGCCAAGCCCGATGCCAGCGTCTGCTTCATCATGCCCGAGCGCCTGGCCTCCACCGAGGCGACCCGCGCCATCACGGAGATGACGGGCTCCGGCCCGTACCGTTTCGTCGCCGGCGAGTACAACTCCGGCTCGCGCGTGGTGTACGAGAAGTTCGACGGCTACGTGCCGCGCGAGGAAGCGCCCGAGCGCGCCTCGGGCGCCAAGCGCGCGCTGATGCAGCGCATCGAGTGGCTGGTGATCCCCGATGCCTCCACCGCCGCCGCGGCGCTGACCAACGGCGAGGTGGACTGGTGGGAGCGCCCGCTGTCGGACCTGCGCCCGGTGCTGGCCCGCAACCGCGAGGTCCGGCAGGAGATCCTGGACGTGGAGGGGCGGATGGCGCTGATGCGCCTGAACTGCCTGCAGCCGCCCTTCGACGACGTGCGGCTGCGCCGGGCCGTGCGGCTCTCGGTGATCCAGGAGAACTACATGCGCGCGGCCCAGGGGGACGACACCGCCCTCTGGAGCGAGACGCGCAGCCTTTACCCCCGCCGCACGCCCTATTTCCGCGACAACCCCGACCTGATGCCGGGCAGCCTGGACGCCGCCCGCGCCGCCCTCAGGGACGCGGGCTACACGAATGGCAAGCTCGTCATCATCAACCCCACCGACTTCCCGGACATCGGGCCGCTCGGCCAGGTGACCAACGACGCGCTGCGGCGCGTGGGCATGAACGTGGAGCTGGCCGAGAGCGACTGGGGAACGGTGATCCAGCGCCGCAACTCGCGCGAGCCCATCGAGCGCGGCGGATGGAGCATCTTCCACACCACGGGATCGTCGAACACCTATGGCAGCCCCGCCATGTCGCCCCTGATCCGCGGGCAGGGCGAGGCCGGATGGTTCGGGTGGTGGAAGAGCGAGCGCGCGGAGGCGCTGACCGCGGAATGGATGGAGGCACCGGACGATGCCGCCCGTGCCCGCAGCGCGGAGGCCCTGGGGCGGCTCGCGCTCGACGAGGTCGCGACCATCCCGCTCGGGCAGTTCACCATCCGCACGGCCTTCCGGCGGAACCTGACCGGCTTCCTGGAGGGCAGCACGCCCTATCCCTGGAACATCCGCCGGTCCTGACCGGCGGGACCTGACACGCACCACGCTTCACGGGGCAGACCCCAAGGGGCATAACGCCGGCAGAGCGGGAGAAACGAACCATGGACGACGTGCGCCACACGGGATCGGGGGATTCCCGCACCGCCCGCATCACGCGGGAAGAAGCCCTGGCGATGCATGCCGAGGGCAAGCCCGGCAAGCTGGAGATCCGCCTCACCAAGCCGCTCTCCACCGCGCGCGACCTTTCGCTCGCCTATTCGCCGGGGGTTGCCGAGCCGTGCCTGGAGATCCACCGCGACAAGTCGCTGGCCTATGACTACACGGCCAAGGGCAACATGGTCGCCGTGATCTCCAATGGCACGGCGGTGCTGGGCCTGGGCGACCTGGGCGCGGTGGCCTCCAAGCCCGTGATGGAGGGCAAGGCCGCCCTGTTCAAGCGCTTCGCCGAGGTGGATTCCATCGACCTCTGCGTGGACACGGCGGACGTGGACGAGTTCGTCAACTGCGTGCGCTTCCTCGCCCCCTCCTTCGGCGGCATCAACCTCGAGGACATCAAGGCCCCCGAGTGCTTCGTGATCGAGCAGCGCCTGCGCGAGATCATGGACATCCCGGTGTTCCACGACGACCAGCACGGCACCGCCATCGTCGCCGCCGCCGGCCTGATCAACGCGTGCCACCTGACCGGGCGGGATCTCCGCGAAACCAGGCTGGTGATCAACGGCGCGGGCTCGGCCGCCATCGCCTGCGCGGAGCTTCTGCGCGCCATGGGGATGCGCCCGCAGAACATCGTGATGTGCGACACCAAGGGCGTGCTCTACCGCGGCCGGGTGGAGGGCATGAACCAGTGGAAGTCGGCCCATGCCACCGACACCGACGCCCGCACCCTGACCGAGGCGCTGTCGGGCGCCGACGCCTTCTTCGGCCTGTCCAAGAAGGGCGCGGTGACGCCGGAGATGGTGCGCGCCATGGCCGAGAAGCCCATCATCTTCGCCATGGCCAACCCCGACCCGGAGATCACCCCGGACGAGGCCAAGGCCGTGCGTCCCGACTGCATCGTGGCCACCGGGCGGTCCGACTACCCGAACCAGGTGAACAACGTCCTGGGCTTTCCCTTCATCTTCCGCGGCGCGCTGGACGTGCGCGCCAGCACCATCAACGAGCCCATGAAGATCGCGGCCGCCCACGCGCTGGCGATGCTGGCGCGCGAGGACGTGCCGGAGGAGGTGGCGGGCGCCGGCGGCGGCATGGGGCTGCGCTTCGGCCCCGACTACATCATCCCGCACGCCTTCGACCCCCGCCTGATCTCCCGCGTGTCGCCCGCCGTGGCCAGGGCGGCGATGGACAGCGGCGTGGCGCGCAAGCCCATCACGGACATGCCGCAATACGCCCGCGCGCTGGCGCAGAAGCTGGACGCCGCCGGCGGCGCGCTGGAGGCGATCACCGAGCGCGTGCGCCACAGCCCCCGCCGCGTGGTCTTCGCCGAGGGCGAGGAGGAGAAGACGATCCGCGCGGCCATCGCCTTCCGCAACGCCGGCTACGGCACGCCCGTGCTGGTGGGGCGCGAGGAGCGGGTGATGGCCACCGTCGCCTCCCTCGGCGTTCCGCTGGGCGAGGGGATCGAGATCCACAACGCCGCGCGCTCGGACCGGAACCTGCGCTACGCGGAGTACATCTATGCCCGGATGCAGCGGAACGGCTTCCTGTTCCGCGACGCCCAGCGCGCGGTGAACCTGGACCGCAACGTATTCGCCGCCTGCATGGTGGCGCTGGGCGACGCGGACGCCATGGTGACGGGCACCACGCGCTCCTACTCGGCGGCGCTGAAGCAGATCACGCTCGCCATCGACCCGGCGCCGGCCTCCCATGGCGGGGAGGGCGTGCTCTTCGGCCTGACGCTGATGCTGACGCGCCGCGCCGGCACGGTGCTGCTGGCCGACACCGCCATCCACGAGCGCCCGGACAGCGAGACGCTGGCCGAGATCGCCGTGCAGGCCGCGGCCCAGGCGCGCCGCCTCGGGCTGGAGCCGCGCGTGGCCTTCCTGTCCTTCTCCAACTTCGGCGACCCGCGCGGCAGCCACATCCCGCAGACGGTGCGCGAGGCCGTGAGGCTGCTGGATGCCCGCAGCGATGTCGGCTTCGAGTACGAGGGCGAGATGGCGGCGGACGTGGCGCTCGATCCGCAGCTTCGCTCGCTTTATCCCTTCTGCCGGCTCACGGGGGCGGCGAACGTGCTGGTGATGCCGGGCCTGCACGCCGCCCATATCCTGAGCAAGGCGGTGCCGCGCCTGACGAGTGCGACCACGATCGGGCCGTTGCTGATGGGGCTTTCCAAGCCCGCGCAGATCCTGTCCATCGCGGCCGGGGTGAACGGCATCCTGGACATGGCCTGCCTGGCGGCGCACGACTCTCTGCCGCGCTGAACAGCCCCTAGCTTTGCTGCAAAACCGCCGTGGCGGGGGCGAGGGGGATGTTGAGGTCGCAGACCAGCCCCGTCTCGTTCCAGGCCATGAAGATCGTGCCGCCCAGCTGCAGGCGCAGCGTATCGGTCAGGACCCTCAACCCGAAACCCCTGCGGGCCGGCGGGCCGCCGACCATCGGCCCGCCGCTCTCCGCCCAGCGGAACACGAGGCAGGTCCGATCCCTCCGCTCCACCTGCCAGGAGATCCGCACGCGTCCCGCCGGGTTCGACAAGGCTCCGTACTTGACCGCGTTCGTCGCCAGCTCGTGCAAGGCCATGGAGAAAGGCTGCGTCACCATCGGCGGCAGAACAAGCGGCAGCCCCTCCACCTGGACGAGGGGGCCTTCCTGATCCGTTTGAAGGAACTGTGAAAGCTCGCCGCGGATCAGGGTGTGCAGGTCGGCGCCAACCCAGCGGTCGGCCGAGAGAAGCGTCTGCGCCCGCCCCAGGGCCGAGATCCGCCCCTCGACGGCCTTGACGAAGCTGCGCATGTCATCGGCCTTGGTCAGGCGCACGACAGCCTGGATCACGGCGAGCATGTTCTTGGCCCGGTGGTCCACCTCCTTGGACAGGAAGCTCTGGTGCTCCATCGCGCGCTTGAGCTTTTCAACCTGGCCTGCGAGTTCCGCGTTGTTGGCGGTCAGTTCCGAGATGGCGTTCAGGCGCGCAACCGATCCGGCGAGCAGGCTGGCGTAGCCGCGCAGGAACTGTGTCTCGGCCTCGGTGAACTCACGGGGCGTGCGGCTGTCGACCTGGAAGATCCCGAAAGGCAACTTGTTTTTGCCGCCGGTGATCGGAACATTGACGAAAGCCCTGACGCCGTTCTCGCGGAGAAAGGATGGATACTGGAAGCGCGTTTCGGCATCGACATCGGTGGAGATAATCGGTTCTGTGTTGTCCGCCGCGTAGATTTCCGAGCCGACCTCCCCGGGTCGAAGCGTCGTGTGCCCGACGACGCCATGCTTCCAGCCAGCGCCGGCCCGCACGAACAGGGTTCGCCCATCCGGTTGCAGTTGCAGCACTTTCGCCAGTCCGGTGCCGAGAGCCTCCGCGACGAGTTGGCAGGCCTTTGTCAGGATGTCGTCGAGGTCGGTTGAACTGAGCGAAAGCTCGGCGAAGCGAGCCAGTATCTCGGACTGACGCAGCAGGTGTTGGTCGCCCGGGTCGGTGCCCGGCGCATCTTCGTCAGCCAAGGCGCATGACCCATCCTGCCATTCGTTGCGGCCTAGTCAGATTCCCCGGATCCACCTTGCCTTCAACGGGAAGCATGATAGCGCCCCGGATGCCGTTTAGCGCTCCTTAATCGTTCCAGTCCTGCGATTTGCGTTTAGCGCCCCTGATTGCTGATGGGTTTGCCTGGCCCGGCCGGATCAATCGGCGAAATGGCCCACTGGTGTCCCGGCGATCCCCACGTCCAGCGCGATCAACCGGCCATCATGCGGGCCGTGGTCCTTGTTCCGCAGGCTGGTCACGAACAGGGTGCGCAGCCCCGGCCCGCCGAAGCAGGGCATGGTAGGCGCGCGCACCGGCAGTTCCACGAAGCGGTCCAGCGTGCCGTCGGGCAGCCAGCGGTTCAGCCGGCCGGCGGAAACGCCCGCGCTCCAGTAGCCGCCCTCCGCGTCCACGGCGCCGCCATCCGGCAGGCCGGTGGCGGCATCGGGGCGGCACACCTCGCGGCGGTTGCAGACCGTGCCGTCGGCCGGGTCGTAGTCCCAGTTCCAGATCACTCCGGCCTCGGTATCGGAATGCCAGAGGGTCCGCCCGTCCGGGCTCCAGGCCAGGCCGTTGGAGATGGTGATGTCCCCCGCGAGGCGCGCGCAGGTTCTTTGCCCGGGGTCGAGGCGCCAGAGGGCGCCGGTCGGGCTTTTCTCCTCCGTGTCGTTCATGGAGCCCACGAGGAAGCGGCCTTCCGGCGAGACCTTGCCGTCGTTCAGCCGGTTCTCCGGCCGGTCGGGCTCCGGCGCCGCGAGGCGGTAGAGCAGGCCGTCCTTCGGATCGAAGCGCTGGATGCCCGAGCGCAGGCCCAGCAGCAGCGTGCCCGAGCGGCAGAGGCCCAGGCAGCCCACCGGCTCGGGCACCGTCCAGGTCTCGGTTTCGCCCGTCGCGGGGTCGGTGCGGTGCAGGGCGGGGGCGGGAATGTCCACCCACCAGAGGCGGCCGAGGCTCTCGTCCCAGACGGGGCTCTCGCCGGTGCCGGCCGCGGGGGCGGCGTCGAGGATTCGGATGGGCGGGTTCATCGGGCGACCCCTTTCGCTGTGGGCGCGGCGGAACTCAGGCCAGGAGGTCCTGTGTCTCGGGGTGCCTGTTCATATAGGCGGCCACGAAGGAACAGCGGGGAACCACGCGCAGCCCCTCCGCCCGGATCATGTCCAGCGCGCCGCGCACGAGCCGGGACCCGATGCCCTGGCCTTCCAGGGCGTCCGGCACCTCCGTGTGGACCAGCGTGATGCGGCCGCCTTCGCGCCGGTAGGCGATCAGGGCGGTGCCGCCCCCGGTCGCCAGCTCGAACTGCTCGAGCTCGCGGTTGTCGGTTACCTCGCCTGCCATGCCCTGCCCCCGTCTTTCCGTGCCTCGGGCCTCAACGCCCGAGGGGCGCGGTCGTTCGGCACGGGGTGGGGCGGCCTCAGCCCTTCTCGACGATGAAGCCGAGGGAGGTGGCGACCAGGCCCTGGATCGAGAGGCGCAGGTGCGGCGGCTCCGGCAGGGCCAGGGGGCTGTCGTTGCCGGGATAGGGGGGCAGGTCCACGAACTGGTCCAGGATGCCCTTGCCGGTGCTGAAATCCATTGGAAGCATCCGGTGCCCGGCCAGTGCGAGGCGGGCGTCCAGCTCCTCCATGTGGCGGCGCTGGAACAGGACCGTGGCGCCTTCCTCGATGGTGGGGCCGTCGGGGTCGATGTTGAACTCCGTGGTGTGCACCGCGATGCCCCCGGGGCGCAGGCACTTCATCGCATCCACCACGAATTCCAGGCCCTGCTGGATGGTGCCGCAATGCTCAAGCGAGCAGACCGACCACAGGAAGTCGAAGCTGCCGTGGAGGTCGGTGGGAATGGCGTTCATGTCCACCGCCCGCAGCGACACCCGCTTGTTGAAGGTGTCCATGTCGATCAGGGCGGGCTTGAAGATGGTGTCGATGCGCCCGCCGTGCTGGTCGGCCTTGATCCAGTTCCTGGCGCGCAGGTCCTGGGCGTCGAGGTCGGTCGCCACCACCTCCACGCCCCGCTTGGCCATGAAGCTGGGCAGCCATTCGGCGCCCACCGCGAAGCCCAGGCCGCGCTTGCCCGGGGAAAGCAGGCCGCGCTCGTTCAGGGCCTGGAGGGCGTAGCAGTCCTCCCAGACCTTGCGGTGGTACATGGGCACGAAGCCGATCTGGCCGCACCAGTGGCGCAGCCAGTGGCTCTCGATGTCCTCCTGCCGGCAGAGGCGGCCGCCGAAGCCGGTCCGGACGGGGTCGGGGGGGAGGGGGGCGAGTTGCCCGGCCAGCCCCGCCTCGTAGAACTGGCTGGCGATGGCCGAGCCCATCACCTTGGTGTTCCAGGCCGCCAGCTCCGCGTTGCGGGCGGCGGCGCCGGAGGCCATCTCGAGCGCGTGGATCTTCCCGAGGAGGTTGCCCGATCCCATGCGGCGGGCGCCGCGGACCAGGGAACGGAGGCGACGGAGCAAGGCGGTGCGGTTCCTATCCCGGATAGGCCACGGGGCGGCCGGCTTCCTAACTAGCCGCCGCGCCCGTGGAAGGCCATCCCGACCTTGTGATGGCGCCGGGATGGAACGGGGGTGGGGTGCCGCTCAGCTGTCCAGGCGGATGCCGAGCTCGCGGATCAGCGGGCGCCATTCCGCGTTCTCGCGCTGAACGAAGGCCATGAACTCGGCTGGGGAGAAGCGCGCGGGCTCGATGCCCAGCGTGGTGAAGCGGGCCTGGACCTCGTCGGCGGCGATGGCGCGGGCCAGCTCCGCCGAGAGGCGGGCCACCACGGGGGCCGGGGTCGCGGCCGGGACGCAGATGCCCTGCCAGCCATAGGCGATGGCGCTGGCATGGCCCAGCTCCCGCGCGGTGGGCACGGCGGCGCTGGTGGGGGAGCGCGCCTCGCTCAGCACGCAAAGGGCGCGGACGCGGCCATCTGCGATAAAGGCCGTGCCGGTCGCGCAGTCGATCATCACGCTGTCCACCGTGCCGGCCAGCAGGTCCTGCATGGCCGCGGGGCCGCCGCGATAGGGAACATGGGTGGCCTCGAAGCTGGCGCGGCGCTTGAACATCTCCATCGCCAGGTGGTGCGGAGAGGCGACGGCGGGGGTGCCGTAGGTGGGGGCGCGTGCCTTGGAGGCGGCGATGTACCCCGCGAGGTCCTGCACCGGGCTGTCCGCCCGCACCACGAGGAAGAGCGGGAAGCGTCCGATGAAGCCGACGCCGGCCAGGTCCTTGTCGGGGTCGTAGGGCAGGCGGGAGTAAAGGGCGGGGTTGTAGACGAGGATGCCGTTGTCGACGTGCAGCAGGGTGTTGCCGTCGGGCGCGCTGCGGGAGACGGCCTCGCTGGCCACCACGGCGCCGCCGCCGGGGCGGTTCTCCACCACCACGTTCTGGCCCAGGCGCGGGCCCATCTGCCCGGCGATCATGCGCCCGAAAAGGTCCGAGGCGCCGCCCGGCGGGTAGCCGATGATCAGGCGCAGCGGCCGGTCGGGCCAGGGGGCCTGGGCCTGGGCGGCGGCGGCGGCGAGGGAGGCGGCGCCGAGGCCCAGGGCCCCGCGCGCGAGGCCCCTCCGCGTCATGTTGGGGCGCGTCAGCATCAGTGATGGTCCCGTCCGGGTGTGTGTGCCGCCATCATGCGGAAGCTTTGCCGCCGCGCCAATCGGCGCCGGCGTCGCAAATCCGGCTGCCGCCCCGCATCCGCCCAGCCCTGCGTCAGGGAATGGGCAGGATTGCCCAGAGAAGCAGCAGCCAGAGGGGCAGGGTGAGCACGGCCAGCACGTGCTGGAGCGTGGTCATGGCCGCCATCAGCGGCGCGTCGCCCCCCATCATGCGCGCCATGACATAGGCGGTGGTGGCGGTGGGCTGGGCCATGAACACGGTCGCGATGGTGGCGGGCAGGGCCTCCAGGCCGAAGGCGCGGCAAAGGGCGAGGGTGAGGGCCGGCATGGCCAGCAGCTTCCAGGCGGCGGTGGCGCCCTGAAGGGGGAGCCGGTTCCGCATGGCCTCCGCGCCCAGCGCCGCGCCCACCGCCAGCAGGCCCAGCGAGACCGAGGCCTGGCCGAGGGTGCGCACCAGCGGCCCGATGCCGGCGGGCAGCCCGCCGGCCGCGGAAAGGACGAAGCCCAGGGCGCAGGCCAGGATCAGCGGGTTCAGCGCCACCTGCCGCAGCAGCGCCAGCGGCCGCGGCCGCCCCCCGCCGCCCATGGCGAAGACGGGGGTGATGATCAACTGCACGCAGGGCACGATCAGCCCCACCGTGACCGCCGCCAGGGCCGTGCCGGGCGCGCCGAACACCGCCCCCGTGATGGCGAAGCCCAGCAGGTTGTTGAAGCGGATGCCCCCCTGCAGCACGGAGGTCGCCGCCGCGTGTTCCTGGCCGAAGGCGCGGGCCATGAGCAGCGAGGCGATGGAGCCGATCCCGAGCGCCAGCCAGAGCGAGGCGGCCATGCCCCCGAGGGGCAGCGCCGCCATGCGCACGGAGGAGAGGGAGGAGACCAGAAGGCAGGGCAGGAGCACCCAGAAGACCAGCTTCTCGATTCCCGCCCACACCGCGTCCTCCCGCAGCAGGCGGCGCTTGAGGAAGGCGCCGAGCGCCATCAGCCCGAAGGCGGGCAGGAAGGCGTCGATCCAGGATTCCATGTGGCGGGCTAGCCGAGGTCCTCGGCGGGCGCGGCACGGGCGAGGCCGCCGAAGGCGTCCAGCAGGCGCCCGCGCCAGGCATGCACGGGGTCGTCCGGGGTGAGCAGGGGAAAGGCCGAGACGCAGCGGGCCCATTGCAGCGGGCCGAAGGCGATAAAGTCGGCCGCGCCGGCGGTGGGGCCCGACAGCCAGGGGCGCTCGCGCAGAACCATGCGGAGCGGGTGCAGGTCGCGTCGGAAGCCCTCCACCTCCCGCTCGCGGCTGGCGGTGACCTCGGGCAGGGCGCGGCCGAAGCGGGCCTCCCGCGTGCGGGTGAAGTATTCGGCGTCGGCGGGGGCGAGGTGGGCGGGAATGTCGGAAACCACCAGCCGGGCGATGCCCGTCATCATCACCGCGTCCGACCAGGTGTTGACGAAGCGCGAGAGCGCGCGCCCGCCCTCGCCGCCGAACAGGCTGGGGGCGCCGGGCCAGTGGTCCTCCAGGTATTCGAGGATGGTCCAGCTTTCCGCGATGGCACGGCCGGCATGGCGCAGCACGGGCACCTTGTCGGTGCCGGCATCGGCGATGGCGGCCTTGTCAGTGAAGCGCCAGGGCAGCGCCTCGTGCGCGACGCCCTTGTGGGCGAGCGCCATGCGGACGCGCCAGCAATAGGGCGAGAAGCGGCGGTCGGGATCGGCGCCGCAGAGGTCATGGAGGATCACGGACATGGCCCCTATGCTGCGCCGGGAAACAGGCGGGGGGAAGCGGATGGGTGCGGATGCGTTGCTGGCGCTCGACCAGGGAACGACCTCCACGCGCGCGATCCTGTTCGACGCGGCGCTGAACCCGGTGGCCACGCACCAGGTGGAGCTGCCGCAGCATTTCCCGAGCCCGGGGCGCGTGGAGCACGCGCCGGAGGAGCTTGTCGCGCATTCCGTGAAATGCCTGCGCGGCGCTCTGGCGCGGGGCGGGGCGGAGGCCGCGCGGGTGGCCGGAATCGGCATCACCAACCAGCGCGAAACCACGCTGGTGTGGGACCGCGGAACCGGGCGGGCCGTGCACCGCGCCATTGTCTGGCAGGACCGGCGCAGCGCCGGTATCTGCGCCCGCCTGCGCGCGGAGGGGCTGGAGGCGCTGCTGACGGAGCGCACGGGGCTGCTGGCCGATCCCTACTTCTCCGCCACCAAGCTGATGTGGCTGCTGGAGGAGGTGCCGGGGCTGCGCGCCCGTGCGGAGCGGGGCGAACTGGCCTTCGGCACGGTGGACAGCTTCCTGCTGTGGCACCTGACGGGCGGGCGGGTTCACGCGACGGACGCGACCAATGCCGCGCGCACCATGCTCTACGACATCCGGCGGGGCGAGTGGGACGAGGACATCCTGCGCGCGCTGGCGATCCCCCGCGCGCTGCTGCCGGAGGTGCGGGACTGCGCGGCGGAGTTCGGCGAAACCGATCCCGCGCTGCTGGGCGCCGCGATTCCGATCCGCGGCATGGCCGGGGACCAGCAGGCGGCGACGCTGGGGCAGGCCTGCTTCGCGCCGGGCATGGCGAAGTCCACCTACGGCACCGGCTGCTTCATGCTGCTGAACACGGGGGATGCGCCGGTGCGGTCCTCCCACCGGCTGCTGACCACGGTGGCCTGGCAGATGGGCGGGCGCAGGACCTATGCGCTGGAGGGCGCGATCTTCGTGGCGGGCGCGGCCGTGCAGTGGCTGCGGGACGGGCTGGGCATCATCCGCACGGCGGCGGAGGCGGGGGAGCTGGCAGCGCGGGCGGACCCGGATTCAGGGGTGGTGATGGTGCCGGCCTTCACCGGCCTGGGCGCGCCGCACTGGGATGCGGCCGCGCGCGGCGCGATCCTGGGGCTGACGCGCGGGGCGGGGGCGGCCGAGATCGCGCGGGCCGCGCTGGAAAGCGTGGCCTGGCAGACGCGCGACCTGCTGGACGCCATGCGCGCGGACTGGCCGGGAATGGGCACCACGGTGCTGCGCGTGGACGGCGGCATGACGGCCAGCGACTGGACGATGCGCTTCCTGGCGGACGCGCTGCAGTGCCCGGTGGACGTGCCGGCGGTGGCGGAAACCACGGCGCTGGGGGCGGCCTATCTGGCGGGGGTGCAGGCGGGGCTCTGCCCGCCGCCGTCGGACAACGCGACCCACTGGCGGCGGCGCGTGCGCTTCGAGCCGGACATGGCGCCGGAGGAAGCGGCGCGGCGTCACGCGGCGTGGAAGGTGGCGGTGGGGCGGGTGGCGGGGTGAGCGCCCGCCGCGCCGCCCGGACGGTCAGGCGCCGCGCGTGTTGACGTAGAGCGAGTAAAGCGAGCGCGCGCCGGTGATGAAGAGCCGGTTCCGCTTCAGCCCGCCGAAGCACAGGTTCGCCGCGCGCTCCGGCAGGTCGATGTGGCCGATGGGCGCGCCGGCGCTGTTGAACACGCGCACGCCGTCCTGCTCGGCATTGCCCATGCCCCAGCCGCACCAGAGGTTGCCGTCCTCGTCCAGGCGGAAGCCGTCGGGCGTGCCGCCGGGCTCGGCCACGATGAGGTCGCGGCGCTTGGAAAGGCGGGCGCCGTCGACGGAGAAGGACAGGATCTTCCGGGGGTTGGTGCGGCTCTCGACGACGTAGAGGATCGATTCGTCGGGGCTGAAGGCCAGGCCGTTCGGGCCCTCGATGCCGTCGGCCACGCGCTCCAGCGTGCCGCGGGCGGGATCGCATCGGTAGACGTCCTGGGGCAGCTCGGGCTCGGCGCGCTCGCCCTCGTTGTCGGAGAGGATGCCGAAGGCGGGGTCGGTGAACCAGACGGTGCCGTCGGACTTCACCACCACGTCGTTGGGGGAGTTGAGGCGCTTGCCCTCGAAGCGGTCCGCCAGCACGGTGATGCGGCCGTCATGCTCGGTGCGGGTGACGCGGCGGGTCAGGTGCTCGCAGGTGACGAGGCGGCCCTCGCGGTCGCGGGTGTTTCCGTTGCTGTTGTTGGAGGGCGCGCGGAAGGTGGTGGTGGCGCCGGTGGCCTCGTCCCAGCGGAGCATGCGGTTCTCGGGCACGTCGGACCAGACCAGGCAGCGGTGGTCGCCGAACCAGACCGGGCCCTCGCCCCAGCGCGTGCCGCCCGCCAGCTTCTGCACGGGGGCGTTCATCAGCCGGTAGCGCGCGAAGGCGGGGTCGAGGTCCCGGAGGCGCGGGTCGGGGTAGCGGGCGGAGGGGGCCCAGGGGGCCTCGTTGTCGAAGAAACGTTCCATGGCCCGAGGCTGCGCGGCGCCGCAACCTCCCGCAAGCCCCCCACGTTGCTCCGCCGTGCGATAACACAGGAGAAACAATCCATGCGCGGCATCCTGCTCTGGCTGATCGGCATCCCCATCCCGGTGATCCTGCTGCTCTGGCTGTTCGGCGTGCTGGGCTAGGCCCGTCGGGGCGCGGGGCCGCCCCGCGCCCTTGGCTCTCGCCTGCGGCGGGCTTCGCGGACAGGATGGGGCGCATGGAAGCGCCCATCCGAACCATTCCGCAGAGCCCGCGCGCGGAGGCGACCCGCGCCCGCATCCTGGACGCCGCGCGGGCGGAGTTCGCGACCCATGGCCTGGCCGGCGCCCGCGTGGACGAGATCGCCGCGCGGGCGGGCGCGAACAAGCGCATGATCTACGCCTATTTCGGCAACAAGGAAGATCTCTGGGTTGCCGTGCTGGAAGCCGCCTATGCGCACAAGCGCGAGGAGGAGCGGGCACTGCGGGTGGACGACCTTCCGCCTGCCGAGGCCATGGCGCGGCTGGTGCGCTTCAACCTGCGCTACACCGCCCGCCATCCCGAATTCGTGGCCCTGCTGAACCAGGAGAACCTGCACCGCGCCGCCTATCTGGCGCGGAGCGATCGGGTGCCCGCGCTGTATTTCCCCCTGCTGGACACGTTGCGCGACGTGCTGGGGCGCGGGGCCGCGGAAGGCGTGTTCCGCAAGGGCGTGGACCCCATGCAGGCCTATGTGACCATCGTGGCGCTGGGCCACTTCTATGTTTCGAACCTGCACACGCTTTCGGCCATCTTCGGCACCGGCCTGGGCGCGGAAGCGGCCATCGCGGCGCGGGAGGCGCATTCGGTGGAGGTGGTGCTGGGCTGGCTCCGGCCTTGACGCCGAGGCCCGAAAGGGCTTGGGTAACCGTACGGTTACTTACTGGGTTCCGGGAGGAAGCGCGAATGGCGCAGCGGCGTATCGGCCTGATCATGCATGGCGTGACCGGGCGCATGGGCATGAACCAGCACCTCATCCGCTCGATCGCCGCGATCCGGCGGGAGGGAGGCGTGCCGCTGGCCAACGGGGACCGGATCATGCCGGACCCCATCATCGTGGGCCGCAACCGCGAGAAGCTGGAGGCGCTGGCACGGGCGCACGGTATTGAGCGGGTGGGCACGGACCTGGACGCCGCCCTGGCCGATCCAGACGACACGATCTTCTTCGATGCCGCGACCACGCAGATGCGGGCGGAGCTGATCCGCAAGGCCATCGCGGCCGGCAAGCACATCTATTGCGAGAAGCCGACGGCGGAGAACCTGGAGGACGCGCTGGACCTGGTGCGGGTGGCCAAGGCCGCCGGCATCAAGCACGGCGTGGTGCAGGACAAGCTGTTCCTGCCGGGCATCCGCAAGATGAAGATGGTGATCGACAGCGGCTTCCTGGGCCGCATCCTCAGCGTGCGCGGGGAATTCGGCTACTGGGTGTTCGAGGGCGACCTGCAGCCCACGCAGCGGCCGAGCTGGAACTACAAGAAGAACGAGGGCGGCGGCATCATCCTGGATATGCTGTGCCACTGGCGCTACGTGCTGGACAACACCTTCGGTGCCACCCGGTCGGTTTCCTGCCTCGGCGCGACGCATATCCCCGTGCGCCACGACGAGAACAACAAGCCCTACGACGCCGACACCGACGACGCGGCCTATGCCACCTTCCAGCTGGAGGGCGGGATCGTCGCGCAGATCAACTCCTCCTGGACCACGCGCGTGCGGCGCGACGACCTCGTGACCTTCCACGTGGACGGCACGCACGGCTCGGCGGTCTGCGGGCTGACGGATTGCTGGACGCAGGCGCGGGTGAACACGCCCAAGCCCGTGTGGAACCCCGACGAGCCGCAGACCATCAACTTCTACGAGGGCTGGCAGAAGGTGCCGAGCACGCAGCCCTATCCCAACGGCTTCCGCGTGCAGTGGGAGGAGTTCCTCAAGCACGTGGCCGGCGAGCGCGCCGACTACCCCTGGGACCTGATGGCGGGCGCCAAGGGCGTGCAGCTCGCCGAGGCCGGGCTGCAATCCTGGGCGGAGCGGCGCTGGATCGACCTTCCGGCCCTGGAGGCGTGATATGCCGACCCTGAACCTGCCCACCGCCTCCGGCGCGCTGGAAGCCTATGCCACGGGGCGACCCGGGAACTTCGCGGTGGCCAGGCCGCCCTATCCGCGCGTGGCCTATGCGGCGGCGCATGTGGTGGCCGACCCCCTGGCCGAGCAGGACCCCTGGCTGGACGCGAAGATCGACTGGGACCGCACCATCGCCTTTCGCCGGCACCTCTGGTCGCTGGGGCTGGGGGTCGCGGAGGCGATGGACACGGCCCAGCGCGGCATGGGGCTGGACTGGGCGGGGGCGCAGGAGCTGATCCGGCGCTCCCTGGACGCGGCGAAGGACTTCCCGGAGGCGGTGATCGCGAGCGGCGCCGGGACGGACCACCTGGCCGCCGGCCCGGAGGTGACGGTGGACGACGTGATCCGCGCCTATGAGGAGCAGTGCGAGGCGGTGGAGGGGATGGGCGGGCGCATCATCCTCATGGCGTCCCGCGCGCTGGCGAAGGCGGCGCGGTCCCCGGATGATTACGTGCGGGTCTACGACCGCGTGCTGTCCGGCGTGCGGCAACCGGTGATCATCCACTGGCTGGGCGAGATGTTCGATCCGGCGCTGGAGGGCTACTGGGGCCACCACGACCACATGGCCGCGATGGAGGTGGCGCTGGAGGTCATCGCCTCCCACGCCGACAAGGTCGATGGCGTGAAGATCTCGCTGCTGGACGACCGGAAGGAGGTTTCCATGCGGAGGCGCCTGCCGAACGGCGTGCGCATGTACACGGGCGACGACTTCAACTACGCGGAGCTGATCGCGGGGGACGAGCAGGGCCATTCGGACGCGCTGCTCGGCATCTTCGATCCCATCGCGCCCGCGGTGGGCGGGGCGCTGGCGGCGCTGTCGCGGAACGACCTTTCCACCTTCCACGGGATCCTGGCGCCGACGGTGCCGCTGTCGCGCCACATCTTCCGGGCGCCCACCCGCTTCTACAAGACGGGCGTGGTGTTCATGGCCTGGCTGAACGGGCACCAGGACCATTTCGTGATGGTGGGCGGGCAGCAGTCCACGCGGTCCATCCAGCACTTCGCCGAGCTGTTCCGCCTGGCCGACAAGGCCGGGCTGCTGTCGGACCCCGAGCGGGCGGCGGCGCGGATGCGCACGCTTCTCGCGCTGCACGGGGTGGCGTGATGGGGGCTCCGGGTCCTCTCTCCCTCAACACCGTCACGGTGAGGGAGCGCTGGGGGCTCGCCGAGTGCATCGAGGGATGCGCGCGGCACGGCATTCCCGGCATCTCGCCCTGGCGCGACGTGCTGCAGGCGATGGGGGTGGAGCGTGCGGGGCGCGCCATACGGGATGCGGGGCTTTCGGTGTCCGGGCTGTGCCGCGGGGGCATGTTCCCGGCCGCCGATGCCGCGGGGCGCGCGGCCGCGATCGAGGACAACCGGCGCGCGATCGGGGAGGCGCAGGCGATCGGCGCGGCCTGCCTGGTGATGGTGTGCGGCGGGCTGCCGCCGGGTTCCAGGGATATCGAGGGCGCGCGGGCCATGGTGCGGGACGGGCTGCACGCGATCATGGAGGAGGCGCGCGCGGCGGGGGTGACGATCGCGCTGGAGCCGCTGCATCCCATGACCTGCGCGGATCGCAGCGTGCTCTCCACCCTTGGCCAGGCGCTGGACCTTTGCGACGGGCTCGGTGCGGGCAGCGGCGTGGCGCTCGACGTGTATCACGTGTGGTGGGACCCGGCGCTGCGGGAGCAGGTGGCGCGGGCGGGAGCGCGGATCGCGGCCTTCCATGTCTGCGACTGGCTGGTGCCGACCACCGACACGGTGTTCGACCGCGGGCTGCCGGGGGAGGGGGTGATCGACATCCGGGGCATCCGGGCCATGGTGGAGGCGGGCGGGTATCGCGGCCACACGGAGGTGGAGATCCTGTCGCGCCGCTGGTGGGCGGCCGATCCGGACGACGTGCTGAAAGAGATCAAGCGGCGCCACGCCACGGCCTGCTAGCCTGATCGGAACAAACCGGAGGACGCACAAGAATGAACAGCACCCGACGCAGCCTTCTCGGCGGCGGCCTCGCCCTGGCGGCGGCACCCGCCTGGGCGCAGGACTGGACGCCCACCCGGCCGATCCGCTTCGTGGTGCCCTTCGCCGCGGGCGGCGCGACCGACGTGGTGGCGCGCGTGCTGGCGGACCGCATGGGCGAGAGGCTGGGCCAGCCCGTGGTGGTGGAGAACCGCGCGGGATCGGGCGGCAACATCGGGGTGGAGAACGTGGTGCGGGCCCCCGCCGACGGCACGGTGATCCTGATGGGCACCACGGGCACGCTGACCATCAACCAGCACCTCTACGCCAACATGGGCTTCGACCCCGTGCGCGACCTGGACCCGGTTTCGATGGCCTTCGCGACCGACCACGTGCTGATCGTGAACCCACAGGTGCCCGCGCGCACGGCGCAGGAGTTCGTGGCCTGGCTGCGGGCCAATCCGGGCAAGGCGAGCTTCGGCTCGGCGGGATCGGGATCCTCGACCCACATGGTGGCCGAGCTGTTCCGCGCGGCGGCGAAGGTGGAGGTGACGCATGTGCCCTATCGCGGCAGCGCGCCGGCGCTGAACGATACCGTGGCCGGCAACGTGCAGTTCATGCTGGACCAGCTTCCCTCCGCCATCGGGCAGATCCAGGGCGGGCGGGTGCGCGCGCTGGCGACCACCGGGCCGAAGCGGACCTCGCAGCTGCCGGACGTGCCGACGGTGAAGGAGATCGGGCTGCCGGACGCGGAGGCGACCTCCTGGGGCGCGGTGATGGCGCCGCACGGCACGCCCGCGCCGGTCGTGGCGCGCATGAACGCGGTGCTGCGCGAGGCGCTGGCCGATCCCGCCATCCAGGCGCGCCTGGTGGCGGCGGGGGCGGAGGCGGTCTCCTCCACGCCCGCGGAGCTGTCGCGGAAGATGGAGGGGGAGGCGGCGACCTGGGGCCGGGTGGTGCGGGACGCGCGGATCACCGTGAACTGAGGCGCTAGCGCGCGTAGTCGCCGGCGGCGCGCCGCAGCGCGTCCGAGCGCCCGGCGCGCGTCACCTCCCAGAGCGCGTTGTCCACGGCCAGGCGCTGCCCGCCGTCACGCTGCACGGGGCGGATCACGGCGGTGCCGCTGCCGCGCGCATCCGCCCCGAACAGGGAGAGCGGCACGCGGACATAGATGCCCTTGTCGAAGGAGCCTTCCCCGAAGCGGGAGAAGGGGACGTTGGTGAGGGTGGCGAAGCCGCCCACCTCGATGCCGCTGTCGAAGCGGCGGCCCATCTCCAGCGTCGCGCCCCAATCCCCCGCGAGGTAGCGGCCGGCGCGGAGAATCCCATACAGGTTCCACACCGGCAGGTCGGCGTAGAGCGAGACATGGCCGGTGGCGACGCCGTAGCTGCGGAAGCCGAAGAGGCCGTCGGTGGCGCGCTGCTGCACGAGGTTGAGGTCGATGCCCAGCGCGAAGGGGCGCTCCGCCGGGCGCCAGAGCACCTCGGACGACACGCCGCCGAACATGGGTTCGAGCAGGCCGGCGGTGGCGCGGGCGAAGACGTCGGGCGCGATGTTCCAGACGCCCTCGGCGTAGAGGCCGGGAATCGAGGTCTTCCCTTCGCGCGCGTAGAGCGCGTAGTCGCTGCGCACGCGCGGCAGCAGGCTGTCGGAGGGGAGCCCGCGGTCGAGGTTGCCGAACAGGGCCTGCTGCACGGAGCCGGTGAGGCTGTAGGCGCCGAAATCCACGCGCCCCCCGGCGGCAACCGCGCCCTGGTGGCGCACCGTGCGCGAGGGATCGCCGAGCTGGAGGTTCAGCCGCGGCTCCACCGCCCAGTCGAAATGCGGGCCGGGCCCGGAGAAGGCGCCGGCCCATGGCCTGCCCTCGGCCGGGAGGAGGGTTGTGGCGGCCCAGGCTTCCTCGGGGCTGCCGAGGCCGCGGATGGGCTGCGCGGCCTCCACCGCGCGGCGGGGCACCAGGATGGCGCCGGTTTCCAGCCCGGCCTGCCACCAGGACAGGCGGATGGCCTCGGCCCCGGAAGGAAGGATGGCGTTGGTGGCGCGCAGGACGCGGGAGGCGATCTGGGGCAGGGTGCGGAAGCGGCCCTCGGCCACCGCGATGCGGACCTCCGCGCCGCGCTCCTCATAGGCGAGCGGGCGGAAGCCGGCCGCGCGCAGGGCGGCGAAGGCGGCGCCGGCGCGGCGCTGCTCGTCCGCGGAGGAGGTCGCTTCGGCCGCACGGGGCGGCATGGGGGGCAGGGGGCTCAGCGCGGAGGCGGCGGGCGGGCGGGCCGGATCCATGCGGAGGGAGACGCGCGCCAGCAGGTCCGTGCCGTTCACGAAGGACAGGGCGGCATCGACATGCTCGCCGGACCATTGCAGGCCGGCGCTGACGGGACTGCGGGCCAGGCCGCGCAAGGGGCCGCGGCGCACGGGATAGCCACCGCGCTCGTCGCGCAGCGCATCGCCCGACCATTCGAGCTTGGCGCGCAGGCCGTCCACCTCGCCCCAGGGGGTGTCGAAGCGGGGCAGGCTGTATTCGGCGCCGCCGAAGGGCGCCACGGCCTCGCCCCGGAAGAAGTCCAGGCGCAGCGTGCCGCCGCGGCCGATCTCGCGCGGGCGGACGCGGAAGCCGTCCGCGAACTCGGTCAGCGGGTTGGACAGGTCGCCCCGCGTGCCCAGGCGGCCGAAGCCGAGGCCCAAGGACAGGTCCAGCGGGCCCCAGCGGCGGGAGGCGACCAGGTATTCGCCGCCATAAATGCCGGTGCCGATCAGGTCCTGCAGGCCCACCGCCACCGCCGGGTTCCAGGGGCCTTCCTCCAGCAGGCGCAGCTTCACGTCAAAGGAGCGGTCGGTGGTGGCGCCGCGGCCGGTGGTGGCGTTCAGGCGCTCGGTGAGGCGGAAGGTGGTTTCCAGGAAGGGCAGGGCCTGGAAGTTCACGAAGAAGAAGCGGCGCTGCCGGCGGAGCGTGGCGCCGGCTTCGAGCGTGCCGTCCTCGCGGAAGCGGGCGTTGCGGGTTTCGAGGAGCCCGGCGCCGCCGAAGTCGCCGCCCGTGGCCGGCATCTCCTCAGCCCGCGCCGTCGCGGCCCCGGCCGGCAGCGCCAGGAGGAGGAGCAGGGCGAGCCGGACAGCACGCGGCATGACGGCGAAGTATCTCACGATTTTGTGAGTTATTGTTCACGCGCAACGGTAGGAGGCAAGGCGCAAGGCGCGGCGGGGCGCGAAAGGTGCGGTATGGACACCCGGGCAACACGCTTTCAGGATCGCGCGGCCGCGTTCCGGAAGGGAATTGCATGACATTCTCGCTTCTCGGCCGCTGCGGGCGGACCGGGCAGATCGGCGCGGCGGGCGCCACCTCGGATATCGGGGTCGGGGCGCGGATCCAGCACATCGCGGCCGGGGTGGGGGCGGTGCTGACGCAGCACCGGACGGACCCGCGCCTGGGACCGCGCGGAGTGGCCCTGCTGCGGAGCGGCTGCCTGGCCGCGGAGGCGGTGGCGTCGCTGGTGGCCTCCACCCCGCACGAGGCCTGGCGGCAGCTGGCGGCGCTGGATGCGGGCGGCGGCACCGCGCACCACCACGGCGCCCGGGTGAGGGCTTCGCGGGCGGCGGCGCATGGGCGGGATTGCGTGGCGATCGGCAACATCCTCGCCAACGAGGAAGTGCCCGCCGCCATGGTGCGGGTTTTCGAGGCCGATCCGTCGGCGCCGCTGGGGGACCGCCTGCTGGCCGCGCTGGCGGCGGGTGAGGCGGCAGGGGGCGAGCACGGGCCGGTGATCTCGGCGGTGCTGGAGGTGCACGGGGAGTTCGACTTCGCCCTGGCCGACCTGCGGGTGGACCGGGCGGCGGACCCGATCGCGGATCTGGCGGGGCTGTGGCGGGACTACGCGCCCAAGATCGACGAGTTCGTGCTGCGCGCGACCGATCCGGACCGGGCGCGGGGCGGGTCGGCCGGCTCCGTGCCGGCCGCAGGGGCCGCATCGTGAAGCGCCGGGACCTCGTGGCCGCGGCAGGCGCGGCCGGGGCCGGCTTTCCGGGGGACGCCATGGCACAGCTGCCGCGCACCGCCATGGGCGGGGCCATCACCGACGTGCCGGGCATCAAGGCCGGGCATTTCACGGAAACGCGGCGGCCGACGGGCTGCACCGTGATCCTGGCGGAGGAAGGCGCCACGGCCGGGGTGGACGTGCGCGGCGCCGCGCCGGGCACGCGGGAGACGGACCTGCTGAACCCGAACAACCTGGTGGAGAAGGTGCACGCCATCCTTCTCTCCGGCGGCTCGGCCTTCGGGCTGGAGGCGGCGACGGGGGTGGTGCGCTGGCTGGAGGAGCGCGGCATCGGCTATCCGGCCGGTCCGGCGCGGGTGCCGATCGTGCCGGCGGCCATCCTGTTCGACCTGACGGTGGGCGACCACCGCATCCGCCCGGATGCCGCCGCCGGCTATGCGGCCTGCGAGGCGGCGCGGGCGGAGCCACCGGCCGAGGGCAGCGTGGGCGCGGGCACCGGGGCCACGGTGGGCAAGCTGTTCGGCATGGCGCGCGCGATGAAAGGCGGGATCGGCACGGCCGCCGTGAAGGTGGGCGCGATCACCGTCGGGGCGATCGTAGCGGTGAACGCGGTGGGGGATGTGATTGATCCCGCCACGGGCCAGGTGGTGGCGGGCGCGCGGGACGCGGAGGGGCGGCGCCCGGTGGGGGCCACGGCGGCTATCCTGCGCGGTGAGCTGCCGGCCTCCATGCAGGAGGGAATGGCGACAACAATCGGGGTGGTGGCGACGGATGCGGCGCTGAGCAAGGCGCAGTGCCAGCGGCTGGCCGGGGCGGCGCATGACGGGCTGGCCCGCACGATCGACCCGATCCACACCATGGCGGACGGCGACACGGTGTTCGCGCTGGCGACGGGAAAAAGCGGGCTGCCCGGGAACATGATGGCGCTGGGAGCCATCGTGCCGCAGGTGATGGCGGCGGCCGTGCTGCGGGCCGTGCGGGCGGCGAAGGCGGTGGGGCCGAGCCCGCCGGCTGCCGGCGAACTCGGGTAGGGCGGGCCGGGGTTTTCCCCGGCCCGTTCCGCCTCACATCTTCTTCGCGAGGCGGGAGGCGATCTCGAACATCTCCTCCGGCGCGTAGTCCGGCGTGAAGGCCGAGGGAACGCCCGTGAGCTGGTGGATCTTGCCGCCCTCGGGCATGCCGTCCACCACCGTCAGCTCGCCCGGCGGGTCGCCGGGCAGCGCCATCTCACCATTGCCCCAGATGCCCGCCATGTCCTTGTAGTCGGCGGGGCTGAACGTATAGAGGCGGCGGTGCGAGCCCTCGTCCAGGTACTTCTGGCACTCGGGGATCTTGCTCAGGTTGATGTTCGGGGTGGGCAGGAACTTCTCCAGCTCCACGCCCGTGAGCTGCTTCAGGGCCAGCGCGTAGGCATGCGCGTGGACCGAGCCGCGAACGAGCAGATAGCCGCAAACCTCGCGGCCCGTGGGGTCGGACAGGGTCTCGTAGACGCGCAGCTTGTGCAGGCGGGCGCCGCATTCCAGGTGGAAGTTGTGCAGCAGGTCCACCACCACGTTGCCGGTGGTGGTCACCATGTCCGCGTTCCAGGACATGGAGTTGCTGTTCACGGGCGTGCTGCCGCCGCCGTGGGAGGCGAAGGAGGCGAAGGAGCGGATGTCCTTCATCGCCTCGAAGGGGGCGCCGGAAATGTCGCCGCCGTCGCCCCGGTCGCCGCCGGGCTTGTCCGGGCCGTTGGCCAGCATGGCCACGCCGTTGGAGACCAGCTCCACATGGCCCAGCTCCTCGGCGGTGATGGCGGCGACGAGGCTGTAGAAGGGCTTGAGGTTGTCCTTGGAGCGGAAGTTGAAGCTCTGGAACATGTAGTTCCCGAGGGTCGACATCTCGCCATACTTGCCGCCCAGGAGTTCCTGGAGGGCTGCTGCGGCATTGGGGTCCTTGCGCTTGGGGGCGGGGAGCTCGGCCTGCAGCTTGTCGACGCGCATGAACATAGGCTTGTCTCCTGGGATACTGCCTGTCGGAACGGGCACTCCCGGGGATGGTTCGGCGCGATGACGGCTTCGTGCGCGGCGCCTCAGCCGGCGACGGAGCCCGGATCGCAGTTGCCGCCGCAGACGAGCACGCCGACGCGGGCGCCGGCGGGGGGCACCCAGGCGCCGCAGAGGAGGGCGGCCAGGGCCGTTGCGCCGCCGGGCTCGGCCACCAGGCGGGCGGCGGACCAGAGGCGGCGCTGCGCTTCCCGGATCGCCTCGTCCGGCACCAGGACGGATTCGCGCACCACGCCCCGGGTGGTCTCGAACATGAGGGCGCCGACGCGGCGGGCGCCGAGGCTGTCGGCCGCCAGGCCGCCCACGGGGGCGTCCACCGGGCTGCCGGCGCGCAGGGCGGTGTGGAAGGTGGGGCAGCCCTCGGGCTCCACGGCCACGAGCTGGGCCGGCCCCCGGGCGAGCCAGGCGGCCATGCCGCCGATCAGCCCGCCGCCGCCGACGGCCACGAGGATGTGCGTGAGCCCCGGCGAATCGGCCTCGAACTCCCGCGCGACGGTGCCCTGGCCGGCCAGGACCTCCGGCTGGTCGTAGGCGTGGACGGAGGTGGCGCCGGTTTCGGCGCGGCGGCGCTCGCTGGCGGCGAAGGCCTCGGCATAGGTGGCGCCGTCCTGCATCACCACGGCGCCGGCCTCGCGGATGCGGGCGACCTTGGAGGGGGCGGAGATGGCGGGAACGTGGATTTCCGCGCGGATGCCGAGCGCCGCGGCGGCATGGGCCACGGCCGCGCCGTGGTTGCCGCCCGAGGCGGCGATGACGGAGGTGGCGCCCGATTGCAGCAGGGCGTTGAAGGCGCCCCGCGCCTTGAACGAACCGCTGACCTGGAGCTGCTCCAGCTTCAGGGCCACGTCACAGGAAGTGCCCAGCGCCGGGGCGGGCAGGTCCAGAACGGGAGTGCGGCGGATATGGGGGAGGATGCGCGCGGCGGCGGCCTCGATGGCGGCGCGGTCCACGGCGGGGTGGGCGGTGCCGGATTCGCCGGGCCGCGATGGGCCGATCTGGGGAAGGCTGGTCATGCGGCGGTGGATGGGGCAGGTGGGGGCTCCTGTCCACCGGCCGCCTGGCCGGACGACGGGTCCAGGGCCGCGCGGGAACGGCACGCTTCCGTCATCCTGAGAATCCTGCCAGGGTCCAGTCGCAATTATGGGACAAGACCGGGGCTTCATGCTGCAACACGCCAGTTGCGCGGCGCGGGCTGGCGCGGGGGTGCTCCTGCTGGGGCCGCCCGGCGCCGGCAAGTCCGATCTGCTGCTGCGCCTGATGGGGGAGGGATGGAGTCTGGTGGCCGATGACCAGGTGCTGCTGCGGGCGGAGGGCGACGGGCTGCGCGCCTCGGCGCCGGCTGCCTTGCGGGGGATGATCGAGGTGCGGGGCCTGGGGCTGATGGAGGGGCTGGGATCGGAGGCCGAGGCCGTGCTGGCGCTGGCGGTGGACTGCGTGCCCCGCGCGGGGGTGCCGCGCTTGCCCGAGCCCGCGCGCTTCGAGGCGCTGGGGCGCGCCCTGCCGCGGCTGGCGATGCACGCGACCGAGGCCTCGGCGCCCCGCAAGCTGGCGCTCGCGCTGGACGCGCTGGCCGGGCGGATCGCCTGCCGCGCGGGAGCGCTGGAGGGCGCCGGCCCGCGGGCGGATGCAGGGGAGGCCGGGCGCTGAACGCCGCGGTTCCTCATTCCCCGCCCAGCCATCGGCCCGTGGTGGTGGTCACGGGGCTGTCCGGCGCCGGGAAAGCCTCGGCGCTGAACGTGCTGGAGGATCTCGGGCACGAGACGGTGGACAACCCGCCGCTGACGGTGCTGGCGCAGTTGATGGCGGGCCCCGGAGAGCGGCCGCTGGCGATCGGAATGGACACCCGCACCCGCGGCTTCGACGCGGCGGCGCTGCTGGCCGGGCTGGGCGCGCTGCGCGCCCGCGGCGGGCCGGCGCCCGACCTCGTGTTCATGGATGCCGAGGAGGACGTGCTGCTGCGGCGCTACTCCGAGACGCGCCGCCGCCACCCGCTGGCGCCCGCCGGCGTGCCGGGATCGGGCGTGGCGGACGGGATCGCGCGGGAGGCGGAGCTTCTGGGCCCGCTGCGGGACGCGGCGGACTGGGTGATCGACACCTCCGGCCTGCCCCTGCCGGAGTTGCGGCGCATGATCGAGCGGCGCTACGGGCGCACCGGCCGGGCGGGGCTGTCGGTCGCGGTGATGTCCTTCGGCTTTCCGCGCGGCCTGCCGCGGGAGGCGGACCTGGTGCTGGACCTTCGCTTTCTGCGCAATCCGCACTACGACCCGCTGCTGCGCCCGCTGACCGGGCGGGACGCGGCGGTGGCCGCCTATATCGAGGAGGACCCGGAGTGGGTTCCATTCTGGGCGCGCATGACGGCGCTGCTGGACCCGCTCTTGCCGGCCTATGAGGCGGCGGGCAAGAAGTACCTGACCGTGGCGCTGGGCTGCACCGGGGGCAAGCACCGCTCGGTCCTCACGGCGGAACGGCTGGCGGCCCACTTGGCCGCTGCCGGCTGGCCTGTCGAACTGTTTCACCGCGAGCTGGCGATCCGGGAAGCCTTTCCCGAACACGACTCCCAACGGGCCCTGCCGCACACCATATCGACCCATCGAGCATGAACCGAACCCAATCCGCTGCGCGCGCCCCGGCCGCCGGCCATCCCACGCTTCAGGCCAGGTTGAATTCCCCCACCCCCTTTCTGGCCGGTGGCGTGCCCGCTCGGGCACCCGCCGGGAGGCACCGATGATCGGCGTCGTCCTTGTCACCCATGGTCGCCTGGCGGAGGAGCTCCGCCTCGCCATGGAGCATGTCATGGGCCCTCAGAAGGCGATTTCCACCATCTGCATCGGGCCGGAGGACGACCTGGAGGGGCGGCGCGGGGATATCCGCGCGGCGGTGGAGGGCGTGGACCAGGGCGACGGGGTGGTGGTGCTGACCGACATGTTCGGGGGCACGCCGTCCAACCTGGCGGCCTCCATCAAGGACCGCTGCGCCCCCTCGGGCTGCTGCGGGCGCCAGGTGGAGGTGGTGGCGGGGGTGAACTTGCCCTTGCTGGTGAAGCTGGCGAAGCTGCGCGGCACGGAGCCGCTGGCCGAGGCGGTGGACCACGCGGTGATCGCGGGGCGGAAGTACATGGCCACCGCGGGGGAACTCCGCGGTGATGGGAACGGCAACGGGGGAGCGAAGCGATGAGCGAGAATGCCGCCGGAGCGGTCGAGCCGAAGCCGGTGCCGCCCGCGAAGCCCGAGGGGGCACCCGTGGTCCTCCGTCGGAACGTGACGATCCGCAACCAGCGCGGGCTGCACGCGCGCGCCGCCGCCAAGCTGGTAACCATCGCCGAGAAGCACTGCTCCTGCCTTAATGTCACGCATGACGGGCAGACGGTGCCGGCCTGCTCGATCATGGGGTTGATGATGCTGGGCGCCGGGCGCGGCGCCACCGTGCTGCTGGAGGCCGAGGGCTGGGATGCACGGGAGGCGCTGGACGAGGTGGCCGCCCTGATCGAAGCGGGCTTCAACGAAGAGTGAGGCCACCGAGATCCGGTGGAGCGCAGCTTGCCGGCAGGGGCCGGCGCGGAGGACGTGATGAAAACGGAGGCGCCGCCTACCCCGCGCGGCGCGGACGGTAAGTCCGCCGAGAAGGCCGAGGGCAAGGCGGCCGGACGGTCGGCCGAAAAGCCCTCGGAGGCGGGTGGCGCGAAGGCTGCCGAGGGCAAGGCCGAGGCCAAGGGGAGCCGGGCCGCGGAGCCGCGCAAGGCCGGGCGGCGGTCGCAGGAGCTGGCGATCAAGGGCATCGCCATCTCGCCGGGCGTTGCCATCGGCACTGTTTACGACACCGACGAAGCGCCTGCCGCAGCGCCGCGGCGCGCCATCACGGCCTCCAAGGTGGAGGAGGAGCGGGGGCGCCTGGCCGCCGCCATCACCGCCTCCCGCAAGCAGGTGTCCAAGCTGAAGGCGCGGCTCGCGATCCTGCCCGAGGAGGCGCAGGAGGAGCTGGAGCCGCTGCTCGACGCCTATTCGATGATGCTCGGCGAGAGCCGGCTCATCCGGGGCGCGCGCAAGCGCATCGAGGCGGAGCTTCTCTCGGCCGAGACGGCGGTGGAGGACGAGGCCGATGCCATCGCGGCCGCCATCCTCCAGGCCCGCGACGACGACAAGCCCGGGCTGCGGCGCCGCGCGGGCGAGGTGCACGAGATCGCGCGCCGCCTGACGCGCAACCTGACGCAATCCGGGTTCCGCTCCTTCAAGGATGTGCCGGAGGGGTCGATCCTTTGCGCGGAGGAGCTGACGCCCGCCGATGCGGCGCTGCTCGATCCCTCCCGGATCGCGGGGGTCGCGGCGGAGGAAGGCGGGGCGGACGGGCACACCGCAATCATGCTGCGCGCCCTGGGCATCCCGAGCGTGCTGGGCTTGCCCGGGCTGACCAACGCGTTGTCCCGCGGGGACCAGGCGGTGCTGGACGGGGGCGCCGGCACCATCGTGCTGCGCCCGGGGCGTGAGGCGCTGGTGGCGGGGCGGGAGTCCTCGGTCGCCTACGCCAAGGAGCGGACGCGGCTGGGCAAGCTGCGCCGCCTGCCGGCCGTCACCACCGATGGCGAGGAGATGGAGCTCCAGGCCAACCTGGAGATTCCGGCGGAGCTGCCGCTGATCGCCCAGGCCGGTGCGCAGGGCATCGGGCTGGTCCGCACCGAGTTCCTGTTCATGAACCGCCAGGGCCTGCCGGACGAGGAGGCGCATTACGAGGCCTACCGGCAGATCGTGGAGGGCACGGACGGGGCGGCTGTGACCATCCGCGTGCTCGACTGGGGCGGCGAGAAGGACATGGAGGCCCTGGCGGAGGGGGTGGAGCCCTTCCATGCCGGGCCCAACCCGGCGCTGGGGCTGCGCGGCATCCGCATGCTGCTGCGCCGGCCGGAGCTGCTGGAGGTGCAGTTCGCGGCCATCCTGCGGGTGGCGGCCCTGGGCCCGGTGCGGGTGCTGCTGCCCATGGTCACCATCCCCGAGGAGGTGCGCACCGCGCGCGAGATCTATGACCGCGTGGTCAAGCGCGTGCGGCGCCGCGGCGTGACGCTGCCGGAGAAGCTGCCGCCGCTGGGGGTGATGATCGAGACGCCCGGTGCCGCGCTGGCCGCCGACGCCATCGCGCTGGAGGCGGATTTCTTCGCGATCGGGACCAACGACCTCGCGATGTACACGCTGGCGGTGGACCGGGCGGAGGTGGAGGTGTCCCACCTGTACGACCCGCTTCACCCCGCGGTGCTGCGGCTGATCCAGTTCGCGACGGAGGCGGCGCTGCGGCTTCGCATGCCGGTTTCCGTTTGCGGGGAGATGGCGGGCAACCCGCGGCTGGTGCCCCTGCTGATGGGGCTGGGGCTGCGGAGCCTTTCCATGAACGCCAGCGCCATCCCGCGCGTGAAGCAGATGGTGCGCGCTCTGAACGTGGACGACTGCGCGCGCTTCGCGCGGCGGGTGATGGAGCAGTCCGACCCCAAGCGCATCCAGGAGCTGGTGATGAGCTTCGTGCCCGGCGAGGGACGCGGCTGAGCGCCGGGCCCGGGGTTTTGCCCCCGGGCGCCCCCGTGCCAGTCTGCCCGGGCATTGGCGGCGATCGGGCTGGAAGCGGGGACGGATGGATCAGGCGATTCCAGCGGTGGTGGAAACCCGGCACGGGCGCGACCCCGGGCGCGACCTGCGCCGGGTGGGGGTGAACCGGGACCACTGGTATCCGCTGGCCTGGTCGGGGGAGCTGAAGGCCGGAAAGCCGCTGGCGGTGCGCTTCGCGGGCGACCCGATCGTGCTGGTGCGGCCCAAGGAAGGCGCGGTCTTCGCGCTGGAGGATCGCTGCGCCCACCGACAGGTGCCGCTGAGCAACGGGCTGGTGGAGGGCTGCGCGATCCGCTGCGGCTACCATGGGTGGGCCTATGACCAGTCCGGGCGCTGCACGGACGTGCCCTATCTCGGCAAGGACAAGCTGCCCAACGGCGTGCGCGCCTATCCCTGCCGGGAGGCGGAGGGGCTGATCCTGGTGTTTCCCGGCGACCCCGCGCTGGCCGATGCGGTGCCGCTGCCGGCGCTCGGCTCGGTGGCGGACCCCCGCTACAAGACGCGGCGCTTCGGGCAGGAGGTCGCCTGCCACTACAGCTTCATGCACGAGAACCTGATGGACATGAACCATCAGTTCCTGCACCGCAAGCAGATGGGGAACATGGTGCCCCGCTACATGGGCGGGGACAAGGGCGAGGGCTTCGTCGAGGCGCGCTACACCTTCTCGCGCGTCGGCGGCAAGCAGCCCTGGGCGGAGGCGGCGATCTTCGGCGAGCGCCGCGCGGTAAGCGCCGAGGTCCCCGCCGGGAAGGCGGTCCAGAAGGACCTGATGACGATCCGGACGGAGTATCCCTACCAGACCTTGCGCATCCAGACCGGGGACGACGCGCCGGTGATGGACCTCTGGATCGCCTATGTGCCGGTGGATGCGGCGCAGCGGCGGAATCGGACCTTCGGGCTGCTCTCGATCAAGCGGCCGAAGATCCCGGGGCTGCTGGAGGCGGGCTGGCCGGTGCTGGTGCTGTTCACCGAGCGCATCTTCCGCGAGGACCGGGAGATCGTGGAGATGGAGCAGGCGGCGCACGACGCCCAGGGCGGGGACTGGAACCAGGAGGTGTTCCCCGTGATCCGCAACCTGCGCGCGCTGCTCCGCGACAGCGGTGGGGAGACGGTGGCGGCGGGGTGACGAAGCAGCCAGGGGTCACATAAAGATATCCTGATATCGTTTATGCCCTTGGCCAGGGCCGTCGCTCCGTGATAGGCGACGGCCAAATCCGAAAGGCCCGCAGCCCATGCCCGATACCCTTCCCCCCAAGACCGACTACGTCGTCGCCGATCTTTCCCTAGCCCAGTGGGGCCGCAAGGAGATCGAGATGGCCGAGGACGAGATGCCCGGCCTGATGGCGACGCGGCGGGAATACGGCCCGGCGCAGGTGCTGAAGGGGGCGCGCATCGCGGGCTGCCTGCACATGACCATCCAGACCGCCGTGCTGATCGAGACGCTGAAGGCGCTGGGCGCGGACGTGCGCTGGTCCTCCTGCAACATCTTCTCCACCCAGGACCACGCGGCGGCGGCCATCGCGGCCTCGGGCACGCCGGTTTTCGCCGTGAAGGGCGAGAGCCTGGAGGAATACTGGCACTACGTTCAGCGCACGCTGGAATGGGCCGATGGCGGCGAGCCGAACCTGCTGCTGGACGACGGCGGCGACATGACGCTGCTGGTGCATTACGGCCTGCGCGCCGAGCAGGGCGACACCAAGTTCCTCGATGGCGCGACCAATGATGAGGAGACGGTGTTCTTCGCCCTCATCAAGAAGCTGCTGACCCAGAAGCCCGGCTGGTTCGCCAAGCTCGCGGCCTCGCTGAAGGGCGTCTCCGAGGAGACGACCACGGGCGTGCACCGCCTCTACACCATGGCGAAGGAGGGCAAGCTGCTCTTCCCCGCCATCAACGTGAACGACAGCGTCACCAAGTCGAAGTTCGACAACCTCTACGGCTGCCGCGAATCCCTGGTGGACGCGCTGCGCCGCGGCACCGACCTGATGATGGCCGGCAAGGTTGCCTGCGTCGCCGGCTTCGGGGACGTGGGCAAGGGCTCCGCAGCCTCGCTCCGCAACGCCGGCTGCCGCGTGATGGTGACCGAGGTCGATCCCATCTGCGCGCTCCAGGCCGCGATGGAGGGCTACGAGGTCGTGACGATGGAGGACGCCGCCCCGCGCGCCGACATCTTCGTCACCGCCACGGGCAACGTGGACGTGATCACCATCGAGCACATGCGCGCCATGAAGAATCGCGCCGTGGTCTCGAACATCGGCCACTTCGACAGCGAGATCCAGGTTTCGGCGCTGCGCAACCTGAAGTGGACCAACATCAAGCCGCAGGTGGACGAGATCGAGTTCGCCGACGGCAAGCGCATCACCCTTCTCTCCGAGGGGCGGCTGGTGAACCTGGGCAACGCGACGGGGCACCCCTCCTTCGTGATGAGCGCCTCCTTCACCAACCAGACGTTGGCCCAGATCGAGCTCTGGACCAACGGCGCGGCCTACGGGAACAAGGTCTACACGCTGCCCAAGCACCTCGACGAGAAGGTGGCCTTCCTGCACCTCGAGAAGGTCGGCGCGAAGCTGACCAAGCTGACCCCGCAGCAGGCCGGCTATATCGGCGTGCCCGAGGCCGGGCCCTTCAAGGCCGAGATGTACCGGTACTGAGCTGAGCGGCCGAAGGCCGTTGCATCGGGGGTGCCTGGGCCGACCGGCCCAGGCACCCCTTTTTTTCGTGATTGGGCGGCAAGTGTGTCACCCAAACCAAGGGTTTAACGTGTAGTCTTTCCCCGCTGCATCAATCGCATACGGGAAGACCATGCCGCGCGCCTCCGCCAACCGACCCGCCAGCGCCGCGAGCAGCGCGGCCCCCGCCATGAACCCCTTCGGCACCCAGGCGGGGCTGCGGCGCTTCGCATCGCCCGCGGTGAAGGCCGCGCTGAAGCGGCGGGGCGGGCAGTTGCTGGGGATGATCGCGGGTCTGCTGGGGCTGGCGGTGCTGGTGGCGCTGGCGAGCCACGACCCGGCCGATCCTTCCCTCTCCACCGCGACGGCGCGGGTGCCCACGAACCTGGCGGGGCCCTTCGGCGCGATGGTGTCGGACGTGCTGCTGCAGGGCTTCGGCTGGGCCGGGCTGCTGCCCGCGCTTTGCCTGATGACCTGGGCGATGCGGCTTTCCACCCATCGCGGGCTTTCGCCCTTCGCGGGGCGCGTGGCGGCGCTGCTGGCCGGGCTGCCGCTGCTGGCGGCCGCGCTCTCGGCCAGCCCGCTGCCGGCGCCGTTTCCGGGCGGCATGGCCGGCGGCGCCATGGGCCCGCTGGTGCAGGAGGCGGTCGACGAGACGGTGGGCGCGATGTTCGGGCCCCTGGGCACCGTGCTGGGACATGCCGGGATCGCGGCGCTGGCGGTGGTGGCGACGGTGCTGGCGCTGGCCATCCCGCTGTCCTCCTGGCGGCGGGCCGGTGGGGCCGCGGCGCGCCGGGGCTCGGGCCTGGCCGGGAACATCCTGCGGCGCCGGAACATGGCCCGTGCCCGTGCCGCCGAGGCCCGGCAGGCGCGCGACCGCCTGGCGCTGCGCGAGGGCCGGGCGGAGGCGCAGCCCGGCTTCGTGACGAGGCTTCTGTCCCGCGTGCCGGGATCGGGGCGCGTGATGGAGCTGATGCGGCGCCGGGCGGAGCCTTCGCCGCAGCTTTCGGCGCTGCTGCGGGCAGCCGACGCGGCGGCCGAGGCCCCGCGCCTGCCGGCCCGCCGCGCGCCGCGGGCCCAGCCCGAGCGGCCGGCGGAAGGTGGGGAGGCCGCCGAGGCGGCGCGCAGCCCCGTGGCCGAGGCCCCGCGCGCCGCGCAGGAGGCGCCGCGCATCGCCGACCGCGTCGTGCCCCCGCGCCGCCTGCCGATCTCGGAGACGGTGAAGAAGGGCGACGACGGGCGCTTCCGCCTGCCGCCGCTTTCCCTGCTCAAGCCCGCGCCGGCGCGGCGGGAGACCGGGCCCTCGCAGGAGACCCTGGCGGAGAATGCGCGGCTTCTGGAATCCGTGCTGGACGACTACGGCGTGCGCGGCCGCATCGTGGACATCCGGCCGGGGCCGGTGGTCACGCTCTACGAGCTGGAGCCGGCGCCGGGCACCAAGTCGGCCCGCGTAATCGGGCTGGCGGACGACATCGCGCGCTCCATGTGCGTGCTGGCCGTCCGCATCGCGACCGTGCCGGGCCGCAACGTGATCGGCATCGAGCTGCCGAACGCCAAGCGCGAGACGGTCTACTTCTCCGAGATGATGGAGGCCGAGGACTGGTCGCGGAACCCGGGCAAGCTGCCGCTGGCGCTGGGCAAGGACATCGGTGGCGCGCCGGTGGTGGCGGACCTCGCGCGGATGCCGCACCTGCTGATCGCGGGCACCACGGGCTCGGGCAAGTCGGTGGGGATCAACACCATGATCCTGTCGCTGCTCTACCGCTTCGGGCCGGACGAGTGCCGCTTCATCATGATCGACCCGAAGATGCTGGAATTGTCGGTTTATGACCGCATCCCGCATCTGCTGGCGCCCGTGGTGACGGAGCCGCCCAAGGCGATCGGCGCGCTGAAGTGGACGGTGCGCGAGATGGAGCGGCGCTACAAGGCGATGAGCCAGCTCGGCGTGCGCAACATCGGCGGCTACAACGAGAAGGTGACGGCGGCGAGCGGCCGCGGCGAGCAGCTGACGCGCCGGGTGCAGACGGGCTTCGACCCCGAGACGGGCAAGCCCGTGTTCGAGGAGCAGCCGCTGGCGTTGGAATCCCTGCCCATGATCGTCGTCGTCATCGACGAGATGGCGGACCTGATGATCGTGGCGGGCAAGGAGATCGAGGGCGCGGTGCAGCGCCTGGCGCAGATGGCGCGCGCGGCCGGCATCCACGTCATCATGGCGACGCAGCGGCCCTCGGTGGACGTGATCACCGGCACCATCAAGGCGAACTTCCCCACGCGCATCTCCTTCTCCGTCACCTCCAAGATCGACAGCCGCACCATCCTGGGCGAGCAGGGCGCGGAGCAGCTGCTCGGCCAGGGCGACATGCTGCACATGGCCGGCGGTGGGCGGGTGAACCGCGTGCACGGCCCCTTCGTGTCCGACGAGGAGGTGGAGCGCGTGGTGGAGTTTCTCCGTGAACAGGGGGAGCCGGCCTATATCGAGGAGGTCACCGAGACCGACGACGACGAGGAGGGCGGCGGCGCCTCGCTCGCCTCCCTCGACGGCGGGGGCGAGAAGGGGCTCTACGAGCAGGCGGTCTCGCTGGTCTCGCGCGAGGGCAAGGCGAGCACCTCCTTCGTGCAGCGCCACCTCAACATCGGTTACAACCGCGCGGCCAAGCTGATCGAGCAGATGGAGCGCGACGGGGTGGTGGGGCCGGCCAACCATGTCGGCAAGCGCGAGGTGCTGACGCGGGCCGGAGCCGATGACTGATGCGCGTGATTGACGCGGATGGCTGAGGCGCACCGCTTCGCCCCATCGGGCGGCATCCCGAATTCGGACCTGCCGCTGCTGGTGTGGCGCGGGGTGCTGCCGGAGGATGCCGCGGCCATCACGCGGCACTTCGCCGGCCATGGCTGGTCCAATGCCTGGACGAACGGCGTGTTCGGCTACCACCACTTCCACAGCATCGCGCACGAGGCGCTTGGCGTTTCGCGCGGGGAGGCGCGGGTGCGCTTCGGCGGGCCCGGTGGCGAGACGCTCACCCTGCGCGCGGGGGACGCGGTGGTGATCCCGGCGGGCGTCGGGCACCGGCGGGAGTGGGCCAGTCCGGATTTCGAGGTGGTCGGCGCCTATCCCGGCGGCGGGAACTACGACATCCGGCGTGGCGAGGCGGCGGAGGCCGCGGAGGTCGCGGCGAACATCGCGGCCGTCCCTCGCCCTGCGGGCGATCCGGTGGAGGGGCGGCCTATCTGGGGGTGAGGGGCCAACACCAAGGCTTGATGCGCCCTTGCGCCCACCCGGGGGCGGTGCCTTCTCTCCGGACCGCTCCAACCGGAGGCTTCACCGATGCGCCGCCCGCTTTTCGCCCTGGCCCTCTGCGCCGCCGCCTTTCCGGCCCTGGCCCAGAACCGGCCGGCCAGCTTCCCGACGCGCGACGTGGTGGTGACCTATCGGGTGCTGGGCAACGCCTCCCCCCAGACGCCGCGGGAGTTCACGGTGGCGGCGCTGGCGGCGGAGGGGCGGCTGCGGGTGGAAGCGCCGTCCATGCCGGCCTGGGCGCTGGCGGACCGGCGCACCGGGCGCACGGAGATGGTGATGGATTCCATGCGCGTGGTGACGCCGAGCCCGGTGCGGCAGGACGAGGCCATGCGCTACATCCGGCTGGCCGAGACGGCGCGCCTGACCGGCGCGGGCAGCGCCAGCCAGGCCGGGCAGCGCTGCACCAACTACCGCTTCGAGGAGCAGGGCCAGCGCGGCACGGCCTGCCTGACGGCCGATGGCGTGCTGCTGCGAGGCGTGAACGAACGGGGCGAGGGGGTGGAGGCGACGCGCGTGGAATACGCGCGCCAGGACCCCGCGCGCTTCCGCGTGCCTGAGGGCTACCGCCGCATGGATCTGGGCGACATGGCCCGCAGCCTGGGCCTGGGAATGCCGCGCCGCTGAGCGCGGGGCATCCCCGGAGGCACCCGGCTCAGCCGAACAGGAACTTCAGCGCGATCAGCAGCAGGACGATCAGGCCGATCGCCCAGGAGGTGGCGCGGGTGAAGGCGGCCCAGCCGGTCTGGCGGTCGGCGATGATGTCCTTCGTCTGGACCGGTTCGAAGTCGATGTTCTGCTTGGCCTCGGCCATGGTCGGTGCCCCGTGATGGGCCGCCCCGTGGGGATCGTGTGGGCGGCGGTCAGGCCATTCCTGTAGGGAGCGCGGCGGGGCCGGGCAAGGGGTTGCGGCCCTGCCGGTGCTCGGGAGGCGGGTTGGCCAGGGCGCCGTCGGCCATCGCCATACTCAGCACCACGCGCCCGCCTTCCAGCCGCGCCAGCCCCGCGGCGGCCCAGGCGAGGGCGGCGGGGTAGAGGCGGTGCTCCTGCGCGAGGACGCGGGCGGCGAGCGCCGCCTCGTCGTCGTCCGGCAGCACGGGCACGGCGGACTGGGCGATGATCGGGCCCTCGTCCACGCCGGGGGTGACGAAGTGCACGGTGCAGCCATGCAGGCGCACCCCGGCGGCCAGCGCGCGGGCATGGGTGTCGAGCCCGGGAAAGGCCGGCAGCAGGCTCGGATGGATGTTCAGCATCCGGCCGGACCAGTGGGTGACGAAGCCTTCCGTGAGCACGCGCATGAAGCCCGCCAGCGCGATCATCTCGATGCGGGCCTCGGCCAGCTTCCCGCCGAGCGCGGCCTCGAAGGCGGCGCGGTCGCGCCCGAAGGGGCGGCTTTCCACCGTCGCCGTGGGAATGCCGGCCTCCCGCGCGCGGTCCAGCCCGGCCGCGTCGGCGCGGTTGGAGAGCACCAGGGCGAGCTCGGCGGGATAGGCCGGGTCCCGCGCGGCCGCGATCAGCGCGCCGAGATTGCTGCCGCGGCCCGAGATCAGGACCGCGGTGCGCCGCTTCAGTTCGGCCATGAGGGCGAAAGGCCGTCGGTGCGGACCTCCGCCTCGCCCTCGCCCGCCTCGATGCGGCCGATGCGGTGGGCGGCCTCGCCGTGCTCGCGCAGCAGGGCGATCGCGGCCTCGGCCTTGGCCTCCTCCACGACGAGCACCATGCCGATGCCGCAGTTGAAGACGCGCAGCATTTCCTCCGGCGCAACGCCGCCCGCGCGCGCGAGCCAGCCGAAAACCGGGGGCACGGGCCAGGCGGTGGCGTCCACCACCGCCAGGCTGTTGTCGGGCAGGACGCGGGGCAGGTTGCCGGGCAGGCCGCCGCCGGTGATGTGGGCGGCCGCCTTGATCAGCCCGGCGCGGTGCAGGGCCAGCACGGGCTTCACGTAGATGCGGGTGGGCTCCAGCAGCGCCTCGCCCACCGTGCGGCCGGTGGCGAAGGGGGCGGGGTCGGCAAGGCCCGCATTCCCGGCCTCCAGGATGCGGCGGACGAGGGAGAAGCCGTTGGAATGAACCCCCGAGGCGCCGAGCCCGAGCAGGATGTCGCCGGGCCCGACATCGCCGGCCGGCAACAGCGCGCCGCGCTCGGCGGCACCCACGGAGAAGCCGGCGAGGTCGTAGTCGCCCTTGGAATACATCCCCGGCATTTCCGCGGTTTCCCCGCCGACCAGGGCGCAGCCGGCCTGGCGGCAGCCCTCCGCGATGCCCGAGACGACCTCGGCCGCCTGGGCGACGTCCAGCGCGCCGGTTGCGAAGTAATCCAGGAAGAACAGCGGCTCGGCGCCCTGCACCACCAGGTCGTTCACGCACATGGCCACGAGGTCGATGCCCACCGTGGTGTGGTGGCGCGCGTCGATGGCCAGGCGCAGCTTGGTGCCGACGCCGTCCGTGGAGGAAACGAGGACGGGATCGGTGAAGCCGGCCGCGCGAAGGTCGAACAACGCGCCGAAGCCGCCCAGCCCCCCCATGTTGCCCGGGCGGTCGGTGGAGCGGGCCAGCGGCTTGATCCGGTCGACCAGCGCGTCGCCGGCCTCGATGTCCACGCCGGCGTCGCGGTAGGTCAGTCTGGTCATGGCGGTCCTTGATCGGCTATCCCAGGGGCTGTCCACGGGGAGCGGCGGATGCCCAGTTCAGACGGTCGCGGAACCCATCATGTCCGGCGCGCGGGCGCAATCCGCCGCGGGCGCAAGGCGGCCATTCGCGCTTCGATTCGCGCCTGCGCCGCGGCGGCGCTGCTGGCGCTGGCCGCGCTTCAGGCGCCGGCGCGGGCGCAGGATGACCCGGCGGTGCAGCGGGGCGTGCCGGCCGAGGCCATCGCGGCCAACGCCGTGCTGGCGCGGGAGCGGGCGATCGCCAATGCCCAGCGCCTGGCCTACCAGCGCTACGCCGCCGCCACGGGGGCCAACCCCAACGCCTCGCCCGCGCAGATCGAGTCGCTGGTCACGAGCATGGTGGTGGAGCAGGAGCGCTCCACCCTGAATGGCTATTCCGGGCGCTACACCATCCGCTTCCGGGGTGCGGGCACCTCCAGCAGCGGGGCGATGGCGGGCTCCGTTCCGTCCGGGGGCGGCGCCGGCACGGCGATGCCGCCACTGGGCGGGGCGGTGGCGCCCGCGGCAGCCCCGGGCGCCGTGCCCCCGGGCCTGCCGCCGACCCTGCCGCTGACGGCCTATCTGGATGCCGGGGCGCGCTTCTCCTCCTTCGGGGAGTGGCTGGCGCTGCGGCAGCGGCTGCTGGCCCAGCCCGCGGTGGGCAGCCTGGATGTGATGGCGATTTCGGTGGATGGAGCGCGTCTCCGGATCGGGCTGCGCAGCCCGCCGGCGGTGGCGGCACCGGAACTGGCGCAGGGGGGAATCCTGCTCGCCCCCAGCCAGCCGCCCGCCGCCAACGGCCTGCCGGCTCCGACAACCGGCCCGGGCTGGCGAGTTGGCCTTGCCGGAGGGACATGACCCGGGCCCGGAGGGGCGGGCCGGGGAGGCGGGCGCGCTGCGCGCCGCCGCCTCGCCGTCCGAGAGCGCGCTTTTCACCCTGCCGAACGTCATCACCCTCGCCCGGCTCTGCGCCGTGCCGGCGGTGGTGTGGCTGGTGATCCAGCACCGGCTGGACATCGCCTTCATGGTTTTCGTCGGCGCCGGGGTGTCGGACGCGGTGGACGGCTGGCTCGCGCGGGTGTGGAACGCGCGCTCCTTCCTGGGCTCCATCCTGGATCCCGTGGCGGACAAGGCCCTGCTGGTTTCGGTTTACGTGACGCTGGCCATCGTCGGGGTGCTGCCGGACTGGCTGGCGATCCTGGTGGTGTTCCGCGACCTGCTGATCGTGGGCGGGCTGCTGGTGCTGGCGCTGATGGGGTCCAAGCCGGCGATCCGGCCGCTGATGGTGTCCAAGCTGAACACGCTGATGCAGATCACCCTGGCGGCGGCGGCCCTGTTCCTGCGGGGCTTCGGGCTCGACGGGGCGTGGGTGCTGCCGGCCCTGATCGGCTGCGTGACCGCCACCACCATCGCCTCCGGCGCCGCCTATGTGCGCGACGCCGCGCGCTCGCTTCCGGCATGATGCCGCTGGACGAGGGCAAGGGCGTGGGGATGGTCCCCGGAAGCGGCGCCGGGATCGGCCCCGGGATCGGCATGGGCGCGGGCGGAGCCCCGGTGCGGCCGTCGGCGCGGGCGGCGGAGGCGCAGGCGCGCGCGGCGCTGCCGCCCTCGCCCGGGCCGCGCAACGCCACGCGGGCGCAGCGGCTGGGGCTGGTCTTCGGCCTGCTGGCAGCGGCGGTGTTCTCGCTGTGGTTCTTCTCGGCCATCCTCACGCCCTTCGTGCTGGCGATCTGCGTGGCCTATTTCCTGGACCCCGTGGCGGAGCGGCTGGCGCGGATCGGCGTTCCGCGCTGGCTGGGGGCGGGGCTGCTGGTGCTGGGGCTGATGGCGCTGGCGCTGGTCGCCCTGCTGCTGCTCTATCCGCTGCTGATCTCCCAGATCGGCGTGCTGCTGGCGCGGCTGCCCACCTATGTCACGCGCATCGGCACCATGGTGCAGGACCTTCTGGTGGCGGCCGAGAAGGCCTTCGCGCCGATGGAACTGGACCCCCGGCTGCAGGACCTGGCGGTGACGCAGGTGGGGTCCATCCTGGTCTGGCTGGGCACCTCGGCCACGCGGCTGATCGGGGGCGGCTATGCCCTGTTCAACGTCTTCACCTTCGCGGTCGTGACGCCGGTGGTGGGCTTCTACCTGCTGCGGGACTGGCCCCGGCTGATGGCACGGATCGAAACCTGGCTGCCGCGGCGCAACGCCGCCGTGCTGCGCCAGCTCGCGCGCGACACGGACCGGGTGCTCTCGGCCTGGCTCCGGGGGCAGTTGATCTGCTGCGCGCTGCTGGCGGTGTACTACGCCCTCGTGCTCTCGGCCGTGGGGCTGGAGCTCGGGGTTCTGGTGGGGCTTCTGGCGGGCATCTTCACCTTCATCCCCTATGTTGGGTCGCTCACCGGCATGGCCACCGCCATCCTGCTGGCGATCGGGCAGTTCGGCACGCTGAGCGGCGTGGGGATGGTGATCGGGGTGTTCCTGATCGGGCAGGTGGTGGAGGGCTACATCATCTATCCGCGGTTGCTGGGGGATCGGGTGGAGCTGCACGCGGTGTGGGTGATCTTCGCGCTGTTCGCGGGCGGCGTCGCCTTTGGCTTCCTGGGCGTGCTGCTGGCGGTGCCGATCGCGGCCATGATCGGCGTGCTGGCGCGCTACTGGCTGCGCCGCTACCTGGAAAGCCCGCTCTACCTCGACCCGCCCCGGACCGGGGGCTGAACCGAACCCATGCCCCGACAGCTTGCCCTGCCGCTGCTTCCGCGCGCCGAGATCGAGATCGACCCGGTCCCGGACTCATCCAACGCCGTCGCCCGCACCTGGCTGGGCGACCCGCTGAGCTGGCCCGCCGGGCGGCTGGCGCTGCACGGGCCGGAGGGAAGCGGGAAGTCGGCGCTGCTCGCCCAGGCCTCCCGCCGGCTGGGACTGCGGCGCCTGTCCGGCCCCATGCTGCGCGGCGTGCCCGAGGGGGCGCCGACCGCCCTCGACGACGCCGATTGCGCGGCCGAGGAGCCGGCGCTGTTTCACCTGATCAACGCCTGCGCCGCGGGCGGCCACCTGCTGCTGATGGCCGGGCGGGAGCCGCCCTCGCGCTGGCCGGTCGCGCTGCCGGACCTCGCCAGCCGCCTGCGGGCCACCGCCTCGGCCGCGCTGGGCCAGCCGACGGACACGCTTCTGCGCAGCCTGCTGGCCCGGCACTTCGAGCGGCGCCAGCTTCGCGTGGAGCCGGCGGTGCAGGACTGGCTGCTGGCCCGCCTGCCGCGGGAGGCCGCCGTGCTGGCCGAGGCCGCCGCCCGGCTGGACCGCGCGGCGCTGGCCGGGGGCGGGGGGATCACCCGCGGGCTGGCGCGGGCCGCCCTGGCGGGGATGCTGGACGGGAGCGGGGAGGAGGGCTGGGTTGACGATTTTGTGGCAACCCCGGACGCGCCCTCCGCTTCCATGGGCACCTTGCTGTAGCCTTGAGGCCATGGACGCCAACCCCGACGCCACCAAGACCGAGCCGCCCAAGCCCGACGCACCGCGCCCCGTGGGAGGGCGCGCGCCGCGAGCGGACCAGTCGGCTTCCCTGCGGGGCACCCCACCGGGGGCCGCCACGGTCGAGATCCTGCCCGCCGAGCCGCTGCCGGCCGTGCCCGCGCTTTCCGATCCGGGCCGCTTCATCAACCGCGAGCTGTCCTGGCTGGCCTTCAACGAGCGCGTGCTGGAGGAAGCGGCCAACCCAGCCCATCCGCTGCTGGAGCGGCTGCGCTTCGTGGCGATCTCCTCGGCCAACCTGGACGAGTTCTATTCCGTGCGCGTGGCCGGGCTGGCCGGGCAGGAGCGGGCGGCGATCGCCGCCATCTCGCCGGACGGGCTGACGCCGGGGCAGCAGCTGGCCGCCGTCCACGAGCGGGCCGGGCGGCTGCTGGCGCACCAGCAGGACGGCTGGCTGAGCCTGCGCGGGCAGTTGTCCGAGGCGGGCATCCGGCTGAGCGATCCGGGCGACCTTTCCCCCGCCGACCGCGAATGGCTGGCGAATTGGTTCATGGAGCGGGTTTTCCCCGTGGTCACGCCGCTGGCGATCGACCCCGCGCACCCTTTCCCCTTCCTGCCCAACCTCGCGCTCTGCCTGATCATGAAGCTGGTGCGGGAGGAGGATGGCGGCACCATGCGCGCCATCCTGCCCCTGCCGCCGCAGATCGAGCGCTTCATCCGCCTGCCCACGCCGGCGCCGCGCGCGGAGGGGGCGCGGGAACCCGCGCGCTTCGTGCTGCTGGAGGAGGTGATCCTTCTCAACCTGCGCCGGCTCTTCCCCGGCTTCATCCTGGCCGAGCGCGGCCTGTTCCGCCTGATCCGCGACACCGACGTGGAGTTCGAGGAAGAGGCCGAGGACCTCGTGCGCTCCTATGAGAGCGCGCTGAAGCGCCGGCGGCGGGGGCGGGCGATCCGGCTGTCGGTGACCGCCGACACCCCGCCCGACCTGGTGGTGCTGGTGGCGGAGGAGCTGGACGCGCCGCAGGGCGAGATCTTCACGCTGGAGGGGCTGCTCGGGCTCTCGGACCTGACGCAGCTGATCCTGGACGACCGGCCGGACCTTCTGTTCAAGCCCTACACGCCCCGCTTTCCCGAACGGATCCTGGATTTCGGCGGCGACTGCTTCGCGGCCATCCGGGCCAAGGACATCGTGGTCCACCACCCCTACGAGTCCTTCGACGTGGTCGTGCAGTTCCTGCGCCAGGCGGCGCGCGACCCGGCGGTGGTGGCGATCAAGCAGACGCTCTACCGCACGTCGCGCGACAGCCCCATCGCGCGCGCCCTGATCGAGGCCGCCGACAGCGGGAAGTCCGTCACCGCCATGGTGGAACTGAAGGCGCGCTTCGACGAGGAGCGCAACATCGCCCTGGCGCGCGAACTGGAATCGGCGGGCGTGCAGGTCGTCTATGGCTTCGTGGACCTCAAGACCCACGCCAAGGTCAGCCTCGTGGTGCGGCGGGAAAGCGGGTCGCTGCGCTCCTACGCGCATTTCGGGACGGGCAACTACCACCCCGTCACCGCGCGCATCTACACCGACCTGTCCTTCTTCACCGCCGATCCCGGGCTGACGCGCGACGCCGCGCGGCTGTTCAACTACATGACCGGCTATGCGCGGCCGGAAACGATGGAAAGCCTGGCCTTCGCGCCGCTCACCCTGCGGCCGACGCTGATGGGCCTGATCGAGCAGGAGATCCTCAACGCGCGCGAGGGCAAGCCGGCCGGCATCTGGCTGAAGCTGAACTCCCTGGTGGACGAGGGGCTGATCGACGCGCTCTACCGCGCGAGCCTCGCGGGGGTGAAGGTGGATTGCGTGATCCGCGGCATCTGCTGCCTCAGGCCGGGGGTGCAGGGCTTGTCCGAGAACATCCGGGTGAAGTCCATCGTCGGGCGCTTCCTCGAGCATTCGCGCATCTGCGTCTTCGCCAACGGCCACCGCCTGCCCAGCCGCCGCGCCCGCGTGTTCATCAGCAGCGCCGACTGGATGGCGCGCAACATGGACTGGCGCGTGGAAACCATGGTTCCCGTGGAGAACCCGACGGTTCACGCCCAGGTGCTGGACCAGATCATGGTGGTGAACCTGAAGGACCGCGACCAGTCCTGGGAGCTGCATCCCGACGGGACCTACCGCCGCGTGGCGACGCTCGCCGGGACGACCGGCGCGCAGCCGCTCTCGGCGCATGAGTACTTCATGACCAACCCCTCCCTTTCCGGCCGCGGCAGCGCGCTGCACCGGGCGCCGCGCCCGCGCGCGCCCGTGCGTCGCCGACCGGACCGCGTGGCGCAGGACTGATCCGCTTGGCATATCCCGAAGCACCGGACCTCCAGCCGCGACCGGCGGACGAGGCGGCTCCTCCACGTCCAGGGCAGCCGCCTTCGGCGCGCGCGGGCGACGCTGCTGCGCAACGCCTGGGCGACGTTGCTGCGCAACGCGCTGGCGACGTTGCTGCGCAACGCGCTGGCGACGTTGCTGCGCAGCGCGCTGGGGTGGTGGATCTCGGGTCTAATTCGGTGCGCCTCGTGGTTTTCGAGGGGCTGGGGCGCAACCCCTCCACCATCTTCAACGAGAAGGCGGTGCTCGGCCTCGGGCGGGGGCTGCACTCCACCGGGCGGCTGAACGCGCAGGCGGTGGAGGGCGCGCTGACCATCATGGGGCGCTACCTGGCGATCGCGCGCGCCATGGGGGCGGACCCGATCGAGGTGCTGGCCACCGCCGCCATGCGCGATGCCGCGAACGGCCCCGCCTTCGCCGAGGCGCTGCGCGCGCGCATGCCCGGCGTGCCGCTGCGCATCCTCACCGGGGAGGAGGAGGCAGCGATGTCGGCGGATGGCGTGCTGCTGGGCGTGCCCGGGGCGGACGGCATCCTGGGCGACATCGGCGGCGGCAGCCTGGAGCTGGTGGACCTGGCGGCCGGGCGGCCCCAGGCCTCGGTAAGCCTGCCGCTGGGAGTGATCCGGCTGGCGGAGCAGTCGGGGAACGACCCCGGCCGGGCGCGGAGCATCGCGGAGGCCGCGCTCTCGGCCGTGCCCTGGCTGGGCCGCGGGCAGGGGCGTGACCTTTACCTGGTGGGAGGCGCCTGGCGGGCGCTGGCCAAGATCCACATCGTGCAGACCGGCTACCCGCTCTCGATCGTGCATCACTACGTGCTCCGGCGGGAGGAGGCGCGGGATCTCTGCGCGGCGGTGATCGCGGCGGGGGAGCGGCCGGGGCGGCTGCCGGGTGCGCCGGCCAAGCGGGCGGCGGATCTGCCCTATGCCGCCGTGGTGCTGCGGCGTCTGCTGCGGCTGACCGGGGCGCGGCGCGTGGTGTTCTCGGCGAACGGGCTGCGGGAAGGGTGGTATTCGCGCCTGCTGCCCGATGCCACCCGTGCGCAGGACCCGCTGCTGGCGGTGGGGACGGAGCTTGCGACGCGCTTCGGGCGCGACCCCGCGCTGCCGGGGGCGCTGGCGGCCTGGACGGCGCCGCTGTTTCCGAACGAGAGCCCGGCGGAGGCGGCGCTGCGGCGCACGGCCTGCCAGCTTTCCGACGTGGGCAGCCACGACCACCCGGACTACCGGGCCGAGCAGGCCTTCCTGCGCGTGCTGCGCCAGCCCGGCGTGGGGCTGGACCACCACGCCCGCGCCTTTCTCGCGCTCGTGACGGGGCTTCGCTACGACACCTCGGACTCCCAGGTGCTGGCGCCCGCGCGCGCCCTGCTCGGCGCCCCCGTGCAGCAGCGGGCGGAGCGGCTCGCGGCCGCGCTGCGCCTGGCCTACACGCTCTCGGGCGGCACCCTCGCGCTGCTGGCGGGCACGGCGCTGGTTCCGCGCGGGGACCGGCTGGCGCTGCGGCTGATGGAGGGCAGCGGCGTCTTCGCGGGGGAGGGCGTGCAGCGGCGCGTGGAGGCGCTGGCAACCGCCATGGGGATGGAGCCGGTGGTGGAGGTCGCGCCCCGGCCGGAGACGGCGTGATCCGCCTGGCCCCTCCTGGCGCCCCGGGCGGGGGCGGTGCAGGGTCGGCGCGATGCCGAAGGAAACAGCCGGGCCGGCCATGACGGAGAGCCCGCGCCGCCCGGTGCGCGCGCCGCGCGTCGATGTGCCAGGGTCCGGGAAGCCAGGTTTCATCGTGCCGGGTGTCAGGGCTGTGGGTGTGAGGGCACGGCTGCTGTTGCTGGTGCTCGCGGCGGTGCTGCCGGTGCTGGGTTTCGCCGGCCTCGTGCTGTGGCGCTTCGCCGGGGCGCAGCGCGGCATCGTGGAGCGCTCCGTCCTGGCCCGCGCCGAGGGCCTGGCGCGCGTGGTCGATGCGGAGTTCGAGGCGCTCTCCTCCACCCTCAGGGCCATCTCGGGCACCGCGGCGTTTCAGGCGGGAGACCTCGACCGGGTCCGGGCGCACATGGTGTTTGTCGGGAGGGACCTGGGCTCCAACCTCACGCTGCGCGACGAACGCGGCGACCTCATCCTCCACACCGCCCTTCCCAGGGGGGAAGAGGCCGGGCGTTCGCCCCCTAGGCCGGGGTGGATCGAGGGCGTCGCGGCCAATGGCAGCGGCCTCTACGTCACCGACCTCTTCACCGGCACGGTGACCGCGGGGCCGGTCTATGGCGTGCTGCTGCCCGTGCAGGACGGCGCCGGGCGGCGTCTGCTGCTGGGGGCCGGCTTCCCGGCGAGGCGGCTTTCCGAGCGCCTGCGGCTGGAAACGCCCGAGCCCGGATGGTCGGTCGTGGTGGCGGACCGGGCGCACCGCCTCGTGGCGCACACCGGGCGGACGGAAGCGGCACTGGGAGGCGACGCGGGGCCGCGCTTCCGCGAGCCCGCGGACGGTGTCTGGCGCGGCCTCGGCGCATCGGGTGTGCCGATCGTCTTTGCCCATGCCGGCACGCGAACCGGCTGGATGGTTGGCGCCGCCCTGGCGGCCGCGGTGGTGGATGCCCCCGTGCGGGGCACCGTGGAGGCACTGGCGGCCGTGGGAGCCATGCTCCTGGCCTGCGCCCTGCTCCTGGCGCTGCTGGCCGCCGCCCGCATCGTGCGCGCGATGCACGTGCTGGCGGATGCCGCCGCCGCGCTCGGGCAGGGCGCGGCGGTGCCGCCGGTCCGCACCCCCGTGGGGGAGGTGAACGCGGTGGGCGCCAGTCTGGCGCGCGGTGCCGCCGCCATCGCCGCGCGCGATGCGTCGCTGCGTGAGCGCGAGGCGCAGCTCGCCCGCACGCAGCGCCTGGCGCGGGTGGGCGGGTTCGAGATCGACATCTGGCACGGGCCGGACGGCGCCCCCCGGCTGCGCAACCTCCGCTCCCCCGAGTACCTGATGCTGCACGGGCTGCCTCCGGAAGCGGCGGAGGAGCCGCACGAGGCCTGGGTGGAGCGCCTTCATCCCGAGGACCGGGCCCGGATGGAGGCGGCCTTCCTGGCGGCGCTGGAGGGGGATGGGCGGGAATACCGGTCGGAATACCGGGTGCGCACGCCGTCGGGCGAGACGCGCTGGATCCTGGCCTCGGCGGAGATCGAGCGTGACGCCGCGGGACGCGCGGTGCGGATGCGCGGCGTGCACGTGGACCTTTCCGCGCTCAGGCGGGCGGAAGCGCGCCTGGCCGAGAACCGCGCCGCCCTGGCGGCGGCGGAGGAGCGGCTGCGCCTGGCCCTGGATGCCGGCGGGCTGGTGGCCTTCGACCTGGACCTGGCGACGGGCCAGGGGGTTTTCTCGCCCGGGCATTTCGCGCTGATCGGAATGCCGGCGCCGGAGGACGGCCACGGCGACCTGGCCACCTGGGAGCGGATGATCCACCCGGACGACCGGGCCGGCGCGCGCGCCGCCTGGAAGCGCATGCTGGTGGGAGGCGAGGCGGTGACGGTGGAGCACCGCATTCTCGCGCCCGCCGGCGAGCGCTGGATCGCCGTGACCGGCCGCCTGTTGCCCGGGCCGCCGGGGGAGCGGCCTTCCTCCTCGGGCGGCCCCGTCCGCTCCGGTCGCTGCGTCGGTGTCTATGCCGACGTGACCGGGCGGCGGGCGGCGCAGGCCGTGCTGGAGGCGCGGGTGGGGGCGGCGGTGGCCACGGCGGAGGCCGCCCAGGCGCAGCTGGCACAAGCACACAAGATGGAAGCGCTGGGGCAGCTCACGGGCGGGGTGGCGCACGATTTCAACAACCTGTTGCAGGTGGTGGCCTCGGGCGCCGCGCTGCTGGGCAGGCGCCCGGCCGTGATGTCGGACCCCGGCGCGCGGCGCCTGCTGGACAGCATGGCGGGGGCGGCTGAGCGCGGGGCCGCGCTGACCCGCCGCATGCTGGCCTTCGCGCGGCGGCAGGAGCTGCGGGCCGGCGCGGTGGACACCGCCACCCTCATCCTTTCGCTGCGCGACATCCTGGAGCGCAGCCTCGGCCCGGCGACGCCGCTGGAGATCGCGGTGCCCGACGGCCTCTGGTGGGTGCTCGCCGACCCGAACCAGCTGGAGCTGGCCGTGCTGAACCTTTGCGTCAACGCGCGCGACGCCATGCCGCCGGATCGCTTCCCGGGCGGGAGGGTGCGGGTTGTGGCGCGCAACGCCCCGGCGGGGCCGAGGGCCGGCGCGCCCGGCGCGGGCGATCCCCCGCCGCCCGGGGATTGCCTGGTGATCGCCGTGTCCGACGAAGGGGCGGGCATGGACGCGGAAACCCTGGGGCGGGCGGTGGAGCCCTTCTTCACGACCAAGGGCGTGGGGCGCGGCACCGGCCTCGGCCTGTCCATGGTGCACGGGCTTTGCGCCCAGTCCGGCGGGGCGCTGCGGCTGGTCAGCGCGCCCGGGCGCGGCACCACCGCCGAGATCTGGCTGCCCCGTGCGGCGCTGGGCGCGGAGGCGGCGCCGCTCAGCCAGCCCGCCCCGAGCGCCACGCCCGCCGTCGGGCGGCGGCTCTCGGTGCTTCTGGTGGACGACGACCCTCTGGTGCTGGCGAGCAGCGCCGCGCTTCTGGCCGATCTCGGCCATGGGGCGCGCGAGTCGGAGTCGGCGGCGGCGGCGCTGGAGGCGCTGCGATCAGGCCCGCTGCCCGACCTGGTCGTGACCGACCATGCCATGCCCGGCATGACCGGGGCCGAGCTGGCCGCGCGCATCCGGGTGCTGTATCCGGAACTGCCGGTGATCCTGGCCTCCGGCTATGCCGACCTTTCCTCCGGCGAGGTGCCGGACCTGCCGCGCCTGGACAAACCCTTCGGCCGGGAGGCGCTGGCGGCCGCGCTGTTCGCCTCGACCGGCGGGCGGCCACCCCCGCAGGAAGGCTAGAAGACGACAGGGCCGGCAGCATCCTGGCCGCCTCACGCCTTATTGCGCCGCACCATCCTTGGCCAGGGGAGCGCGGCCTGCGACTCCAGCTTGGTCAATCAGCGATTCCGGAGCCGGGAACCATGACCGCCACAGACCGTTGCTCGGCCATGCGCCCGATCGCCCTGTATCACCTGAACCCACTCCTCCTTGGCCCGCTTTCCCAATGGGCGCCAGAACTGGACCGGGTGGCCGCCCTTGGCTTCACCGGGGTCTGCCTGCCACCGCCGCTTTCCCCGGGGCGGTCGGGCAACCTTCTGGAAGTGGCGGACCACGACCGCGCCCACCCGCTGCTGGAGGCCGGCACGGACGGCACGGCCGCCATCGCCGCGCTCGCCGCAGCCTGCCGGGCGGCGGGGCTTGAGCTCTGGCTGGACGTGGAGCCCGGCCATGTGGCGGAAGAGGGCGCCCTGGCCGCCGCGCATCCGGACTGGTTCCATGCGGCTGGGGACACCCTGCCCGACCCGCGCGGGGGGGCGGCGCGGCTCGGCCTGGCGCGGCTGGACCTGTCGGGCGAAGGCGCACTGGGTTTCTGGGCGGCGCGCCTGCGTGACTGGGCCTCGGCCGGTGCCGTGGGCTTTCGCGCGGTCCGCCCGGCCGAGGTGCCCCTGGCCGCCTGGGGGCGGCTGACCGGCGCCGCGCAGGCGGACTTCATCGCCTGGAACACCGGCATGCCCTGGGCCGAGGCGGCAACGCTGCGCGGCGCGGGCTTCGGCTGGCTGGCATCGTCGCTTGCTTGGTGGAACGGGCGTGACCCCTGGTTCATGGCGGAGCGCGAGGCGCTCGGCGGGCCGCTGATGGGCTTCCCCGAGGCGCCCTTCGACACGCGCGCGGCGATGGACGAGGGCGACAGCGCTGCGCGGGCGCGGGCGGCGGCTCTTTCGCTTCAGCTGGCGGCCACGCTGTGCGACGCGCTGCTGGTGCCGCAGGGCTTCGAGTTCGGGGCACGGCGCGCGGCCAGCCTCTCGCAGGACCGGCCGGGCGACTGGACCTGGCTGCGGGAGAACGCGCCTTACGACCTTTCCGCGGAAATCCGCGAGGCGACCGCGATGGCGGCGGCGCTCGCGCCGCTGTCGGGCGCCGCGATGCGGCCTCTCACGGCGCCGGGTGCGCCCGTGCTGGCCGTGGTGCGCGCGGCAGACGACCTGCGCGTGGCGGAATCCGCGACGCTGGTGGTCGCCAACACGAGCCGCCACGCCGCGGCGACGCTCGCGCCCGAAATCATCCTGCCGGGCATCGCCGGCGGCCCCGTGCCCTTCCGGGATGCGGAAGGAGAGGCGCTGGTGCCGGGCGTACCGGTGGCGCTTCCGCCGGGCGCCGTGCGGGTGATGCGCGCGGAGCAGGCCAGCCCGGTGATCCGCCTGCCCGCCACCCGCATGCCGCCCGAGCAGGGCGTCGTGATCCCGCGGATCGGCATCGAGGCGGTGACGCCGCTGGTCGATGGCGGGCGCTTCCCCGTGAAGCGCACGGTGGGCGAGGTGGTGACGGTGGAGGCCGACATCGTGGCCGACACGCACGCCACCTTCGGCGTCGCGCTGCTGTGGCGCACGGTGGACGAGAAGAACTGGCGGCAGGTGCGCATGACGCCGCTGGGCAACGACCGCTGGACCGCGAGCTTCCCGCTGGAGCGCATGGGGCGGCACGTCTTCGCGGTGGAGGCCTGGCTGGACGTCTTCGCGGGATACCGCGACGAGCTGTCCAAGAAGCACGCGGCGGGCGTGCCCGTCTCGCTGGAACTGGAGGAGGGGCGGCGCCTGGTGGCGAAGGCCGCCGAGCGGATCGGGGCGGCCAAGAAGTCCCTGGGCATCCTGTCCAAGGCGATCGAGAAGGCGCCGGAGACGGAGCGGCTGGCGCTGTTGCTCGCGCCGGAGACCGCGCGGCTGATGGCGGTGGCCGACGACCGCCCGCACCGGGTGCGGCAGAACCCGCCGGGCGGGGTGGACGCCGAGCGCATCGCGGCCCGCTTCGCCTCCTGGTACGAGATCTTCCCGCGCAGCCAGTCCGGCAGCGAGGAGCGCCACGGCACGCTGGACGACGTGATCCGCCAGTTGCCGCGCGTGCGCGCCATGGGCTTCGACGTTCTGTACTTCCCGCCGATCCACCCGATCGGGCGCAAGAACCGCAAGGGGCGCAACAACACGCTGACCCCGGGACCGGACGACGTGGGCAGCCCCTATGCCATCGGCTCCGAGGAAGGCGGGCACGAGACGCTGCACCCGGCGCTCGGCACCATGGACGACTTCCGCCGGCTGCGCGACGAGGCCCATGCCCACGGGCTGGAGCTGGCGCTGGACTTCGCCATCCAGTGCGCCCCCGACCATCCCTGGCTGCGGGAGCACCCGGAGTGGTTCGACTGGCGCCCGGACGGCACCATCAAATACGCCGAGAACCCGCCCAAGAAGTACGAGGACATCGTCAACGTCGATTTCTACGCGGCGGGTGCGAAGCCCTCCCTCTGGGTCGCGCTGTACGAGAGCGTGCGCTTCTGGGTGGGGCAGGGCGTCAAGATCTTCCGGGTGGACAACCCGCACACCAAGCCGCTTCCCTTCTGGGAATGGATGATCGGCGAGATCAAGGCCGAGAACCCGGACGTGCTGTTCCTGTCCGAGGCCTTCACGCGGCCCAAGGTGATGTACCGCCTGGCCAAGAGCGGCTTCACGCAGTCCTACACCTACTTCACCTGGCGCGAGACCAAGGCGGAGATGGCGGAATACCTGACGGAGCTGACCACCACGGCGCCGCGGGACTTCTTCCGGCCGAACTTCTTCGTCAACACGCCCGACATCAACCCGCGCCACCTGCAGACCGGCGGGCGGCCCATGCACCTCGCGCGCGCGGCCCTGGCCGCGACGCTGTCCGGGCTCTGGGGCGTCTACCAGGGCTTCGAGCTGTGCGAGGCGACGCCGGTGCCGGGCAAGGAGGAGTACCTGGACAGCGAGAAGTACCAGATCCGCGTCTGGCCCGACCGGCGCCCCGGCGACATCGTGGACGAGGTGACGCGGCTGAACATGATCCGCCGCGCCAACCCCGCGCTGCAGACGCATCTGGGCGTCACCTTCCTGAGCGCCTTCAACGACAACGTCCTGTTCTACGAGAAGGCGACGCCGGACCGGTCCAACGTGGTCCTGGTCGCGGTTTCCATGGACCCTTCCGTTGCGCAGGACACGGGATACGAGCTGCCGCTCTGGCGCTTCGGCCTGCCCGACGACGCCGGGCTGGAGGTGGAGGACCTGATGCGGGGCTACCGCTTCGGTCTTTACGGCAAGGCGCAGAGCCTGCGCCTGGACCCCGCCGACCTGCCCTTCGCCATCTGGCGCGTGCGCCCCTTCGGCGCCTGAGAACGAGAACAAGCGATGCCCGACGACGCCAGCCTGCCCAACGAGAGCCTGCCGAACCACCAGGCCGACCCGCGCGACCCCCAGTGGTACCGGGACGCCGTCATCTACCAGCTTCACGTGAAGTCCTTCTTCGACGCCAACGACGACGGCGTGGGGGACTTTCCGGGGCTGATGGCGAAGCTGGACTACATCGCGGAGCTGGGCGTGGACACGCTCTGGCTGCTGCCCTTCTACCCGAGCCCGCGCCGCGACGACGGCTACGACATCTCCGAGTACACCGGCGTGCATCCGGACTACGGCAGCGTGGAGGATGCGCAGCGCTTCATCGCGGAGGCGCACCGGCGCGGCCTGCGCGTGATCACGGAGCTGGTGATCAACCACACCAGCAACGAGCACCCCTGGTTCCAGGCCGCGCGCAACGCGCCCAAGGGATCTCCCGAGCGGAACCTTTACGTCTGGTCCGACACGGACGAGATCTACCAGGGCACGCGCATCATCTTCCTCGACACCGAGAAGTCGAACTGGACCTGGGACCCCGTGGCGGGCCAGTACTTCTGGCACCGCTTCTTCTCCCACCAGCCCGACCTCAACTTCGACAATCCGGAGGTGGTGGAGCGCGTGCTGTCCGTGATGCGCTTCTGGCTGGATGCCGGCGTGGACGGGCTGCGCCTGGACGCCGTGCCCTATCTGATCGAGCGCGACGGCACCAACAACGAGAACCTGCCCGAGACGCATGACATCCTGAAGCAGATCCGGGGCGAGCTGGAGCGCGGCTATGCCGGCGTCGGCAAGATGCTGCTGGCCGAGGCCAACATGTGGCCCGAGGACACGCAGCAGTATTTCGGCGAGGGCGACGAGTGCCACATGGCATTCCACTTCCCGCTGATGCCGCGCATGTACATGGCGATCGCGCAGGAGGACCGCTTCCCGATCACCGACATCCTGCGCCAGACCCCCGACATCCCCGAGGGCTGCCAGTGGGCCATCTTCCTCCGCAACCACGACGAGCTGACGCTCGAGATGGTGACGGACAAGGAGCGCGACTACCTCTGGAACACCTATGCCGCCGACCGGCGCGCGCGCATCAACCTCGGCATCCGCCGCCGCCTCGCCCCGCTGCTGGAGCGTGACCGGCGCCGCATCGAGCTGATGAACGGCCTGCTGATGTCGATGCCTGGCACGCCCGTGATCTACTACGGCGACGAGATCGGCATGGGCGACAACATCTATCTCGGCGACCGCGACGGCGTGCGGACGCCGATGCAGTGGTCCCCCGACCGCAACGGTGGCTTCTCCAAGGCGGATCCGGCGGGGCTCGTGCTGCCCGTGATCCAGGACCCGCTCTACGGCTTCCAGGCCGTGAACGTCGAGGCGCAGACGCGCGACGCGCACAGCCTGCTCAACTGGATGCGGCGGATGCTGGCCACCCGCAAGCGCAGCCAGGCCTTCGGCCGCGGCTCCATGCGGCTGCTCTACCCCGGCAACCGCAAGGTGCTGGCCTATCTGCGCGAGATGGAGAACGGCGAGTCCATTCTCTGTGTGTTCAACCTGTCCCGCTCCGCCCAGGCGGTGGAGCTGGACCTCGCGCAGCACGCGGGGCGCGTGCCGGTGGAGATGCTGGGCGGCACCGCCTTCCCGGCCATCGGCCAGCTCACCTACCTGCTGACATTGCCGCCCTATGGCTTCTACTGGTTCGTCCTCGCGACGGAGCAGGCCCTTCCGCCCTGGCATGTGAAGGCACCCGAACCCTTGCCCGACCTCCGCACCATCGTCTTCCCCACCACGGCCACCGCCATGGGCCCCGCCCAGAAGGGCGAGATCGAGCGCGAGGTGCTGCCGGCCTGGCTGCCCAAGCGGCGCTGGTTCGCCTCCAAGGGCGAGGCGATGCAGGGCGCGAAGCTTCGCGCGCTGGCGCCCATTCCGGGCGGCATCCACACGCTGCTGGCCGAGATCGAGGTGGCGCTGCCCGGCCGCACGGAGCGCTACGCCGTGCCGCTGGCGGCCATGGAGGAGGACGAGACGCCCGGCCCGCTGGCCTATCAGCTCGCGCTGTCGCGCGTGCGGCAGGGGCGGCGCGTCGGGTATCTCACGGACGCCTTCGCCTCGGATTACTTCGTGCACCGCGTGCTCGGCGCCCTGCGCCAGGGGGCCGTCGCGGAGACCGAGGACGGGCCCGTGCGCTTCATCGGCAGCGAGCGGTTTTCGGCGATGGACCTCGGCGAGCAGCCGGCGGTGCGGCGCCTGCCGGGGGAGCAGTCCAACTCCTCCATCATCGTCGGCGAGCAGGCGGTGCTGAAGATCCTGCGCAAGCTGGTGACCGGTATCCATCCGGAGGCCGAGGTGACGCGCCACCTGACGGAGGCCGGGTTCGAGAACATCGCGCCGCTTCTGGGCGAGGTGGTCCGCACCGGGCCCGACGGCGTGCCGGTGACGCTGATGCTGGTGCAGGGCTTCGTGCGCAACCAGGGCGACGGCTGGGGCTGGACGCTCGACTGGCTGGCGCGCGCCGCCGACCAGAGCGTCCCCGTGAGCGGCGCCAGCGCCGACGACGAGACGGACGCGCTGGCGGGCTACCTCGCCTTCATCGCGGCGCTGGGCAAGCGGCTGGGCGAGCTGCACGCGGCCCTGGCGGCGCCGAGCGGCAATCCGGCCTTCTCGCCGGAGGTCGCCGGGGAGGCGTCCCGCACGGCCTGGGCGGAAGGCGCCATCGCGCAGCTCGATCCGGCGCTGGACTTGCTGGAGAAGGCGGAGCTTTCCGGGGACGACAAGGCGATGGCGGACGGGCTGCTGGCCCGCCGCGAGGCGCTGAAGCAGGCGGCGCGCAAGCTCGCGCAATCCGCCGATGGCGCGCTGATGACGCGCGTCCACGGCGACTTCCACCTGGGCCAGGTCCTGGTGGCGCAGGGCGACGCGGTGATCGTCGACTTCGAGGGCGAGCCCGCGCGTACGCTGGAGGAACGCCGCGCCAAGGGCAGCCCGCTGCGCGACGTGGCGGGGCTGCTGCGAAGCCTGGACTACGCGGCGGCGGCCGCTTCCTCCGCCCTCAGCACGGCGCTGCCCGAGCGGCGCGAGACCCTGCTCGAACGGTTCCGCGCGGAAGCGGGCGCGGCCTTCCAGGCGGCCTATGAGGAGGCCGAGGCGGCATCAGCCGTGCAGTGGGCGCCCGAGGCCACGCGCGGGGCGCTGCTGGATCTCTTCCTGCTCGAAAAAGCAGCCTACGAGCTGCGCTACGAGGCGGCGAACCGGCCGGCCTGGCTTCCCATCCCGCTGCGCGGCCTGTCCGCGCTGGCCGACCGACTGGTGACCGCATGAACGACGCCCTGCTCGCCATCGCGGAGGGGCGCCACGGCGACCCCTTCGCCGTGCTCGGCCGCCACGACGGCCTGGTGCGGACCTTCCAGCCCGGCGCGCTCGCGGTGGAGGCCGTGCCGGCGGGCGGCTCGCCCGTGATGCTGCGCGCCCTCGACGAGCGCGGGGTGTTCGAGGGCGAGGTGCCGGAAGGGCGCTACACGCTCCGCATCACCTGGCTGGGCGGCGTGCAGGAGACGGAGGATCCCTACTCCTTCGGCCTGCTGCTGGGCGACATGGACATCTACCTGTTCGGGGAAGGGCGGCACCACGAGCTGGGCCAGGTCTTCGGCGCGCGGGCGATGAGCGTGGACGGCATCCCCGGCGTGCGCTTTGCCGTCTGGGCGCCCAACGCACGGCGCGTGTCGGTGGTCGGCGGTTTCAATTCCTGGGACGGGCGGCGGCACCCGATGCGGCTGCGCGGCGCCTCCGGCATCTGGGAGCTCTTCGTGCCGCGCCTCGCGCCCGGCGAGCACTACAAGTACGAGATCCTCGGCGCCCAGGGCGGCGTGCTGCCGCTCAAGGCCGATCCCATGGCGGCGGCGGCGGAACTCGCTCCGGGCACGGCCTCCATCGTCACCAACCCGGCGCCGCACCCCTGGCGCGACGCGGGCTGGATGGAGCGGCGCGGGGCGGCGCAGGCGGTCAGCGCGCCGATCTCCATCTACGAGGTGCATCCCGGCTCCTGGTGGCGCGCCGAGGACGGCCATGCCGGCGACTGGGACGGGCTGGCGTCGCGGCTGATCCCCTATGTGCAGGGCATGGGCTTCACGCACGTGGAGCTTCTGCCGATCATGGAGCACCCTTTCGGCGGTTCCTGGGGCTACCAGCCGCTGGGGCTCTTCGCGCCCACCGCGCGCTTCGGCACGCCCGAGGGCTTTTCCCGCTTCGTGGACACCTGCCACGAGGCCGGCATCGGCGTGATCCTGGACTGGGTGCCGGCGCATTTCCCCTCCGACCCGCACGGCCTCGCGCAGTTCGACGGCACGGCGCTGTACGAGCACGCGGACCCGCGGGAGGGCTTTCACCGCGACTGGAACACGCTGATCTACAACTTCGGCCGGACGGAGGTGCGCGGTTTCCTTGTCGCCTCCGCGCTGCACTGGCTGGAGCACTATCACGTGGACGGTCTGCGCGTGGATGCGGTGGCCTCGATGCTCTACCGCGACTATTCCCGCAACCACGGCGAATGGGTGCCCAACGTGTTCGGCGGGCGCGAGAACCTGGAGGCGGTGGCCTTCATCAAGGAGCTGAACGAGGCGGTGCGCCAGCGCTGCCCGGGCGCCGTGATGATCGCGGAGGAAAGCACGGCCTGGCCGGGCGTCTCCAAGCCTGTCTCCGAGGGTGGGCTGGGCTTCCACTACAAGTGGAACATGGGCTGGATGCACGACAGCCTCCACTACATGGAGGAGGACCCGGTCAACCGCCGCTGGCACCACGGCGAGATGACCTTCGGCCTCGTTTATGCCTTTTCCGAGAACTTCGTGCTGCCGCTCTCGCATGACGAGGTCGTGCACGGAAAGGGGTCGCTGCTCGGCAAGATGCGGGGCGACGACTGGCAGAAGCGCGCGAACCTCCGCGCCTATCTCGCCTTCATGTGGACCCATCCCGGCAAGAAGCTGCTGTTCATGGGCATCGAGCTGGCGCAGCCCACGGAGTGGAACCACGACGCGCAGCTGCCGTGGCACCTGCTGGACGATCCCCGCCATCGTGGCGTGCAGGAGCTGGTGCGCGACCTCAACCGCACCTATCGCGGCCTGCCGGCTCTGCACCAGCGCGACGCCGAGCCCGAGGGCTTCGCCTGGGTGGTGGGGGACGACGCCGCGAACAGCGTCTTCGCCTTCGTGCGCATGGGGGCGGACGGCTCGCCGGCGCTGGTGGTGTGCAACATGACGCCGGTGCCGCGGGAAGGCTACCGCATCGGGGTGCCGCGCGGCGGGCGCTGGCGCGAAATCCTCAACACGGACGCCAATCACTATGGCGGTTCCGGCGTTGGGAACTTCGGGGGTGTCGACGCGGTGGGGGAGGGCTCGCACGGGCAGCCGGCCTCCCTCATCCTGACGCTGCCGCCGCTCGCGACCCTGATCCTCTCGCCCTAAGGACCGCCCTTGCCCATGCCGATAGAGCCGACCCGCCTCGAAACCGGGAGGCCCTATCCGCTGGGCGCCAGCTGGGATGGCCTTGGGGTGAACTTCGCGGTCTTCTCCGCCCATGCGGAGCGGATCGAGCTGTGCCTGTTCAACGCCAATGGCCGGCGCGAGGTGACGCGCTACGATCTCAGGGAATGCACCGACGAGGTCTGGCACGGATATCTGCCGGATGCCGGGCCGGGCACCGTCTACGCCTATCGCGCGCACGGCCCCTACGAACCCGGCCGGGGGCATCGCTTCAACCCCACCAAGCTGCTTCTCGACCCTTACGCGAAGCAGCTCGTCGGCAACGTCACCTGGTCCGATGCCCTTTTCGGCTACCGCGTGGGGAACCAGCGCGCGGACCTGACCATGGACCGGCGCGACAGCGCGGCCGCCATGCCCAAGGGCGTGGTGGTGGACGACCGCGCCTATGACTGGGGCCGCGACCGCCCGCTGGAGCGGCCCTGGTGCGACACGATCATCTACGAGGCGCACCTCAAGGGCCTGACCCGGCAGCATGAGGCGATCCCCGGCCCGGTGCGCGGAACCTTCCAGGCGCTCGGCCATCCCGCGGTGATCGAGCACCTGCTGCGGATCGGCGTGACGGCGGTCGAGCTGCTGCCCGTCCACGCCTTCCTGCAGGACCGCTTCCTGGTGGAGAAGGGCCTGACCAACTACTGGGGCTATTCCACCCTGTCCTTCTTCGCGCCCGAGCCCGCCTATCTCGCGACGGGCGCGCTGAACGAGGTGCGCGCGGCGGTGCGGCGGCTGCACGAGGCGGGGATCGAGGTGATCCTGGACGTGGTCTACAACCACACCTGCGAGGGCTCCGAGATGGGGCCGACGCTGTCCTGGCGCGGGCTCGACAACGCCTCCTACTACCGTCTGCTGCCGGACAATCCCCGCATCTGCATCAACGACACCGGCACCGGCAACACGGTGAACATGTCGCATCCGCGGGTGATCCAGATGGTCATGGACAGCCTGCGCTACTATGTCGAGAGCTTCCACGTGGACGGCTTCCGCTTCGATCTCGGAAGCGTTCTCGGGCGGGAGCACACGGGCTTCGACCCGGGCTCGGGCTTTTTCGACGCCGTGCGGCAGGACCCCGTGCTGTCCCGCGTGAAGCTGATCTCCGAGCCCTGGGACATCGGGCCGGGCGGCTACCAGCTCGGCAACCATCCGCCGGGCTTCGCCGAGTGGAACGACAAGTTCCGCGACGGCGTCCGGCGTTTCTGGAAGGGCGACGAAGGGCTTCGCTCGGACCTCGCGGCCCGGCTGACCGGATCGGCGGAGCTGTTCGACCGCAGGCGGCGCCAGCCCTGGGCCAGCGTGAACTACATCGCCTCCCATGACGGCAGCACGCTGGAGGACCTGGTCTCCTATGACCACCGGCACAACGCGGCCAATGGCGAGGACAATCGCGACGGCCACAGCGACAACCATTCCCACAACTGGGGCGTGGAAGGGGAGACCGACGATCCGGAGATCCTGGAGATCCGCGAACGGCTGAAGCGTGCCATGCTCGCGACGGTGCTGTTCTCGGCGGGCACGCCCATGCTGCTGGCCGGCGACGAGATGAACCGCACCCAGGGCGGCAACAACAACGCGTATTGCCAGGACAACGAGGTCTCCTGGGTGGATTGGGCGCGCGGTGCGACGGAGGCGGCGCAGGAGATGGCGCGCTTCACCGCGCGGCTGACCCGGCTGCGTCACCGCCTGGCGCCGCTGCGCCCGCCGCGCTTCCCGCACGGGCGGTCCGAGCCCTTGCCGGGATTGTCGGACACGCAATGGTTCGGCCAGGACGGGCAGGCGCTGACGCCCGAGGCCTGGGGCGACCCGGTGTCCAAGACCTTCGCCATGCTGCGCGCCGACGGCACGGAGGAAGGCGGCGCGGACACGGTGCTGCTGATGATGAACGCGGACAGCGCGGACCAGCGATTCACCCTGCCCGGCGTGGCCCGGAGCTGGCACCTGCTGCTCAACAGCGCCGAACCCGACGGGGAGGAGCGGTCGTTGCAGGAAGACGAGGAAACCGTACTCGTCCGCGCGCGCTCCCTGGTCCTGCTGTGGAGCCGGATGGATCAGGCATGACAACCGCCCAAACCTCTTTCTGGGGACCGATCCTGCACGAGGAAGGCGCGACCTTCCGCCTTTGGGCGCCCTCTTCGGAGGGCGTTTCGCTGGAGATCGAGGGGATGGCGCCCGTCCCCATGCGCGCGGCCGGTGGCGGCTGGTTCAGCGCCGATGCCCCGGCGCGAGCGGGGGCGCGCTACCGGTTCCGCACCTCGCCGGACCTTCTGGTGCCCGATCCCGCCGCGCGCGCGCAGGCGGAGGACGTGCACGGCGCCTCCGTGCTGGTGGACAACGATGCCTACCGGTGGCGCAACGCGGGCTGGCGCGGGCGGCCGTGGCACGAAACCGTGCTGTATGAGCTGCATGTCGGCACCTGCGGCGGCTATGCGGGGGTGCGGGCCATGCTGCCCCGCCTGCGCGAGCTGGGCGTGACGGCCGTGGAGCTGATGCCGCTGGCCGCTTTCCCGGGTGGGCGCAACTGGGGCTATGACGGCGTGCAGCCCTTCGCACCCGACCCGAGCTACGGCACGCCGGACGAGTTGAAGGCGCTGGTGGACGAGGCCCATGGCCTCGGCCTCTCGGTGTTCCTCGATTGCGTGTTCAACCATTTCGGCCCGGACGGCGCCTACCTGCACGCCTATGCCAAGGAATTCTTCGACGAGGACATCCAGACCCCCTGGGGCGCCTCGATCGACTTCGCCCGCACGGAGGTGCGAGCCTTCTTCGAGGAATGCGCGCTGATGTGGCTGCGCGACTACCGCATCGACGGCCTGCGGCTGGATGCCGTGCACGCCATCGCCGACCAGCCCTGGCTGGACGTGCTCGCGCGCCGCATCCGCGCCGAGGTCACGGGGCGCGAGGTGCATCTGGTGCTGGAGAACGAGGGCAACACCGCCTCCAAGCTCAGGCCGGACCTTTACGACGCGCAGTGGAACGACGACGGGCACAACACGCTGCACCCGCTGCTGACCGGCGAGCGCGAGGGCTATTACGAGGACTTCGCGGAGGACGGCGCGAAGAAGCTGGCGCGCGTGCTGGGGAAAGGGTTCCTCTTCCAGGGCGAGCAGATGCCGCATCTCGGCCGCGGTCGCGGCGAGCCCTCGGCGCACCTGCCGCCCACCGCCTTCGTGCTGTTCCTGCAGAACCACGACCAGGTCGGCAACCGTGCGATGGGGGAGCGGCTCCCGGTGCTCGCCGATCCCGAGGCGCTGCGCGCGGCGGCGGCGCTGCTGCTGCTCTGCCCGCAGATCCCCATGCTGTTCATGGGCGAGGAATGGGGCGCCACGGCGCCCTTCCTGTTCTTTACGGGCTTCAAGGATCCCGAACTCGCCAAGGCCGTGAAGGAGGGGCGGCGCAAGGAGTTCGCCCATTTCTCCGCCTTCCGCGACGAGGCGGCGCGCGCGCGCATCCCGGACCCCAACGATCCCGCGACCTTCGAGGCTTCCCGCCCCGATGCCAGCGAGGCCGGGCGCCCGCCGCACGATGCCGTCCTCGCGCATCACAAGGCGCTGCTTGCCATCCGCGCGGCCGAGATCATGCCGCGCCTGCCCGGCGCCATGGCGGAGGGCGCGGAGCCGGTGGGGGAGGCCGCCGTGCTGGCGCGCTGGCGCATGGGCGACGGCACGCGGCTCACCATTGCCGTGAATCTCGGCCCCGAGGCAGCAAAGGTTAAGGCGGGCGGCGCGCGAACCGTGTTCGAGACGGCACCCGGTGCCGCCGATTCCCTGGCCCAGGGCACGCTTCCCCCGCGCACGACCATCGCCCTGCTGGATCCCGCCCCATGAACGAACATGACCTCCGCGACCTCGCCCGCGATGCCGGGATTGCGGTGGAATGGAAGGATGTGAACGGGAAGGACCATCAGGTCGGGCCCGGGGCGATGCGGTCCATCCTGGCCGCGCTGGACCTGCCGGCCGACAGCGACGCCGCCATCCGCGACAGCCGCGAGCGCCTGCGGCGGAGCCGCGAGGGCCTGCCGCCGCTCTGCACGGCCATCGCGAACCAGCCGGTGCTGCTCGGCCTGCCGGGAGAGCCGGAATTCCGCCTGTTCCTGGAGGGCGGCGAGACGCGCGAGGGCCGCGCCCGGCAGCAGGACGGGCTCTGCACCCTGCCTTCGGTGAACGAGCCCGGCTACCACCGGCTCCAGATCGCCGGGCAGGAGACGGTGCTCGCGGTCTGCCCGCGGCGCGGGCATGTGGTGGAGCCGGGCACGCGGCCCTGGGGACTGGCGGTGCAGCTTTATTCGCCCCGGCGCACGGGCGATGGCGGGATCGGGGATTTCACCGGCCTCGCGCAGCTTGCGGCATCGGCCGCGCGGCGGGGCGCGGATGCCCTCGCCATCTCCCCGGTGCACGCGCAGTTCTCCGCCGACCCCTACCGCTTCTCGCCTTATGCGCCCTCCTCGCGCCTGTTCCTGAACGTGCTGCATGCCGATCCCGCGAGCCTGGGGCCGGAGGCGCTGCGCGCGGCGCTGGCCGCCACGGGGCTGGCCGATGAGTTCGTGCGGCTGGAGTCGCTCGACCTCGTGGATTGGCCGGCGGCGGCACGGCTGCGCCTCGCGCTGTTCCGGTCGATGTTCGACGCCTTCCGCGGCGACCCCGCCCTCACCCGCTTCCGCGAGGAAGGCGGCGAGGCGCTGGAAAGCCACGCGCGGTTCGAGGCCTTGCACGCGCATCTCTATGGCGGCGACCCCGGGTTGTGGCACTGGAAGGACTGGCCGGAGGAGTTCCGCCACCCCGAGGCGCCGGGCGTGGAAGGCTTCGCCCGCTCCAACGCGCGGGAGGTGGAGTTCCACGCCTTCCTGCAATGGATCGCCGACCGGGGCCTCGGCGCCGCGCAAGCGGCCTTCAAGGGGGCGGGCGCGAAGATCGGCCTGATCGCGGACCTCGCGGTCGGCACGGATGGCGGCGGCAGCCATGGCTGGTCGCGCCAGGGGCAGATCCTGCCGGGCCTGGGTGTGGGCGCGCCGCCCGACATCTTCTCCCCGCTCGGGCAGTCCTGGGGCATTTCGGCCTTCTCGCCGCGCGGGTTGCGCGACGGCGGCTACGCGGCGTTCCTGGAGATGCTGCGCGCCGCCATGCGCCACGCCGGCGGCGTGCGCATCGACCACGCCATGGGCCTCGCGCGGCTCTGGATGGTGCCGCAGGGACAGGACGCGACGGAGGGCGCCTACCTGCACTTCCCCGTGGAAGACATGATGCGGCTGGTGGCGCTCGAATCCCACCGGCATCGGGCGATCGTGGTGGGCGAGGACCTCGGCACCCTGCCGGAGGGCTTCCGCGAGCGCCTGGACGAGACGGGCGTGATGGGTCTGCGCGTGCTGTATTTCGAGCAGGCCAAGGACCGCAGCTTCACGCCGCCCTCCACTTGGTCGCCGGGCGCGGTGGCGGTGACCACCACGCATGACCTGCCGACGGTGGCCGGCTGGTGGCGCGGGCGCGACATCGACTGGCGCGTGCAGCTCGGCCTGCTCGGCGAGGGCGCGGATGGCGCGCCCCTGCGCGAGGAGCGCGCGGGCGACCGCGTGCGGCTGTGGGACGCCATGTGCGAGAGCGGCGCGGCCGAAGGGCCGATGCCGGCCGAGGACGATGGCGCGGAGGTCGCGACCGCCGCTGCCCGCCACATCGCCTCCGCCGCCTGCGCGCTGGCCCTGTTGCCCCTGGAGGACGCCCTGGCGCTGGAGGAGGCTCCCAACCTTCCCGGCACCACCGAGGGCCACCCGAACTGGCAGCGCCGCCTGCCGGGCGAGGCCGCCACCATGCTCGACGATCACGACACCGCCGCGCGCCTGACCGCGCTGGCCCAAGCCCGATAAACAGGTCGCCCCCTCGATGCCCGCTCCCGCCACGCCGCGCGCCACCGCACGCCTGCAGTTTCACAAGGACTTCCCGCTGGATGCGGCGGTGGCCCTGGTGCCCTACTATCAGAAGCTCGGGATCAGCCACCTCTACGCCTCGCCCATCCTGAAGGCGCGGCCGGGCTCGACCCACGGCTACGACATCGTGGACCCCAACCGGATCAACCCGGAACTGGGCGGGGAGGAAGCGCTGGGCCGGCTGGTGGACGCGCTGCGCGCCCACGGCATGGGCCTGATCCTGGACATCGTGCCCAACCACATGGGCGTGGGGGGCGCGGACAACGGCTGGTGGCTGGACGTGCTGGAATGGGGGCCGAAATCCCCCTTCGCGCAGTTCTTCGACATCGACTGGAATCCGCCCGACCCCGAGCTGACGGACCGGATGCTCGCGCCCTTCCTGGGCGCGCCCTACGGCACCGTGCTGGAATCGGGCGACCTCGCGCTGCACTTCGAGCCCGAGAGCGGCAAGATCTACGCGGAATACTTCGAGCACCGCTTCCCGATCGCGCCGCCCACCTACGCGACGCTTCTCTCCGCCACCGGGGAGGCGATGCTGACGGGCCTCGCTCAGACCTTCCGCGCGCTGTCCGCCAGCGAGGACCGCGATGCGGCGCGGGCGGCGGCGAGCCTCGCGCTCGACATGCTGGCACGCCACGCCGCGACCCCCGAGGGACGCGCGCAGATCGACGCGGCGATCGCGGCGCACGACCCGAGGGACGAGGCCGGGCGCGCCCGGTTGCACGCGCTGCTGGAGCAGCAGCACTACCGCCTGGCGTGGTGGCGGGCGGCCACCGACGAGATCAACTGGCGCCGCTTCTTTGACGTGACCTCGCTCGGCGGCCTGCAGGTCGAGCGCCCGGGGGTGTTCGAGGCGACGCATGCGCTGATCCTGAGCCTCTACGCCGATGGGCTGATCGACGGCGTGCGCGTGGACCACGTGGACGGGCTGGCCGATCCCCGCGCCTATTGCCGCAAGCTGCGGCGCCGGCTGCAGGGGTTGGAGTCGCGGCGGCCGGAGGGATCGCCGAAGGGTGAGCCGGTGCTGCTGGTGGAGAAGATCCTCGCCCCGCACGAGAAGCTGCGCCGCGACTGGATGGTGGACGGCACCACCGGCTACAACTTCATGGACGAGGTTTCCGCCGTTCTGCACGACCCCGACGGGGCCGAGCCACTCGCCGCGCTGTGGCACGCGCAGACCGGCCGCCCCGCCGATTTCGGCGAGGAGGCGCGCGAGGCCCGGCGGCAGATCCTGCGCTACAACCTGGCTTCCGAGCTCAACGGCACGGCCGCCGCCCTGCGCCGCGTCGCCGCGCGGGACCTGGCGACGCGCGACTTCACCCTGACCGCCATCCGCCGCGCGCTGACCGAGGTCCTCGTGCACTTCCCGGCCTACCGCTCCTATGTCGGGATGGCCGGGCGGAACGAGGCGGACCGGAGGCTCCTGGACTGGGCCATGGCGGGCGCGCGGCGCACGGTGCGCGCGACCGAGCGGCCTCTGCTGGACCTGCTGGATTCCTGGCTGGGCGGAGACCCGCCGCGCCACCTTCCGCACGAGCAGCGGCGCGAGCGCTACCGCGCCGCCGTGCGCTTCCAGCAGCTCTCCGCGCCGGTGGCCGCGAAGTCGGTGGAGGACACGGCCTTCTACCGCTACGGCCGCCTGATCTCGCGCAACGAGGTGGGCTCGGAGCCCTCCCACTTCGCCATCACGCCCGCCGCCTTCCACGCCACCTGCCGGGAGCGCGCGAAGTTCTTCCCGCGGGAGATGCTGGCCACCGCCACCCACGACCACAAGCGCGGGGAGGACACCCGCGCGCGGCTGGCCGTGCTGTCCGAGCTGCCCGAGGAATGGGCGGCGACGCTGAACCGCTGGACGCGGCTCAACACCGTGCTGAAGAAGGAGGTGGACGGCGAGCCCGCGCCCGACGCCACCGACGAGATCATGCTCTACCAGTCCATGATCGGCGCCTGGCCGCTCGACCTCGACCCGGCCGACGATGCCGGGGTGGAGGCACTGGTGAAGCGCCTGGCCGCCTGGCAGGAGAAGGCGCTGCGCGAGGGCAAGCGGCGCTCCGAATGGGCGGTGCCGAACGAGGCCTACGAGACCGCCTGCCGCGACTTCATCACGGCGGTTCTGGACCCCTCCCGGCCTTCCCGCCTGCGGGACGAGGTGGCGGGGCTGGTGCGCCGCCTTTCCCCGGCCGGGGCCTGCAACGGGCTGGCGCAGACGCTGATCCGCTGCACCGCGCCGGGCATCCCCGACCTCTACCAGGGCACGGAGTTCTGGGACTTCTCCCTGGTGGACCCCGACAACCGCCGCCCCGTGGACTTCGCCGCGCGCGAGGCCGCGCTGGATGCGGGGGAGGCGCCGGCGGCGCTGCTGCCCCACTGGATGGACGGGCGGGTGAAGGCCGCGGTGATCGCCCGCGCCCTGGCGCTGCGCCAGCGCCAGCCCGCGCTATTCGCCGAGGGCGACTACCTGCCGATCGAGGCGGAGGGGCCCATGGCCGCCCATGTGCTCGCCTTCGCGCGGCACCTGGACGGCCGCGCGGCGGTCACGGTGGTGACGCGCCTGCCCGCCCGCATGCTGGGCGAGGACGGGCTGCCCCTGGTTCCGGCCGCGGCCTGGGAGGGCACCACCCTTCCGCTGCCCGCCCCCCTGGCCGGGCTGGGCTTCGGCGATGCGCTGGGCGGCCCCGCGCCCGAGGCCGGCGCGGCGCTTTCCGTTGGCGCGCTGCTGGGGCGGTTGCCGGTGGCCTTGCTTTCGGCGGAATGACGGTCATTGAGAGGCCGGGGGTGCAAACCGGGCCTGAATGGCTTTAAAACGGACGCGGATGCGATCCGGATTGGCCGTGCAGCCCGACTCCCCCGAACCCGCGAACTGGGCTGAGCAGCGCCTTGCGCTGGCGCTCGAGGCGTCCGGCATTGCCGGCGCCTGGGACTGGGACGCGGACACCAACCTGATCCACGGTGACGCCCGCGCCTGCACCCTGCACGGAATGGACCCGGCACTGGGCAGGGCGGGCGCGCCCGCGGCCGGCTTGCTGGCCCATGTGGTGCCCGAGGACAGGGTCGCGCTGGACCGTGCCCTGGCTGCCGCCCTGGCCGGGCGGGCACCGTTGAACATCGCCTACCGCACCTGGCCGCCCGGCGGCGACGTGTCATGGGTGCAGTTGCGCGGGCGCGTGCTGCGAAACCGCCAGGGTCGGCCCACGCGGCTCGCGGGAGTCGCGCTGGACATTTCCGAGCAGAAGGACACGGAGGCGGCGCTGCGCGAAAGCGACGCGCGCTTCCGGGCCATCGCGGACACCATGCCGCAGATGGTCTGGTCCACCCTTCCCAACGGCCACCACGACTACTTCAACCAGCGCTGGTACGAGGTGATGGGCCTCGAGCCCGGTGGAGGCGATGGAGAGGCCTGGGCGGCGCTCGTCCATCCCGACGACCAGCCCCAGACGCGGGAACGGTGGCGGCATTCGCTCGCGACCGGCGATCCGTACGAGGTCGAGTACCGGCTGCGCGTGGCCGATGGCGGTTGGCGCTGGTTCCTGGGCCGGGCGCTGCCGGTGCGGGACTGGCGCGGGCGGATCACCCGCTGGTTCGGCACCTGCACGGACATCCAGGACATCCGCCGCCTGGCCGATGAGCGGGAGGTCCTGAGCCACGAGCTGAGCCACCGCATCAAGAACATCTTCGCGGTGATGTCCTCGCTCACCTCCCTTTCCGCCCGCGGCCATCCCGAGGCGGCGCTTTTCGCGCAGGAACTGCGCAGCCGGATCAACGCCCTGGCCCGCGCGCATGAATTCGCCCGGCCGCACAGCGAGGGCAGCCGCCCGGCGTTCGGGCAGGCGACCCTGTTCGCGTTTCTCGAGGACCTGCTCTCGCCCTATGCGATGCCGGAGGCGGACCCGCTCGGCGGGCGCATCACCATCGCCGGCACCGACCAGGGCTTCGACGACCTGGCGGCCACCCCCCTGGCCCTGATCTTCCATGAACTGGCCACCAACGCGGCCAAGTACGGCGCGCTGTCCACACCCGGCGGGCGGGTGGCCATCCAGGTCACGGCGGAGGAGGGGGAGATCGTGCTGTGCTGGCGCGAGAGCGGCGGGCCCCCTTTGTCAGGCACGCCCGGGCACGAAGGCTTCGGCAGCCGGCTGGCCAACATCAGCGTGGAGGGGCAGCTCGGCGGCAAGGTGGTACGCCGCTGGCTCCCCGGCGGGCTGGAGCTAGAGGCCCGGCTGCCGGCACGCGCGCTGCAACGCCGCCGCCGCGCTGCCCAGTAGGCAGAGGGCCGCCGGCGGGCGGGTGGCGCGGCCTTCGCGGAGGGACACGGCGAAGCGCACCGTTCCGTCCAGCGCCGCATCGGTGAAGGGCTTGGGCAGGATGCCGACCGGTCCGCTGATACCCGGCGCCACCTGGCGGGGATTGGCGGTCAGGTAGATCACCGTCGCACCCCATTCCTTCGCGAGCGTTTCGCCCAACGCCGGACCGGTCGGGCCGTCGCGCAGGTTCACGTCCACCAGGGCGATGTCGACGCCATCCTGGGCAGCAGCCAGGGCCGCGGCTGCATCGGCGGCGGTGCCGACCACTTCGAACCCCATTCCTTCCAGCACCGCGGCCAGGTCAAGGGCGATCAGGATCTCGTCCTCGACGATCAGGACACGCTGGGACATGGGCGGGCCATTCACATAAGAGGGTATTGCAAACGCTATGGGGGGAGAACAGGCCGGTTCGGGAGGGGTTTCCCGGCCAAGCCGATTTCGGCGCACCGTGATCGATGACGGCGTGCCCGGCCTCAGGGAAGGACGCGGTGCAGGGTGACGGCGCGGTGGTCGCTGTCCTCCAGCTCCCGCGACACCGGCACGGTGAAGCGTGCCAGGAGTTCCAGCCCCTCGCGCGGGGCATAGGCGCGGCCGGGATCGGCCAGGACCACCCGCGCGCCCTCCGCCGCCAGGCGGCGCAGCCAGGGCAGGATGTGGCGGGTCATCGGCGCCTCGTAGCAGACGTCGCCCGCCAGGATGACGTCCCATCGGCCGGGAGCCCCGACCACGTCCCCGTGGGCTTCGGCGATGCAGACACCGTTCAGCGTGGCGTTGAGGCGCGTGGCGGCATGGGCCAGGGGGTCGATCTCGGCGGCCTCCACGGAGACGGCGCCGGCCAGGGCGGCGGCGATCCCGGCGAGGCCCCCGCCCGCCGCGAAATCCAGCACCCGCAGGCCGGCGACACGGGCGGGCTGGTCCAGGATCCAGCGCGCGAGGGCCTGGCTGCCGGGCCAGGCGAAGGCCCAGAAGGGCGGCTCGATGCCGCGTTCCTCCAGCCACAACTCCGTGGCCTGCCAGATCGGCGTGATCTCTGTGGCCAGGTGCAGCGGGATCTCGGGCACGAGCGGCGGACGGGCGATCGCGGTGTGGGCGAGGATGAAGGCCGCGGGGGTCATGCCCCCGTCGCCCGTCACAGCCGGCCCAGCAGCAGCGCCAGCGCGATCAGCAGCCCCGCATCCCGGTTCGAGCGGAACAGGCGGAGGCAGAGGGCGGGGTCGTGGATGTCCAGGCGGTGCCACTGCCAGGCGAAATGGGCGGCGGGCAGGGCGAGGCCGAGCAGGAAGACCGGGTTCAGCCCGGCGCGGAGCCCGGCCATGGCCACGAGCGCGATGCAGCCGGCGAAGGCCAGCGCCAGGAAGGGCCGCGTGCGCTCCCCCAGCGTGAGGGCGGAGGAGCGGATGCCCACCAGCGCGTCGTCCTCGCGGTCCTGGTGGGCGTAGATGGTGTCATAGGCCAGGGTCCAGCCGAAGCCCGCCGCCCAGAGCAGCAGGGCCGGGGCGGACAGCGCCCCCGTCGCCGCCGCCCAGCCCATGGGGGCCGCCCAGGTGAAGACGATGCCGAGCATCGCCTGCGGCCAGTCCGTCACCCGCTTGGCCAGGGGATAGAGGACGATGGGCACGAGGGACGCGACACCGAGCCAGATGGCGGTGCGCGGCAGTTGCAGCAGGATGGCCAGCCCGAGCACGGAAAGCGCGACCAGGAAAAGCAGTGCCCGGCGCGCCGACACGGCGCCGGAGGCGAGCGGGCGGCCGGCCGTCCGCTCCACCCGGCGGTCCAGGTCGCGGTCCCAGAGGTCGTTCACCACACAGCCGGCGCCGCGCATCACAACCGCGCCCAGCCCGAACAGGAGGGTCAGCCAGAGGCCCCGACCCCAGGAGGGCGCCGCCGCCGCGAAGGCCCACAGCCCCGGCAGGAAAAGCAGCCACGAGCCGATCGGCCGGTCCAGCCGCATCAGCAGGGCATAGGGCACGAAGGCCGCGGGCAGCCAGCCGGACAGGCCTTCGCGCCGGATGTCGGTATGGGGCGCCACCCGCTTCCCTTCGGACGGATCGGGCCGGGTGTCCAGCCTGGGTTCCGGCGCGACAGGGCGGCGCACGCAGGGTTCACGGCACCGGAACTTGACCAACCGGCACCTCATCCCTTTGTTGCGGTGGAACGCCCCTATTCCCGAATCTTCCGGGTGAAACGGTGGCGGTCTCGGCGCTGGGATGGTCCAGGCGATCCGTGGCGACCTGGCCAACCCAATGGACGAGCAGAACGCAGAATGTCTAACCCTGGCGAGGCCGACCTCACGCCCATCGAATCCGCGCGTGACCTGGCCGGCTGGTTCGCCGCCGGCAGCAAGCCGCGCGCGGCCTGGCGCGTGGGCACGGAGCACGAGAAGTTCGGGTTCCACCGCGAGACCCTTCTTCCCCCCGCCTACGAGCCCGCCGGCATCGCCGCCCTGCTGGAGGGGCTGACGGCCCGCGGCTGGGAGCGGATCGAGGACAACGGCAAGCTCATCGGCCTCAAGCGCGGCGAGGCGAGCGTGAGCCTGGAGCCGGGCGGCCAGTTCGAGCTCTCCGGCGCCCCCGTGGCCACGGTCGTGGAAACCGCGGCCGAGCTCGACGACCACCTGCGCGACCTGCGCGCGGTGGCGGAGCCGCTGGGCATCGGCTTCGCGGGCCTGGGCTTCCACCCGCTGGCGACGCGGGAGGCGATGCCCTGGATGCCCAAGACCCGCTACGCGATCATGCGGAACTACATGCCGCGCGTGGGCGACATGGGTCTCGACATGATGCTCCGCACCTGCACCGTGCAGGCCAACCTCGACTTCGGGGACGAGGCGGACATGGTGGAGAAGCTGCGCGTCTCGCTCGCGCTGCAGCCGCTCGCCACGGCGCTTTTTGCCAATTCGCCCTTCCGGGAGGGAGAGGCGACGAACTACCGCACGCTGCGCGGCCATGTCTGGACCCGCACCGACCCCGACCGCACGGGCATCCCGGCGGTCGCCTTCGAGGACGGCTTCGGCTTCGAGCGCTTCGCCGACCACGTGCTGGACGTGCCCATGTACTTCGTCATGCGCGACGGCCGCTTCGTGGACGCGACCGGCACCACCTTCCGCGACTTCATGGCGAAGGGGCTTCCCTCCGATCCCGCCGTGCGGGCCACCATGGGGGATTGGGCGGACCACGTGACCACCGTGTTCACGGACGTGCGGCTCAAGCGCTTCCTGGAGATGCGCGGCGCCGACATGGGCTCGGCCGCCATGGTTTCCGCGCTGCCGGCCTTCTGGGTGGGGCTGCTCTACGACGACGCCGCGCTGAAGGCGGCCGCCGCCCTGGTGCGGCCCTGGTCGGTGGCGCAGTTGCACGCGCTGCGCGCGGACGTGCCGACGCGCGCCCTGGACTCCGTGATCGGGGAGGTTCCGCTGAGCGAGGTGGCGCGCGAGGTGCTGACCATCGCGCGGGAAGGGCTGCGGGCCCGCGGACACGGCGAGGAGCGCTTCCTGGAGCCGCTGGAACGCATCGCGGTTTCGGGCGAGACGCAGGCGGACCACTGGCTGCGCCGCAACGCGGAAGCCTGGGGCGGGGACGTGTCGCAGGTCTTCGGGGAGGCGGAGCTTTAGGGCGGCGCGCCCGCGTCACCCCGCCCGATTCGCCCCCGGCCGGTATGGGGCGATGGCCCGAAGTGCCGGAGTGCCTGTGGTCCATTCGTGAGGGGAGCGGCCCCAGGGGGACTGGCTTGCGGGGCCAACCTCAAGGCCCGCCACAGGCTTAGGCACCAATCTTGATCCACCACCGCAGGTGTTCGCAAGTGCGTGGCACACAACCTTACATTGCGGAGTGCAAACCTTGGCTAGGTTGATGCATTGACTGTTTGACCGAAACAGGGAGAGCGCTTCCATGATAGTTTCCGGTTCGTACCCTTACGCGATGGACCGTGGCGGGCAGTCCCTGGGTTTGAAAGCATCTCACTCCCGTCTCAATGTCAGCCTTTGCGTGGGGATCATTCTCGCCCTCTCCGGGATGCTCTGGACCTTGGTCTACGTGGTGATCGCGGCGCTTCTGCGTTGAGGCCGGCGCCGGCCGTCAGGGGGCCGGTTCCCCCGTGCCATCCAGTCCCCGCCACATGTGGACGCGGTGCAGGCCGCCTTCCTCGGATTCCCTCACCTCGGTGAAGCCGGCGCGGGCGTAGATGGCGCGGTTGCGCTCCATCCGCGCATTGGTCAGCAGCCGCAGGGCCGGCAGACCCAGGCGGTGCGCCTCGGCCTCGGCGAAGGCCAGCAACACCCGGCCCAGCCCCTGGCCATGCGCGGCGGGCTCCACCGCCAGGTTCTCGATCCATAGGTGGCCGGGCCGCGCCTCGATGACCGCCAGGGCCAGGATCGCGCCGCCGCGCTCCAGCACATGCGCCTGCCCCGCGGCGATCCGGGCGGCGATGTCATCGTCCATCGGCGCCGGGCGGCGGCCGATGAGCGGCACATAGGGCGCATAGGCTCGCTGCACGAGCGCGTGGAGGAGTTCTGCCTCCTCCGGCCGGGCGGGGCGAAGAGCGCTCATCCCGCCGCCACCAGCAGGCTACCGGCCACCGCGGCAAGCGTGACGATCCCGGCCCGCAGCCGCGGCCCGGTGAGCCAGCGCCGCGCCGGGCCGGACAGCGCCGCGCCGAGCGCCACGCCGGGAAGCAGGGAGAGGGCCAGCAGCGGCGTGTTCCAGTCGGCCCGCCCGGCGGGCACGGCCAGCACCAGGATGGTTCCCTGCGCGATCAGCCAGAACAGGCCGAGGAAGCCGCGCGCCGCGCCGGCCGGAAGCTGAGACACGGCGAGGCCGATCAGCGGCCCGTGCACCGCCGCCAGCCCGCCCATGACGCCGGACACGAGCCCCACGGAAGCCAGCGCCGGAGCGCGCGGCGTGATCCTGGGCGCCAGGAGCGTCAGGGCCGCGGCCACCAGGATCACCACCCCGCAGCCGCGGCGCGAGGCGAGGGAAGGCCAGGTGGCCGCGAGTGCCATGCCGATGCCGGTGCCCACCACGATGCCGGCGACGGCGGGCGCGAGCAGCCCGCTCGGCACCGCCCCGGCATTCGCGCGCCACTGCCCGAACAGCAGCACCATCACCGCCGCCGAGAAGGCCACGGGCATCAGCCGTGGCTCGATCGCCAGCAGCAGGGGCGCGCCGACCAGCGCGACCCCCACTCCCGCCGCAAGCTGCACGATGCTCGCCGCGGCCATCACGAGGGTGGCGAGCAGGAACTGCTGGAGCTCCAGCCCCGGCATCGGCGGCCCCGGTCAGACCGCCGTGCCGCCGATCGTCAGCCCGCGCATCTTGAGCGTGGGCTGGCCCACCCCCACCGGCACGCCCTGGCCCTGCTTGCCGCAGGTGCCGATGCCGGCGTCCATCGCCATGTCGTTGCCGATCATGGAAACCTGGGTCAGCGCGCTCGGCCCGTCGCCGATCAGGGTCGCGCCCTTCACGGGGGCGCCGATCTTCCCGTCCTCGATCATGTAGGCCTCGCTCGCGCTGAACACGAACTTGCCGGAGGTGATGTCCACCTGCCCGCCGCCGAAGTTCACGGCATAGAGGCCGCGCTTCACGCTCCGGATGATCTCCTCGGGGGCAAACTCGCCGCCCAGCATCACCGTGTTGGTCATGCGCGGCATGGGCGCGTGGGCGTGGCTCTGCCGGCGGCCGTTGCCGGTGGGGGCGACGCCCATCAGCCGGGCGTTCTGCCGGTCCTGGATGAAGCCGGTGAGGATGCCGTCCTCGATCATCACGGTGCGGCCGGAGGGCGTGCCCTCGTCGTCCACCGTCAGCGAGCCGCGCCGGTCGGGGATGGTGCCGTCGTCCACCACCGTCACGCCCTTGCTGGCCACGCGCTGGCCCATCAGCCCGGCGAAGGCCGAGGTGCCCTTGCGGTTGAAGTCGCCCTCCAGCCCGTGGCCGATCGCCTCGTGCAGCAGGATGCCCGGCCAGCCCGGGCCGAGCACGACCTCCATCTCCCCGGCCGGCGCCGGCACGCTGCCCAGGTTCAGCACGGCCTGGCGCAGCGCCTCGTCCACGGCGCCCTTCCAGGAGGCCTCGCCCAGCACGCGGTCATAGCCGAAGCGGCCGCCCATGCCGTGGCTGCCGGTCTCGCGGCGGCCATCGGCCTCCACCACCACGGAAACGTTCAGCCGCACCAGGGGGCGCAGGTCGGCCACCTCCCGCCCGTCGCCGCGCAGGATCCGCACCGCCTGCCACTCGCCGTAGAGCGAGGCCATGACCTGCACCACGCGCGGGTCCCGCGCGCGCGCGAAGGCGTCGATCTCGGCCAGCAGGGCGGATTTCGCGGGGAAGTCCATGGCGTGCAGCGGGTTGGCGGAATCGTAGAGGCGGGCGTTGGTCGCGCGCGGCGGTTCGGCCACGCGGATGCCGCCCTCGCCCGGCAGGCCGCGCACGGCGGCGGCGGCGCGCTTCAGGGCGGGGGCGTTCACCTCGCCGGCATGGGCATAGGCGGCGGCCGCCCCGCGCACCGCGCGCAGGCCGAAGCCGCGCTGGGTGTCGAAGGTGGCGGAGCGGATGCGGCCATCCTCCAGGCTCAGCATCTCGCTTTCGCGGTATTCGAGGAACAGTTCCCCGTCCTCCGCCCCCGAAAGGGCGTCGGCGGTGATGCGGGCGGCCTCCGCGCCGTCGAGTTCCCGGAAGAAAAGCCGGGCGGTGGCGTCGAGGGGGGTGTCGATGCTCATGTCGGAACCTCATCGGCGGCCGGAATGGCCAGCCGCGCTGTGGTGCCCAGGCCGGGCGTGCTGTCGAGCGTCAGGTCCAGGCCCATGGCGCTGGTGAGCGCACGGGCCAGGTAGAGGCCCAGGCCGGAACCGGGATAGCGGCGGTCCAGCCCGGCCTCGAGCTGGGTGAAGGCCTCGAAGGCGCGGGAAATGCTCCCGGGTGCCATGCCGATGCCCGTGTCGGTGAGGACAACGGTGCTGCCGCCATCGTCGTCGGGTGCGGCGGAGAGCACAATGCGGCCCCCGCTGGGGGTGAACTTCACGGCATTGGACAGAAGCGCGTCCAGCACCTGGCGCAGTCGGGCGGGGTCGCCGCGCATGGGCGGCAGGCTGTCCGGCACATCCAGAGCGAAGGCGATGCCGGCTTCCTGGGCTGCCTTCCGCCGGGTGCTGCCCGCGGCGCGCAGCACGGAAACGGGGTCGAAGACGGCGCCGCGGAGCGAAAGCGTGCCGGCCTCGATCCGGGTCGCCTCCAGCAGGCCGTCCACCAGCCCCAGGAGCTGCCGGCCCGCGGCCAGGACCTCCTCGGCGTGGTCCCGGATCACCTCGGGGCGGGTTTCATCCAGGATCGCTTCGGAGAAGCCGATCACGGCGTGCAGTGGCGTGCGCAGCTCATGCGTCATGGTGGCCAGGAAGCCGGACTTGGCGCGGGACGCCGCCTCGGCCGCGTCGCGCGCGGCCTCCAGCTCGGCCCGGACCCGGCGCTCCTCGGTCACGTCGCGATAGGTGCGGATGAAGCCGCCATCGGGGGTGAGGTCGGTGCGGATCTCCAGCAGCGTGCCGTCGGGGCGGCGGCGGAGATACCGGCTCCGGGTTTCCAGCAGCGTCTCGCCGCGCGAGGCGACGAAGTTCTGCACGTCCGTCTCGCCCGCCCCGAACTCCCCCACCCGGGCCTGCAGTGCCCGGAGCTCCAGCAGGTGGCGGCCGGGTGCCATCTGCTCCACCGTCAGCCCGACCATCTGCGCGGCCAGGGCATTGGCCGCGATCAGGTTGGCGTCGGCGTCGAACAGGGCGACGCCGTCGGGCTGGTTGTCCAGCATCGCGCGCAGCGTCGCGGCGCGGCGCTCGGCCTGGCCCTCGGCATGGATGCGCGCGGTGAGGTCGGTCATCACGGCCACCTGTCCGCCATCGGGCAGGGGCACGATGCGGGCCGAGACGATGGTGCCGTTGGGCCGCGCGCGGGTGTGCTCGTAGGCACGGGGCTTGACGAAGTCGTCCTCCATCAGCCGCCGGGCGACCTCTTTGTCGGCGCCGTACTCGCCGGAGGCGACGCGGCGCGCGGCGATGTCGGCGTGGTGCTCGCCCACCGCGACCTCCGAGCCCGCCATGATCTGCTGGTAGGCGGCGTTGACCATGCGCACCCGCCGGTCCGGCCCATAGACGCACACGCCGTGGGGCAGGGCGGCCAGGACGCCATCCAGCAGGGCGGCGCGGTCCTGCGCGGCCTTCTCGGCCTGGCGGAGGGCGGTGACGTCGATCACCTCGGTGAGCACGCCGCCCTCGGGCACCGGGCGGGCGCGGATCCAGATGGTCGCGCCGTCGTTGCGGTGGCGCCAGAAGACCTTGGTCTCCCGCACGCCGCTCTGCATGAAGTCCGCGATCTCGTCCGGCCGCAGGCCGGCCAGCTCGCCCCGGTCGCTGAGGTGGCGGAACAGCTCGCCCCGCGTCACGCCCACCCGGACCGCGGCGGGATCCGCGCCCACGAGGGTGGAGTAGGCCTTGTTGAAGTAGGTCAGGCGCTGACCCTCGCCGCTCACCGAAATGCCGATGTCCAGGCGGTCGAGGATGGTTGCCAGCAGGGTGGCGGTCTCCGCCGGGCCCTGCCCGCGCTGGCCGGTGATGTCCACGGAGAAGGTCACGAAGCCGCCCCCGGGCAACGGCGTGGTGGTCACGCGGTGCCAGCGGCCCGCGGCATTGCGGAAGGTCTCCCCCGCATCCGAACTTCCCCCGCTGCCGCCCCGGGAGAGCAGCACCATCACCTCGGCCGCCGGCGTGCCGAAGGGAAGGGCAGGGGCATCCACCCCGGCCTGGGACCAGAGGGCGCTGTTGGCATAAACCAGGGCGGCGGACGGGTCATAGATCGCGATGCCCGCCGGAAGCGTCTCCAGCACAGCCCGGAGCGGGCTGTCGACGAGAAGGGCGGCGTTCACTCCATCTGCCTTGCCGCCCGCTCCGGGCGGGGCGCGCGAAGGCTGTGCAGCAGCACCAGGGCAGAGCCCAGCACCGCGACGGCCACCGCTTGGTGCAGCGTGCCGAGCCAGGCCGGAACCACGTTGACCAGGGTGGCCACGCCGAGGCCGTATTGCAGCATCACCACCGCCGCGAAGCCGAGCGCCGCCCCGCGCGCCGCGCCGGCGGGCAGGCGGGCGAGCGCGAGGGCGGCCAGCACGAGGGCCGAGAGGCCGGCCAGGGTTGCCAGCAGGCGGTGGTTGAACTGCACGGTGGCGACATTCTCCACCAGATTGCGCGCGAAGGGGCTCAGCGCGCCATAGCCTTCTGGAACGATCCGGCCGGCCATGAGGGGAAAGGTGTTGTAGTCGAGCCCCGCCCGGATGCCGGCCACGAAGCCTCCGGCCAGCATGGTCAGCACCACCAGCCCGGCGGTGGCATGGGCCAGCGGCCGCAGCCGCGCGGCCGCGGGGGGTGCGTCGCGGTGCGGGCGCATCAGGGTCAGGGCGGTCCAGAGCAGCATCGCGAAAAGAAACAGCGCGAGGCCGAGGTGGATCACGAGGCGCCAGGGGGAAACGGCCGTGCGGTCCGCCTCGAAGCCCGAGGCGACCATGAACCAGCCCACCGCCCCCTGCAGCCCGCCGAGCGCCAGAAGCAGCAGCAGGCGGCCGCCATAGCCGCGGGGAATGGCGCCGCGCAGCCAGAACCAGGCAAGGCCACCGGCATAGGCCAGGCCGATCAGGCGGCCCCAGAGGCGATGCGACCATTCCAGCCAGAAGATGCCCTTGAAGCCTTCCAGCCCGAAGCCGCGGTTCACCAGCTCGTATTGCGGGATGGTGCGGTACAGGTCGTACAGGCGGTTCCACTCCGCCTCGCTCATCGGCGGCAGGGTGCCGCGGAAGGGGGCCCATTCCATGATGGACAGGCCAGAGCCGGTGAGGCGCGTGGCGCCACCAAGGGCCACCATGATCCAGACCATGGCGGCGACCGCGAAAAGCCAGATCGCGACCGCGCGGGAGCGGCCGGCAGGGGCGGCGGCCGTGCTGAGATAAGGAGCCTGGGCGTCGAAGGGCATGGTGTCCGGAAGATGGGGTCTGAGTTGGCGATCGGCACCCTCAAGGAAGTATGACCGGCCATGCCGGGCAAGGGGTGCGCGGCGACATGCCGTTTCAACGGCAGGACCTGCCGGCGCGGGGGAGGCCGTGTCGCCGACGGGCCGCGCTGGACGTGTCCGCGGGCCCCTGCTACCCCCCGCCGCCGGATGTCCCTCCCCCTTTTCCCGCCCGGCGGCGCCTCGATCAGCCCCTCCGGCGGCCTCCCTGGCGAAGCGGGGGCCAGCCCGGCCATCAGCGTTGTGGTGCCCGTGCGGAACGAGGCGCCCAACATCGCGCCCCTGGTCGCCGAGATCACGGCGGCCCTGGAGGGGGTGCCGCACGAGATCCTCTACGTGGACGACGGCTCGACCGACGAAACCGCCGGGGCGGTGCGCCTGGCCCGGGGGAGCGGCGCCGTGCGGCTGCTGCGCCACGCCACCTCCTGCGGGCAGTCCGCGGCCGTGGTGACGGGGGTGCGGGCGGCGCGGGCGCCCTGGATCGCCACCCTGGACGGCGACGGGCAGAACGACCCGGCGGACATCCCGCGCCTCTGGGCGCGGGCCAGGCAGGAAGGGGCGGACACGCTGGTCGCGGGCTGGCGCACCACCCGCAAGGACACGGCCACCAAGCGCTTCACCAGCCGGGTGGCCAACCGGGTGCGCGCGCGCCTGCTGGGGGATGCGACCCCCGACACCGGCTGCGGACTGAAGGTGTTCCCGCGCGACCTGTTTCTCGCGCTTCCGCATTTCGACCACATGCACCGCTTCCTGCCCGCCCTGGTGCTGCGCGGCGGCGGGCGGGTGGTGAGCGAGCCGGTGGGGCACCGCCCGCGCATGCGGGGCGTCTCCAACTACGGCACGCTGGACCGGCTGGCGGTGGGGGTGGTGGACCTGTTCGGGATGATCTGGCTGCAACGGCGCTGGACCCGGCCGCGCCTGCTGCCCGAGGACGCGCCCGCGCCGCGGCCGGCCAGGCCTGGGGTGTGAGCGGCGCGGCCTCCACCCGCCCCGGCCTGGCCTCGGCCGGCCGGATGGCGCTGCTGGCGGTGGGGCTCGGCCTGGCGGGCTGGATCATCCGCACCCTTGGCTTCGCCCCCGGGGGCGATGCGGGCACGCAGTGGGTGGACCACTGGATCCGTGGCCAGGGGCTCTGGGGGGAAGCCGTGTTCCTGGCGGTGGGCGCGGCGGCGGCGGCGGCGGGGCTGCCGCGCCAGGCGGTGGCCTTTCTCGGCGGCTACGCCTTCGGTGCCCTGCTGGGCACCCCGCTGGCGCTGGTGGCGCAGCTGCTGGGCTGCGCCGTGTCCTTCGGCTGGGCGCGGCTGCTGGGGCGGGATTGGGCGGCGCGCCGCCTGCGGGGCCGGTTCGGGCGGCGCCTGCGGCCGCTGCACGACCGGCTGGTGGCCCGCCCCTTCGGTGCCACCCTGGCGCTGCGCCTGCTGCCCGTGGGCAACAACCTCGCGCTCAATCTCCTGGCCGGGCTCTCGGGCGTGCGGCTGCTGCCCTTCCTGGCGGGATCGGCGATCGGCTACCTGCCGCAGACCCTGGTGTTCGTGCTGCTGGGAAACGGGGTGGCGGTGGACCGGACCGCGCAGCTCGCGCTCGGGGGTGGGCTGTTCGCCGTGTCGGTCGCGCTCGGGGCCTGGCTGCTGCGGCGGGAGCCGCCGGGGGAGGATGGCGGCTCAGGGACCGCCGAACAGGGCGAGCAGGCGCGAGAGCACGTCGCGTAGGTCCAGCAGGCCCGCCGGCTGGGGCGGCGGGGCGCTGCCCTCGGGCTGGCGCTGGCGGAAGCGGGCCAGCGCGGCCGGCGTGTCCGACAGGCTCAGCTCCACGGGTTCCCGCATGGCCTGGGCATCGGGCACCAGCAGGCCGCCGACCCTGACCAGCACGCCGCCCGCGAGCGGAAGCTCGGCCGCCGCGCGGGAAAGGTCCGCCTCGCGCGGGGCGCAGACCAGGGACAGCGCTTCCAGGCCGCAGGGCATGTCGAACAGGCGGTTCGGCGGAAAGCGGAGCTGCACCGTGCCCGCCAGCGCCAGCGCCCCGCGCGCGGCGCCCTCCAGCGACAGGTCGCGGGCCGTGACCACCGGCACGAGGCGGCCGTTCCGCTCGGCAACCTCCAGCGCCAGGGGGGCGAGGCCGGGGGAGGCCGGCTGGACCGGGCGCGCGTGGAGCATCCGGCATTCCGCGCGGTCCGTCATGCGGTCGGTCGCGCAGGACAGCAGCCAGGGGCCGAAGCCCTCGGTGGCGCCGGGCGCGGGCGGGCGGCCTTGCGCGGCGGCGGGGGCGGCCGCCATCAGGAGGCCGAGGATGACGAGGGGCCGGAACATGCCCCAGCTTCGCACGCCTTTCGCGCCGCCGCTTCCCGCGATCGCGTGACCACCGGGCCCGGCCGCCGTTTCATGCCGGCTGCCCCGAGAAAGGACCCGCCCATGCCCCGCACCATCCGCTTTCCCGACGGCACGGAGGTTCCCGCGCTCGGCCAGGGCACCTGGCACATGGGGGAGCGCGGCGCGGACCGTCAGGCGGAGGCGAACGCGCTGCGGCTGGGCCTGGAGCTCGGGCTGCGGGTGATCGACACGGCCGAGATGTACGCCGATGGCGGGGCGGAGGAGGTGGTCCGCATGGCCGTGGAGGGCCGCCGGGACGAGGCCTTCCTGGTCAGCAAGGTGTATCCCCAGAACGCCTCCCGCGGGCGCATGGCGAAATCCTGCGAGGCGAGCCTGCGCCGGATGGGGGTGGAGGCGATCGACCTCTACCTGCTCCACTGGCGCGGCGGAGTGCCGTTGGCGGAAACGGTGGAGGCCTTCGGGCGGCTGGTGGAGGCGGGAAAGATCCGCCGCTGGGGCGTCTCCAACCTCGATGTCGACGACCTCGGGGAGCTGGGAGCGGCGCTTCCGGCCTGCGCGGCGGATCAGGTGCTCTACAGCCTGGAGGCACGGGGGCCGGAATACGACCTGCTGCCCTTCTGCGGGGATCGCGGCATGCCGGTGATGGCCTATTCGCCGGTGGGGCAGGGCGGGCGGCTGCTGCGCAACGCGGCGCTGCGCTCGCTCGCCGGGCGGCACGGCGTGGGGCCGGCGGCGATCGCGCTCGCCTTCGTGCTCCGGCGGGAAGGGGTGATCGCCGTCCCCAAGGCCAGCGACCCCGCCCATCTGCGCGAGAACGCCGCCGCGCGGGAGATCGTGCTGTCGGAGGATGACCTGCGCGCCTTGGACGATGCCTTCCCGCCGCCGCGGCGAAAGGTCGCGCTGGCCATGCTGTAGCGGCTGCCCGGCGGCGGAGGAGGGTTGAGCCCTCAGTCGCCCGGCAGGGCGGTGGGGGTGGGCGGGTTCACGCCCAGGCTGCGCATGGCATCCACCAGCTCCCGCGTGCGGAAGGGCTTGCGGAGAAAGCGTTCCCGCGGCCCGAACTCGCGGTTGTTCCCGTGGGAGGGACGGCCGGTCAGATAGATCACGGGAAGGCCGGGGTGCTGCTCCTGCGCGGCGCGGGCGGCGGCGAAGCCGTCCAGGCCGGGGCCGAGGTCGATGTCGGTCAGCAGCAGGGTGCATCCGGCGCTGAAGGCGATCTGGGCCAGCGCATCCCCGGCATTGGTCGCGGCGCGCACCGCGAAGCCCTCGGCCTCGATGATGTCCGTCAGGACATCGCGCACGAGGTCATCGTCTTCCAGCACCACCACGTCGAACGCCGGTTCAGGCAAAGTCATCGGAACCTCCGGCCCGATCAACGCCGGCGAACGTCAAATGTTAGCCACGGTGGCGTTTAATTGACGGAGATGGTGGCTTCCTGCCGCTCGTCAATGGCGGGGGGCACGGGTTGCGGAACGCCCCGGAGAGTGGCTTCCCTGCGGGCTCAACCGTGAGGGAATCAACGCATGACCAGCAGGGCGCCGTTGCGCGTGGCCGTCGCAGGCCTGGGCGCCGTGGGCATGGCGGTGGTGGCGGCGCTGGAGGCCGGGCTTCCCGGCTGCACGCTCGCCGCCGTCTCGGCCCGCGACATCGAGGGCGCGCGCGCCCGCCTGGCCCGGGCCGTGGCGCACCCTGTTCCCGTGGTGCCGGTGGAGGAGCTGGAGCCGCTGGCCGACATCGTGGTGGAGGCCGCGCCGGCAGCCCTTCTGCCCGACATCGCCGCGCCCTTCCTGCGGGCGGGCAAGGGGGTGGTCGTGCTGAGTGCCGGGGCGCTGCTCCGGGCGGAGCACCTGATCGCGCTGGCGCGGGAGGGCGGCGGGCAGATCACCGTGCCCACCGGCGCGCTGATCGGGCTGGACGCCGTGGCCGCCGCCGCCGAGGGGGTGATCCATTCCGTGCGGATGGTGACGCGCAAGCCCGTGCGCGGCCTCGTGGGCGCCCCCTACCTGGTGGAGAACAACATCGCCATCGCCGACATCCGCGAGCCGCTGCGCGTCTTCAAGGGCACCCCGCGCGAGGCGGCGATCGGCTTCCCGGCGAACCTGAACGTGGCTGTCGCGCTGTCGCTGGCCGGGATCGGGCCGGACCGGACGGAGCTGGAGATCTGGGCGGACCCGGCGCTGACCCGCAACACGCACCGCATCGAGGTGGAGGCGGACTCTGCCAGCTTCTCCATGTCGATCGAGAACATCCCGAGCGAGAACCCGAAGACGGGGCGGATCACCGCGCTCTCGGTGGTGGCCTGCCTGCGCAAGATGGGGGCGCCGCTCCGGGTCGGCACCTGACTTGCAGGGCCTGGCCGCCGCCAGGCACCCGCCTGGACGACACGCGCGAACGGAGACCCATCATGCATCGCCGGACCCTTCTCTCGGCGGCTTCCCTGCCGCTGCTGGCGCGCCCCGCCCTGGCGCAGCGCGCCTGGCCGTCCCAGCCGATCCGCATGCTCGTGCCCTTCACCGCCGGCGGGCCGACGGACCTGCCGGCCCGGCTGCTGGCGGATGAACTGGGGCAGGCGCTGGGGCAGCGCGTGGTGGTGGAGAACCGCACGGGCTCGGGCGTGATCGTGGCCAGCGACGCCGTGGCGAAGTCGCGGGACGGGCACACGCTGCTCTACACCACCGTGGGGCACGCGGTGGCGCGTGCGCTGTTCCCGAACATTCCCTTCGACCCCGTGGCGGACTTCCAGCCGGTGGCCCATCTGGGCCGCATCCACAACGTGGTGATGGTCAACCCCGCCCTGCCGGCGCGCGACCTGCCGGAGCTCCTGGCGCTGTTCCGGGACCATCCCGGCACGTACGACTACGCCAGCAACGGCAACGGCGGCTCGATCCACCTGGCGACGGAGCTGATGCTGTCCATGGCGGGCAAGCTCCGGGTGAACCACGTGGCCTATCGCGGCTCCACCGCCGCCATGCCGGACCTGCTGAACGGCACGGTGTCCATGATGGTGGACGTGATCTCCAGCGGGATGCCCTTCATCGAGAAGGGGCAGATGCGCGGGCTGGCGATCACGGCGGCGCAGCGCTCCCCGCGCTTCCCGGACCTGCCGGCGGTGGCGGAAACGCTGCCGGGGTACGAATCCTTCACCTGGCACATGGTGCTCGGCCCCGCCGGGATGCCGCCCGAGGTGGTGGGCGCGCTGAACGCGGCGGTGAACCGCATCCTGTTCCGTCCGGAGGTCCGCCGCACGCTGGAGGGGCAGGGCATGGAGGTGGTGGACGACAGCACGCCCGCCGGAAGCGCGGCCTTTCTGCGCGGCGAGATCGACAAGTGGGAGCGGGTGATCCGTGAGGCCGGGATCACCGTGACCTGACCGCCGCCCTCAGACCGGGCTGACCAGCGGCCGCCCGGCGAAGAAGGCGTCCAGGTTCGCCATCACCATGTCCTGCTGCGCGGCCTGCGCGGAGGCGGCGAAGGCGGCGATGTGGGGGGTCAGAACCACGTTCTCCAGCACGCGCAGGCGCTCGGGGATCTCCGGCTCGTTCTCGAACACGTCCAGCGCGGCGCCGGCGATGGCCCCGCCCTCCAGCGCGTCGCACAGGGCGGCGGTGTCCACCACGCTGCCGCGCGCGATGTTCACCAGAAAGCCGCCCGGACCCAGCGCCGCGAGGATGGCGGCATCCACGGCGTGCCGGTTCTCCGGCCCCGCGCGCACGGACACCATCAGCACGTCCGACCATTCGGCCAGGGCGTGCAGGCTGGGAAGACAGGCGTGGCCCACCCCTTCCGCCGGGCGCCGGTTGTGGTAGCCGATCTCCATGCCGAAGGCGGCCCCGCGCGCGGCGATGCGCCGGCCGATGGCCCCCAGCCCGTAGATGCCCAGGCGCCGGCCGAAGAGGCCCTGCACCATGGGCAGGCGCTCCACCGCGTTGCCGCGCCAGCGGCGCGCCCGCACGTAGCGGTCCCCTTCCGCGATGCGGCGGCCAATGGCGAGCGCGGCGCCCATGGCGAATTCCGCGACCGTCTCGGCGTTGGCCTCCCCGGCATTGGTGACGGCGATGCCGCGCGCGGCGGCGGCGGCGCGGTCCACGCCCTCGAAGCCCGTGCCGTAGCAGCAGATGACCTCGAGCGCCGGAAGGGCCGCGATCAGCGCGGCCCCGGCGCCGAGGCTGCCCAGCGTCACCAGCGCCCGCGCCGCCTCCGCCCCCGGCGGCAGGTCCGCCGCATCGGCCGACTGCATGGGGCCGAGCAGGGTGAAGCGGTCCCGCAGGCGGGCCTCGAAGGGCGCGGGCATGCGGGGGGCGAGGAGGACCAGGGGCTTCATGCCGCGAGGTTCCCCCTTCCGCGGGCCCCGCGCTACCCCCGGAAGCGGCCGAGGAAGGCCACCACCTCCTGCAGGGTCGGCGGGCTCTGCAACACGGCCCACCGGTCCTTGAGAAAGGCGAGATAGGCCTGCCCGAGGGCGGTGGTCAGCCCATAGGCGAGGGCCGCGTTCACCGCCCCGCCGGCGATGCTGCCCAGGCCGGGGATGAACTTCAGCAGGGTGCCGAAAGCCCGCGCCGCCACGCGCCCACCCACCCCCGCCGCGGCCGGGCCGATCAGGGCGGCGGCGATGGCCTTCAGCGGCATCTCCTCGGCCGGGGTGCCCATGCGCACCGTGACGTCCACGATCATCTTGGCCTGAAGGCCGAACAGGATGGCGGTGTCCGCCAGCGGGATGGGGGTGGCGGACAGCGCGGCGGCGACCCGGGCATGGGCGGCGATGGCGGCCTCCGCTTCCGCGATCTTCGGCGCGAGGGCTACCAGGTTGGCCGCCGCCGCCGCCGCGCGCCGGCCCTTGGGCAGGGCGGCGACGGTGGCCTCCACCAGCTCCTCCAGACCCCGCGCCTCCACGCGCGCGCCGCCGGGGAACAGGCGGGGGGCGGCCACCACCCGGAGAACGGCGCTCGCCTCGGGCACCAGGGCGCGCGCGGCCTCCGACAGCCGGTCCTCCCCCCAGGCCTTGGTCAGCACCAGGATCACCGGCACGCCCCCCCGCGCCAGCAGGCGGGCCAGGTCCTGGTCGGCGGGCTCCACCCGCTCCCCCGCGGCGTCGACGCAGAGCCAGGCGACATGGAGGCGCTCCTCCTCGGGCAGGGTGGCGAGGCGGGTCAGCTCCGCCTCCACCGCCTCCCGTGTCTCGCGGTAGGCCCCGGGCTCCAGCCCGCGCGTGTCGGCCAGGTGCAGGGGGGCGCAGGGATGACGGTACCAGGTGGCGGCGGTGGAAACCGGGGCGCCTTCGCCGGCCTGGGCCACCACGCGGCCGAACACCGCGTTCACCAGGGTGCTCTTGCCCGCGCCCGAGCGCCCCGCCAGCAGCACGTTGCATCGCTGCATCCCGGCCAGCCGCTCCTCCACCCCGGGAATGGTGCCCACCGCGTCGTCCAGCAATGTGGTGCCGCGGCCGAGCAGGCGGCCCACCCAGCTGCCGCGCCGGGGCGCCGGGCGGGTGAAGCCGCGCACCACCGCGGCCTTGTCGCCCAGCGCCGAGAGCTTGCGCACGCGCAGCGCCGTCAGCAGCGCGAGAAGGTTCGGCGGGGCGTCGGCGCCCTCCACCAGCAGGGGGCGCAGCGCGGTGGCGAGCGGCAGCGGGCCGGGATCGGGCAGGCTGGCGGCGGTGGCGATCTCCCCCCGCTCGGCCGTGGTGCAGAGCAGCAGCAGGGGCAGCGGGTCGCCGCCGGCCACCGCCCGGCGGGCGTGATCGAGCGCGATGTCGATCGGGTCGGCCTTGACGGGCTGCCAGACCATCCCGACGAGTCTGCCCAGCATGTCCGTCTCCCTCGAAAACCCGCCCGGCCTCCACCCCCCCTCGAATGAGGGAGGCAGCGCCTCCCTGATAGCCGCCCTTCTCGCGGGCAGCGAGGCGGAGCTCGCGGCCGAGCTGGAGCCGGCGGTGGAGGCCTTTATCGGGAACGCCGTGTTCCGCTACGTGGCCGGGGAGGCGCTGGTTGCCATCTCCGTCACCGCGATCTTCTTCGTGCTGGCCGCGGTGGCACCCTATCTGCCGAGCGTCACCTGGGCCATCGCGGGGGCGGGCGTGGTGCTCATGTGGTACCTCGTGCACTTCGCGCGCGGGCTGGTTTCCACCTGGCCGCTGGCGCGGGCGCTGTTCCTGCTGCGCGGCGCGCCGGTGTTCCGCTTCGCGCTGTTCGTCCTCGCGCGCCACGCGATCACGCTGCTTGAAACCAAGATGGAGGAGATCGGCCGCGCCGCCTCCCTGATCCCGCGCCTCGGCCTGCGGGCGGCGCGGATCGTCTATCAGGACGACCGGGACCGGGTGGCCCTGGCCCTGGCCGACGCGCTGGGCAAGCCGGTGCGGCGGGAACTGCTGTGGACGGCGGCGCTGGGCCTGCTGCCGATGCTGGTGGTGATGTTCGGCTTCCGCTCGGCGCTCATGTGGAAGGCCGGGCTCTACGGCGTCGCGCACATGGCCTGGTACGAGCTGCTGATGCTGCCCTTCCGTGGCAGCGGCATGGCACCCTAGGGCGGTTCCGGCAGGAAGGGGCGGGACAGGGCCAGCAGCTCCTCGGTTCCGTGCGCTGGCAGCAGCACCGTGCCGTCCTCCCCCAGCAGGGGCCGGCTGTTCACGGCGGCGACCGGCGTGCCCGGCATGGTCCCCGCGATGCGGGCGCGCAGCCGCGCATGGGCCGCCTCGCCCGGCTCGGCATGGGTCAGCACCACCAGGCAGGGAATGGTGGCGGCCCGGAGCGAGGCGCCCAGCGCCGCCAGCGTGCCCGTGCCGGCGAAGGCGCGCCCGCCTTCCGCGTTGATCACGAGCCAGACCAGGTGCGGGCGGCGTTCGGGGGGAAGGGCACCGAGGGAGGCCTCGAAGGCGGCGACCTGGGCCGCGCTTTCCGCCGCCTCCAGGCCGCGCGTGTCGCCCAGCGCCAGGGGGAGGGGGGAATCCTTGCCGTGCCAGGTGGTGCTGCCGGTCATCGGCGCGCCGGCCCCGGCCGGGGCGGTGCCCTCGCCCAGGATGGCGTTCACCAGCGTGCTCTTGCCGGCACCGGTGGGCCCGACGAGGAGGATGCGCCCGCGTCCCGCCGCCCAGTCGGGCGCGGCGGTGCCCGAACGGAAAAGGCCCGGGACGGCGCCGCGAAGCGCCCCCCAGGCCTTGCCCAGCAAACCGGCCATGCTCTTAGCGGAAGTTGATCGGCGGGGCCTCGTCCTCGCCCATGTCGGGCATCGGCACCTCGATGCGGACGGTGCTGGGGTCCACGCCGGTGCCCTTGTCGATCCAGTAGGTGACGCTTTCCGGCCACAGGATCACCACGCCCACCAGCACCACCTGCAGCAGCAGCCAGGGGATCGCGCCCCAGTAGATGTCGCGCGAGAGCACCGACTTCGGCGCGATGCCGCGCAGGTAGAACAGGGCGAAGCCGAAGGGCGGGTGCATGAAGCTGGTCTGGAGGTTGATGCAGAGCAGCACGCCGAACCACACCAGGTCGATGCCGAGCTTGGCGGCGACCGGCGCCAGCAGCGGCACGATGATGAAGGCGATCTCGAAGAAGTCGAGGAAGAAGGCCAGGAAGAAGACGAAAACGTTGACGAAGATCAGGAAGCCGACCTGCCCGCCCGGCACGCCCGACATCATGTGCTCCAGCCACAGCCCGCCATCCACCCCCTGGAACACCAGCGAGAACACGGTGGCGCCGAGCAGGATGAAGATCACCATGGCGGTGATGCGCATGGTGTTGCCCATGGCCTCGCGCAGCAGCGCCCAGGTGTAGCGGCCGTTGGCGATGGCCAGGACCACCGCGCCGACCGCGCCCATGGCGCCGGCTTCCGTCGGCGTCGCGAGCCCCATGAAGATGGTGCCGAGCACGAGGAAGATCAGCACGATGGAGGGCACCATGCCCTTGGCCACGCGCCAGATCAGCGGCCAGCCGCGGGTGCCCAGCGCCTCGTCCGGCAGGGGCGGGACCTTGTGGGGCGCGAAGATGGAGACGCCCATGATGAACAGGATGAACAGCACGATCTGCAGGATCGAGGGGCCGATCGCGCCCGCGTACATGTCGCCCACCGAGCGCCCGAGCTGGTCGCCCAGCACGATCAGCACGAGGGACGGCGGGATGAGCTGCGTGATCGTGCCGGACGCCGCGATGACGCCCGTCGCGATGCGCATGTCGTAGCCGTACTTGATCATGATCGGCAGGGAGATCATGCCCATGGCGATCACCGAGGCCGCGACCGTGCCGGTGATGGCGCCCAGCACGGCGCCCACGAGGATCACCGCGTAGGCCAGCCCGCCCGGGATCTTGCCGAAGAGCTGCCCCGTGCCTTCCAGCAGGTCCTCGGCCAGCCCGCAGCGCTCCAGGATGGCGCCCATGAGGGTGAAGAAGGGGATGGAGAGCAGCAGGTCGTTGGACAGCGTGCCGAAGACGCGCAGCGGCAGGTTGCCCAGATAGGCGGTGGTGAAGAAGCCGAGCTCGATGGAGATGAAGCCGAAGAACAGCCCCACCGCGGCCAGGGAGAAGGCCACGGGGAAGCCGATGAGAAGGAACACCACCAGGCCGCCGAACATCAGCGGCGGCATATAGTCCGCGTTCATGGGTAGGATCGTCCGGTCAGGGTCTGGTGGGTCACTGGAGCGGCCGCTCGTAATCGACCACGGCCTCGCTGGCGGGCTTGAGGCCACGCAGCAGCGCGATGCGCTTGATCAGCTCCGACAGGCCCTGGAGGGCGATCAGCGCGAAGCCCAGCGGCAGGATCAGCTTCACCGGCCAGCGGATCAGGCCGCCCGCGTTCTGGCTGCCTTCCCCCCGCTGCCAGCTGTCCAGGAAGAACGGCCAGGTCATCCAAGCCAGCAGGACCATGGCGGGCATGAGGAAGACGATGATGCCCAGGATGTCCACCCAGAGGCGGGCGCGCTGGCCGAGGTTGCCGTAGACGATGTCCACCCGGACGTGCTCGTTGCGGAACAGGGTGTAGGAAGCCCCCAGCATCACCATGCCGGCGAAGAGGTACCACTGCACCTCCAGCCAGGCATTGGATGAGTAGGAGATGCCGTAGCGCACCGTGGCGTTGCCGGCGCTGATCGCGCAGGCCAGCAACGTCATCCAGTCCGCCGCGCGGCCGAACATCGCGTTCACGCTGTCCACGACCCGGCTGAAGGCGAGCAGGGGCTTCATCGTCACTCGTATCCCTCGGATTGTCCGGCCGCCCGGCCTCAGCGGCGGGGCTGGCCCACCGCCGGAGCCTGCTGCTCCTGCGCCTGCATCAGGTAGACGAAGCTGTCATAGGAGTTCTCGGCCACGCGGAACCACTGGAGCTGGGTGTCGCGGAACGCCTTGAAGTGGTCGTACACCTTCTTGAAGCGCGGATTGGTGGCCGCGGTCTCGTCGTAAAGCTCGAAGGTCGCGCGGTAGCAGGCCTGCATCACCTCGCGCGGGAAGGCGCGGAGCTGGGTGCCGTTGGCGAGCAGGCGGCGCAGCGCGGGCGGGTTCTGGGCGTCGTACTTGGCGATCGTCTCGATCGTGGCGTCGCGGCAGGCGCTGTTCAGCGCATCCTTGTAGAGGGCGGGAAGCTCGTCGTACTTGGCCTTGTTGATGTGGAGCGACAGGTTCAGCCCGCCTTCCCACCAGCCCGGGTAATAGTAGTAGGGCGCGACGCGGTTGAAGCCGAGCTTCTCGTCGTCATAGGGCCCGATCCACTCGGCGGCGTCGATCGTTCCGCGCTCGAGCGAGGCGTAGATGTCGCCGCCCGCGATCTGCTGCGGCACCGAGCCGAGCTTCTGGATGACGTTGCCGGCGAAGCCGCCGATGCGGAACTTCAGCCCCTTCAGGTCATCGACGGTGCGGATTTCCTTGCGGAACCAGCCGCCCATCTGCGCGCCGGTGTTGCCGGCCTGCAGGGAGACGATGTTGTAGCCCTCGAAGAACTCGCGCATCACCTCGTGCCCGCCGCCGGCGTTCAGCCAGGCGTTGAGCTGGCGGAAGTTCATGCCGAAGGGCACGGTGCCATCAAAAGCGAAGGTCGGGTCCTTGCCGACGAAGTAATAGGATGCGGTGTGGGCGCACTCGATGGTGCCCTGCTGCACGGCGTCCACCGTGCCGAAGGCGGGAACGATCTCGCCCGCGGCGAAGGCGCGGATCTGGAACTTGCCGTCGGTCAGCGCGGCGACGCGCTTGGCCACGTGCTCACCGGCGCCATAGATCGTATCCAGGCTCTTCGGGAACGAAGATGCCATGCGCCACCGGAGTTCGGGGGCGGTCTGGGCGATGGCGGGGGCCGCGAGCGTGGTGGCCGCGGCGGCGGCCAGGGGCGCCCCCGCGACGAAACGGCGTCGGTTCATCGGATTATTCGTCTCCCTCTGGGCCCGTCGCGTGCGGGCGTTCCCATCGCCCCTTAAACGTCCCCAGGGCCGCTGCCTAGCGGCGATGCGGCGTTGGGATATTGCAACGGATCAATGTGGCTTCGTCTTTCGCACCCGGCTCATGCGGCGATGATCATTATTTGTGCATCGGAATGATGTTCACCTTTTCTTTACGCCACGCCGGGAAAGCTGTGCGGGCCGGAAGACCCGGCACCCCGCCCGGCCCAGGAAAAGGCTCCCGCCCATGCCAGCACACAACCCCGCCCCGGCGTCCCGCCAGCCCGCCTCGCTGCCGCCCATCCAGTCGGCGGCGTTGATGCAGGGCCCGTCCGGGGTCTCCCTGCACCTGCTGGGCGACGGCGGCGCGATCACCCAGGTTCCGCTCACCCTTGCCGCCCTGCGGGAGATCGCGGCCCTGGCCGGCGCGGCGCTGCCGCGGGGCGATGCCCAGGCGCAGCAGTGGCCCGGCGGCGGCCAGGACGCCTTTCCGGGCTGAAGGCCGGGCGCCGCGCTCAGCCCAGAAGCGCCGCCACCTTCTCCGCCAGCTCGGACTGGCGGTAGGGCTTGTGGAGCACGGGGATGTCGGAGGCCAAGGTCGCCAGTTCCGCGTAGCCGGTGACCAGCAGGATCGGCAGCCCCGGCCGGATCGCCCGCGCGCGGGCCGACAGCTCGGCGCCGTTCATCCGCGGCATGGCGAAATCGGCCACCATCAGCCGCAGGCCGGGATCGGTTTCCAGCAGCCGCAGCGCCGTGGCGCCATCGGCCGCCTCCACCGTCTCGTGGCCAAGATCGGCCAGGAAGCCGGCCGTGACCTCGCGCACGGTGCTGTCGTCGTCCACCACCAGGATCCGCGCGGGGATGCGGGCGCGGGCGGTGTCGCCCTCCTCGGGAGACTCGTGTTCCGGCTCGGCCTCGCCCGCCGGAAGGTAAAGGCTGATCCGCGTGCCCTCGCCGGGCGCGCTGTCGATGGTCAGCCCACCGCCGGACTGGCGCACCAGCCCGTAAACCATGGGCAGGCCCAGGCCCGTGCCCTTGCCGACCTCCTTGGTGGTGAAGAAGGGCTCGAGCACGCGGGCCAGAACCTCGGGGGCCATGCCGCTGCCGGTGTCTTCCACCGCGATCCGCACGTAGTCGCCGGCGGCCAGATCGGGGATTTCATCCGCGCGCACCGCGGCGTTCGCGGTGGACAGGGTGATGGTTCCTCCGGCGGACATGGCATCGCGCGCGTTGATGCAGAGGTTGATCAGCGCCAGCTCCAGCTGGTCGGGATCCACGCGGGCCGTGCCGGGATCGGCCGCCAGCGCCCGCCGCAGCTCCAGCGTGCCGCCCGCCGGAGCGCCCAGCGTGCGGGCCAGCAGGTCCCCCATCCCGAGGATCAGCCGGTTCACCGACACGGTCCGCGGCGCCAGATCGTTCTGGCGGGAAAAGGAAAGCAGGCGCCGCGTGAGGGCGGAGCCGCGCTCGGCCGCCATGGTGGCGTTGCGCATCAGCCGGAGCAGGCCGGGCTCGTCCCCCACCCGCTTTCCCGCCAGTTGCAGGCTGCCGAGGATGGCGGTCAGCAGGTTGTTGAAGTCATGGGCCACGCCGCCCGCCATGGTGCCCAGCGCCTGCATCTTGTCGGCCTGGCGCAGCCTGGCCTCCATGCGGTGAGCTTCCGTCACGTCGCGCTCGACCGTGACCAGAAGGCCGCCTCCCAGCGACGCGCGGGTGACCTGGAGCCAGCGCGGGGCACCGCCCGGCCCCGCGGGGGACTGGGTCAGCCCGGATTGCGCACCCCCGGCCAGGACGGCGCGCTCGGCCTCGGCGAGCCGCTCGGCCTCGGCCGGCGACAGGAACTCCTCCTCGCGCCGGTCGAGGCAGGCCGCGACCGTGGCGCCGAGGGCCGCGGCCTTGGCGGCGTTCAGGCGAAGGAAGCGTCCCTGGCCATCCTTGAAGGAAAGCTGCTCGGGCAGGTTCTCCAGCAGGCCGCGCATCAGGGCGCGCTCGGTCTCCAGGGCGCGGCGCAGGTCGTAGCGGTCGCGGGCGGAGCCGACCATGGCCAGCAGCGCGGCCGGTTCCCAGGGCTTGGCGGAATAGCCGGCGATCCGGCCCCGGTTCAGCGCCCCCACCACGGCGTCCAGCTCGGCATAGCCGGTCAGCAGCAGGGCCTCGGCGTCCGAATGGGCGCGGGCGCGTTCCAGGAAGACGTCGCCGGTCAGGCCGGGCATGCGCTGGTCGGACAGGATGACGGCCGGGCGCAGGCCCTCCGCCAGCCGTTGCAGCGCGTCCTCGGGGCGCGTGGTGGCGACGACCTCGAACTGCTCCTCCAGGAGGTCCGTCAGCGCGGTCAGGATCTCGGCCTCGTCGTCCACCACCAGCACCGTGGGGCGGACGCGGCGGTCCGGGCGGCCCGCCGAGCCGTCGGCAACCTCGCCCACAACATGGCCCGGGGCACCGTCCGGTCCGCGCACCAGGTCCTCGCCGCCGCGCGGCTCGTTGGTGCTGCCCTCATGACCCGCGCGGTCGCTCGCCACTCCGTCGTTCAAGGGGCGCGCTCCAGCGGCACGCGGATGGTGAAGCGGGCCCCGCCGCCGCCGCCGGCCCAGCAGGCGCCGTCCGCGGCGATGCTGCCGCCATGGGCCTGCACCACGGCATAGGCGATGGAAAGGCCCAGCCCGGTGCCGGAGCCGACGGGCTTGGTGGTGAAGAAGGGCTCGAAGATCCGGGCGCGGATGGCCTCGGGCACGCCCGGGCCGGTGTCGCTGACCTCGATCACATAGTCCTCGCCATCCTGCCGGGTGGCGACGCGGATGCGCCCTACCCCCTCAATCGCGTCGGCCGCGTTGCCCACCACGTTCATCACCACCTGGTTCAGCAGCGCGGGGGAGCAGCGCAGGATGCGCGGCGCGGCCAGGTCGCGCTCCACCACGATGCGGTCGGACAGCTTATGGGTCAGCAGCACCAGAACGGTGCCGATCGCCTCCGGCACGTCCACCTCCTGCGCACCGGCTTCCTCGAGGCGGGAGAACTTGCGGAGGTTCTGCACGAGATCCTGGATGCGGCGCAGCCCCATGGCCATCGAGTCGGCGCGCGCCGTGGCCTTTTCCAGGGCGCGTGCCGACTCGGCGTCGCCGGTGACGCGCGGCGCCACCTGGGCCAGCAGGCGCGACACCGTGCCCTGGTGGGCCAGGATAAAGGCCAGCGGGTTGTTGATCTCGTGCGCGATGCCCGCCACCAGCTCTCCCAGCGATGCCATCTTGGCAGCCTGCACCAGCTTGCCCTGGGTGTCGCGGAGCGCGTGGTTGGTCGATTCCAGCTCGGCGTTGGCGCGGGCGAGGGCGCCCGAGAGGGCGGCGCGGGCCTCGGCCGAGGCGGCCTCGGCGCGGGCGCGCTCCACCTCGCGCAGGCGCTGGCGCATGGCGTCCTCGATGCGCCGGTTCTCCTCGCGCAGCAGCTTGCGGCGCACCAGGGCGCGCACCCGCAGGCGGATGGCCTCGGCCCCTGCCTCGGCGGGCAGCACGTCGTCGGCCCCCGCCTCGAAGGCCGCGACGGGCGCGGCGCGGGCGCCGTCCAGCGCCACGATGCGAAACCCCGCGCCTTCCTGGCGCAGCGCATCCAGCCGGCGCAGCAGGTCGAGCGCTTCCGGCCCCTTGCCCGCCAGGTTCACCAGCACGCCGTCCCAAGGGTCGCCCGCGCGGGCGGCGGCGGCGTCCGCTTCCCCGCTGCCCACGGTTTCCACGCTGTCGCCATCGGCGGCCAGCAGCCCGGCGAGCCAGAGCCGGTGGGTCTGGCCGTCATCGACCAGCAGCAGGCGCGCGCGGCGGAACCCCGCGCCGGGGGAATCGGCCCCACCCTCGCCCTCGCCGGCGCCGCGGCGCAGGAGGGCGCGCAGGCGGAGCAGGATCAGCTCCCGCCCGGCGGATTTCGGGGCATAGGCATCCGCGCCGCTTTCCAGCCCCTGGCGCTCCAGGTCGCCGCCGTGGGCGCCGCCCTCCGCGTCGGTGAGCATCAGCACGGGCAGGGCGCGGGCGCGGACGTTGAGGCGTATGCGGCGCACCAGCTCGTCCCCGTTGATGCCGGGCAGGTGGTAGTCGGCGATCACCAGGGCGGGCAGGGGGCCGTTCAGGGCCTCCAGCGCCCCTTCGGCGGTGCCGGCGCGGGTGACGGCGAATCCCTCCCCTTCCAGCATCCGGCGGAGCTGGAGGGCCTGGGTCTCGGAATCCTCGACGAGCAGGATGCGCGGGGCCTCGCCCGCGTCCTGCCAAGCCGTCCCGGCGCTCACCGTCCGTCCGTTGCTCCCACTGCTCCCCCGGCCACCCTGAGGAGGCGTGGGCCGATGCGGTCAAGCGGCAGCGCGGCCGAAACCCCGCCTAGACGCGCCGCCGCCGCGGGCATGCCATACACCACCGCCGTCGTCTCGTCCTCGGCCAGGGTGGTTCCGCCGCCGCGATGGATGGCGAGCAGCCCGCGCGCCCCGTCCTCGCCCATGCCCGTGAGGAGGACCCCCATGGCCCGGGCCCCGAGCACCTGGGCCATGCTGCCGAACAGCACGTCGGCCGCGGGCCGCTGGCCGCCGGCCGGCGGGTCGGCGCTCACCCGCATCAGCCCGCCGGTGGTCAGCGACAGGTGGCGGTCCCCCGGGGCGACATGGACATGGCCGGGCCGCGGGCGCTCGCCGTCGGCGGCGATGGCCACACGGGGCGCGACCAGGCCATCGAGCCAGGCGGCGAAGCCCTCCATGAAGGGCGCTCCCATGTGCTGCACCAGCAGCACCGGGACGGGAAAGTCGGCGGGCAGGGCGCCGAGCACGCGGGCGAGGGCCGGCGGGCCGCCGGTGGAGGCGGCGATCCCGACCATGAGCGGGCGGAGGGGCGGGGTGCCGCCGGCCGCGCGGCGCGCGGGCGGGGCGGCGATGCCCGCGCGCTGCCGGATCACCGGCACCTGGCTCATGATGAAAAGCTGGGTGCAGATGGCCTCCGCCGCGGCCTCCCATCCTTCGCGGCCAGGGCCGAGGGGCTTCTCCACCACGGTCAGCGCCCCGGCGCGCAGCGCGTTCATGGAGATGTGGAGGCCGCGTTCCTCCACCGCATCGGCGATCACCACGATGGGGGTGGGGCGCTCGGCCATGATGCGGCGCGTCGCCTCCAGCCCGTCCAGCCCGGGCAGGCGGATGTCCATGGAGATCACATCGGGCCTCACCCGCCCCAGCTCCGCCAGCCCCTCCTCCGCCGAGGCGACGGCGGCGGCCAGCTCCAGCCTGGGATCGCGCGAAACGATGTGGGAGAGCAGCCGGCGCACCACCGTGCTGTCCTCGACGATCATCACGCGCACGGGTCCGGTGGTGGTGGTGCCAGTCAGGGCAGGGGCCTCGGCCGCCGGGTGGGGGCGCATCGGTTCGGCATCAGATCAGCTGGGCGATGGCGGCCAGCAGGGCCTGCTGGTCGAAGCCCTGCTTGGTCAGGTAGGCGTTGGCGCCCAGCTCCATGCCGCGCTGCACGTCTCCGGGGCTGTCGCGCGACGTCATGAGGATCACCGGCAATCCCGAGAGGGCCGCGTCCGCCCTGATCGCCTCCAGCAGGCCAAACCCATCCATGACCGGCATTTCCACATCCGCGAGGACCAGGTCAACCGCCGCGCCGGGACCGCGCAGGGAGTTGAGCGCGTCCGCCCCGTCCACGGCCAGCTGCACGCGGTAGCCGCCGGCCTCCAGGATGCTGCGCTCCAGCGTGCGGGTGGTGATGCTGTCGTCCACCACCAGCACGGTGCTGCGCGAGGCGGCCGGCGCCGGAAGCGGGGCCGGGCGGCCGGCGGCGGCGGCCCGCAGCCCGCGGTCCAGCAACCCGTCCGGCCGCAGCACCAGCGCCACCGCGTCGCCCTCCAGCAGGGCGGCTCCGGAGATGAGCGCGGTGTCCAGGCCGGGCGCGTCCACCTCCGTCACCACCAGGCTGCGGGCGTCCAGCAGGGCGGACACGGTGAGGACCAGGCGGCTGGCGCCGCGCGCGACCAGCACGGCGGGCACCGGACCAGGGCCGGCGCCTGCGCTGAGACCAGGAACGTGCCCCGCGCCCGGCGGGTCCTCCGGCCGGCCGAGCAGGGTGGCGAGGGGAAGCACGGGCACCAGGGCTTCGCCGCCCGCGAGCGGCAGGCGCGCGGCCGGGCGCCCCCCGGCGGTCGCCATCGCCCCGGCATCCAGGCGGAGCAGGGGGCCGACGGTGACGAGGGCCGTGCTGCCCGGCAGCGCCAGCACCTGGCCGCCCGCCTCCACCAGCAGCAAGGGGCGGCGGCCGGTGGAGGGGGGAAGTGCGATCACCACCTCGGCGCCTGGCCCCGTGGCGCGGGGGCGCAGCGCCGCGGCGCCGTGCAGGGCCATGGCCGCTTCCGCCACCACGGAAAGCCCCATGCCGCGGCCGGAAAGCTCGTCAACGGCGGGCGCGGTGGAGAAGCCCGGCTCGAACACCAGGGCCAGGAGCGCCTCGGCGGAAGGCGGCGCGGCGCCGGGGGCGCGGGCGGGCAGCAGGTTCCGGCGGATCGCCGTCGCCTCGATGGCCGCGAGGTCCGGGCCGGGGCCGTTGTCCCAGACGGTGACGGTCAGCCCCCCTTCGGCCGCGGCGACGCGGAGGCCGATCTCGGTCCGGGCGACGCCATGCGGGGTTTCGCGCGGGGCGCCGTGGCCGATCGCGTTGCGCAGAAGGTGGAGCACCGGGTCCTTCAGGGCCTGCAGCACGCGGCGCTCGGCCTGGGTTTCCAGCCCCTCGGTGCGGACCGTGATCTCCCGCCCGGCCTCGCGCGCCATCTCGCGCGCGGCGGCGGCGAGCGGGCCAAGCACGCCGGCGGCGGGCACGAGGGCGATGGCCTCCACCTCGTCGCCCAGGGCGGTGGCGGCGCGGGCAATGGCGTCGCCGTCGTTCCGCGCCGCGCGGGAAAGGCCGGCGGCGCGGCGGGCGGCCTCGCCCAGCGCCGCCTCGAAGCCGCGCAGGCGCGGGGCCAGGGCGGAACCGGCGGCGGAATCCGCGGCGGCGGGAAGGGCGGCGCGCAGCCCGTCCCAGCTGCGGCGAAGCGCGCGCAGCTCGGCCTCAAGGGCGCGGAGCGCGGCGGTGGTGTCCTGGCGGCCCAGCAAGGCCCTCAGCCGGGCGGTGGCGGCGGAAAGGCGCTCGACGCGGGCGCCTTCCACGCGGAGGTGGCTTTCGGGCGGGAGCGCCTCGGCGGCCAGTGGGGTAGCCGGTGGGGTAGCCGGTGGGGTGGCCGGTGGGGTGGCCGGAGGAGCGGCCTCGGGCGGGAGGGACGGCGGCGGTGCCGTGCCGGGCGGAGGCGCGGAGGGGCTGGCCACCGGCGCGCCGTCCAGCGCGGCCAGCACCGCCTCCAGCGGCGGCAGGGGCGCGCCCGCCTCCATGGCGGCCGCCTGGGCCTCGATGGCGTCCAGGCCGCGGTGCAGCAGGGCCACGAAGGGAGCGGGCAGGCGGGCATCGGCCCCGCCCGCGTCTTCTCCGGCCTGGGCCAGCAGGGTTTCCAGCCGGTGGGCCACGGCCTCCAGCCCCGCGAGGTCCACGGCGCGGGCGGCGCCCTTGAGGGAATGGGCGCGGCGGAAGACGTCGCGGAGGGTGGCGGGGCCGAGCGTCGCGCTCCCCTCCGCGTCCTCGGCCGCGAGGGCGGCGCGGATGGCGGCGAGGTGCTCGCGGTGCTCGGCGGCGAAGGCCGCCAGCAGCTCCGCCCTGAAATCGGACATGCCCGGGGCGCCTCGGTGCGGCCCTAGATCCGGTAGCGGTCGGCGAGCTGGACCAGGCCCCGGCTGAGCCCCGCCATGTCCGCGGCCGCCTGGTCCAGCTGGCGCGTGCCGACGGCGGTCTGCTCGCTGGCCTGGCGGATGTTGGTCAGCGCGCCCATCACCTGCTCGATGCCGAGCTGCTGCTGGTTGGTGCTGGCGACGATCTGCTGGAAGGTCTGCACCGCCTCCTGAACGCTGGCGGTGATCTCGCGGATGGTGTCCTGGCTGCTGGCCGTGCGCTCGCGCCCGGTGGCGGCGCGCTTCACCGCCTCCTCCGTCAGCATCACGGAGGCGTTGATGCCGCGCTGGATGTCGCCGAGATTGGCGCGCACCTGCGCCGTCGCCTCCTTGGCCTGGTCGGCCAGCGACTTCAGCTCGGCGGCGACCACCGAGAAGGAGCGGCCGGCCTCCCCGGCGGCGGCGGCCTCGATCGCCGCGTTCAGCGCCAGCAGGTGGCTGCGCTCGGAGATGTCGTTCACCGTGGCGGTGATCTCGCCGATGGCCTGGGTCTTCTCGCTCAGCGCCACGATGTTGCCGGCCACGCGCTCGGCCTGCTCGCGGATCTTGTCCATGGCGGCCACCGTCTCGGCGGCGGCGCGCAGGCCCTCGTCGCTGGAGCGGACGGTGGCCTGGGCGGCGGCGATCACCTCCTGCGCGCGCTGGCCGATGCGGGCGCCGGAATGGGTGATCTCGTCCACCGTGGCGGCGGTTTCCTGCACGGCGGCGAGCTGCTCCTCCACGCTCGCGGCCTGCTGCTGGGTGCTGGCGCGGATCTCGGCCGTCGCGGCATCCAGCTGGTGCGTCGCGTCGCGGCTCTGCCGCGCAAGGTCGCGCAGGCCTTCCACCATCCGGTTCAGCGTGGTGCCGAGGCGGCCGAACTCGTCCTGCCCTTCCCGCGCGGGGGCGCCCGCCAGCTCGCCCCGGCCGATGCGCTGGACGAACTCCATCATGTCCTCCAGCGGGCGGGCGATGGCGCGGCGCACCAGCGCGGAGACGAGGATGGCCACGAGCACGGCCGCCCCCATGCCCATCAGGATCAGCGTGCGCGCCTTCTCGGCGATGCTGTCCACCCGCGCCTGCCCGACGGCGGAAAGGTGCTCCATCGCGGTCTCGACGCGCGCCACCACATCGTCCAGGTCCAGCGCGGCGGCGGCGACCCCGGGCTCGGCCTCCATGACGGCGGGCAGGTCGTCGGCCTGCACCGAACGCAGCTTGGCGTCCACGCGCTCGCGGTAGCGGGCGAGGGAACCGCTGGCCTCGTTCAGGCCCGCCACCACCTGCCGCCACCCCGCCTGCCGGTCCGGGGCGACGGCCTGGGCGGCAAAGCCCTGGGCCGCGGCCAGGGCGGCGTTCAGGCGGGTGGCCATGCCGGCGGAGGAGCGCTGCCATTCGGGGATGGGCACGGGGCCGTTGTTCGGGCCGGGCGCCGCGTGCCGCCCGAGAAAGGAGATCATGATGCGCGCGCGCGTGTCGCGCATGTCGGTCTGGGCGTCGCGGATGCGGGCCACCTGCCGCGTGACGGAGACATCGCGGCTGGAGACGCTCTGGCTGGCGTTGCGCACCGTCTCGAACTGGTCGAGCGACCAGAGCCCGAGGGCGATGGTCAGCAGCGTCAGCGTCACGAAACCCAGCAGGGCGCGGTTGGTGATGGACACGCGGGTTCAGGCTCCGGCTGGGGATGCGGCATGGGACCGCAGGAGTTCATCGAGGTCGAGCACCGCCAGGATCGGGGCACCGGCTTCCGCGGCCGGCATGGTGGCGCGAAAGGCGACGGCACCCCCGGGGGGCGCATCCTGGGGCAAGGGAAGGGGCGAGACGGCGGAAAGCGCGCGATCGACGCGAAGGGCCAGCCGCCGCGCGCCGGGGCGGGGGCGCAGCAGCACGTCGTGGCCGCCCTGCCGTGCCCCCTCCCACCCGGGCGGGAGGCCGAGCAGCGGCGCCAGGTCCAGCAGGGCGTGCAGCCGCCCGGCGCGGGCGCGCAGGCCCAGAACCTCGGGCGGGCTTCCGGGCAAAGCGCAGGGCGGCTCGGCCGGCAGCACCTCCGCCACGCGGTCCAGCGGCAGGCCATAAAGCTCGGCGCCGAGCGCCACCAGCAGAACCGGCGGCAGGACCGGGGGCGCCGCGCCGGCCGCGGAATGGCCGCCGCGCCGTGCGAGGAGGCGGGTGCGCTCCTCCATCAGGCGCGCGGTGCGGGCGGGGTCGAGCTGCCCGAGAAGGCCGGGGTCGGGAAGGAACCGCAAGGCCATCAGCCCGGGTCCTCGGCCAGGTGGCGCCGGGTGAGGGCGAGCAGGGTTTCCGCCGTCATCCCGTCCCCTTCCTCCAGCGGCGTTTCCCCGGACAGGGCGCCGGCAAGCCGGCCGGCATTGGCGATGCTGCGCCGGGCCGCCCCCGCCGCCCCGCGGTCAAGCAGCAGCAGGCCGAGATGGTAGTGCGCCGCGACGAAGGCGCTGTCGAGATAGAGCGCCCGGCGCAGCGCGGCCTCGGCGGCCGCAGGGTCGCCCAGGGCGCGGGCGACCAGCCCGTCCAGGTGGTGCAGGGCGGCGGTGGTGGGATGCTCGCGCAGCGCCTCGCGCAGGGTCGCGCGGGCGGATTCCAGCGCGCCCGAATCCGCCTCGGCCCGCGCGCGGTCCAGGGCCGCGGCGGCGGGCCGCTTCGCCAAGGCCGTGACGCCGGCGGATGGGCCGGGCAAGGCTGCCGGCGGAGGCGCCACGAGCGGAGGCGGACCCGGCGCCCAGGTACGTGCCGGCGCGGGCCGGGGCGTGGGCCAGGACGCGGGCCGGGGCACGGGCATCGCCGCGGCGGGCGTCGGCAAAGGCGGCGCCTGCGGCCGGGCGCCCGGCGGCGTTGCCGCGAGGGGGCGCCAGGCAATGGTGCCGGGCAGGGACACCGGGCGGAGAAAGCCGCTGAAGGCGGGGTCGGGCTCCGAATGGCCCAGCAGCATCCAGCCCTGCTGCGCCAGCCGCCCGCCGAGCGCGCGCACGATGGCGGAAACCTGCGCGCGGGCCAGGTAGATCAGGACGTTGCGGCACAGGATAAGGTCGAATCCGGCCATGCCCGCCGGCAGGCTGTTGGTCAGCAGGTCCAGCAGGTTGCCCCGCTCGAAGCGGGCGGTGGTTCGGTGTTCCGGGCGGAGCTGCCACGAGCGGCCGCCCTCGGCCGGCAGGAAGTCGCGGTCGCGGTCGGCGGCGGTCATGCCGCGCAGCGCCCAGGGGCTGAAGCAGGCGGCGCGGGCGGTGGCCAGGGCCCTCTCGTTGATGTCGGTGCCGAGGATGCTGATGCGCCAGTTGCGGTGCGCCTCGCCCAGCAGGCGGCGGAGCAGGATCGCGACCGAATAGGCCTCCGCCCCCGAGGAGCAGCCGGCGGACCAGATCCGCAGCCGGCGCTCCGCCGCGCGGTGTGCGATCAGCGCGGGCAGGATGGTGTCGCGCAGGGCATCGAACTGGGCGGCGTCACGGAAGAAGAAGGTTTCCCCGATCGTCACCTCGGCCTCGAGCGCGTTCCATTCGGCCTCGTCCCGCTCCAGCAGCGAAAGATAGTTGGCGGCGTCGCCCGCGCCGCTGGCCAGGATGCGGCGGCGCAGGCGCTCCCACAGGGCGGCGTCCTTTTCCTCGTAATAGGCGTGGCCGGTGCGGGCGATGACCAGCCGCTTCAGCGCGGGAAAGGCCGCATCCGCGGGGCCTCTCATGCGGCGGGGCTCATGGGGCGGGCGTGGCGGCCCAGCGGGCGGTCCGCAGCCTCGCCTGCCGGGCCAGGTCGTCCAGCGTCGCGGCTTCCTCGGCGAGAAGAAGGCGGGTGGGGTCCAGCAGGTGGACGGCGTCATCACCCACCTCAAGCACGCCGGTGTTGAGGCCGTTGAGCGAGCGGCCGGGCTCCACCGGGCGGATCGGCTGGCCCGGCGGCAGCACATCCGCCGCGCGGTCCACCAGCAGGGCGCGGTTGCCGTGAAGCAGGACAAGGTGGCGGTAGGGGTGCGGCTCGCCCGGCGGCAGACCCAGCAGGCGGGCCAGGTCCACCACCGGCACGGCCGTGCCGCCAAGGTTCAGGAAGCCCGCGAGCGGCGCCGGCAGGCCGGGCGGGGCATCGAGGTGCGGCAGGGGCAGGAGGGCGCGAACGGCCGCCTGCGGCAGGGCGCAGGCCACCCCGCCCACGGCGATGACCACGAGCGGGCCGGAGGAAAGCTCGTCCCCCGTGGCGGGCAAGCCGGCGTCCGCGCTCTCAGCGGCGGCCGCGGCCACGGCCATAGCTGCGGGGGGTGGCCTGCTGCGCGGCCTCGGGGAGGGGCTCGGCGCCCGCCGGGCGGCCGGCATCGAAGCCGAGGAAGCCGATCTCGGGCCGGGGCGATCCGCCGTCCCCGGCGAAGAGCCGCGCCCGCAGGGCGACGGGGGCGGCGGCGCCGGCCCCGCGGCGCGGCGGCTCGCTGAGCGGGCCGGAGGGGCGGGCGGGCGCGTCCTCCCCGGTCTCCGGCACCGCGGCGCTGGAGAGGGGCGCCTCGCGCCCGGCGCGGCCACGGCGCGTGGCGGCGGGCGGCGGCGCGGGCTCGGTGGGCGCGAAGGTCGGGCCGCTGCCGGCGCTGCCGCGGGCGGACAGCAGATAAAAGACGATCTCGTTCCGCCCCTGGTCCACGGCGGCGTCCACCGGGGTGAGGCCGAGCTGGTTGCGGCTGTTCAGGTCCGCGCCGCGCGCCATGGCCTCGCGAGCGGCGGGGAGGTCGCCGCGGGTGATGGCATCGAACAGCGCGGCGTTGGGCGAAAGGCTGGCGCTGGGCGTTTCGGCGGGGATGGGCTCGGGCGCGCGCCGCCCGGCCAGGCCCGGAAGGGCGGGCGGCGGCGGGCGGACGGCGGGCGCGCCCGCGGGGGCCGGCGCGCTGCGCCCGATCCCCTGCGCCAGGGCCGGGCCCGCGAGGGTGGCCAGCACCGGCCCGGCCAGGAGCATGGCCAGGAGGGGAGCCGGAAGGGAGGAGGATGAGGGGCGGCGCATGGCCCCTTGCCTATAGCGGCAGAGAGCGGCCGCGGCCACTCCCGCCGCCCCCCGGGTCAGGCACAGCCCTGGCCGCGATAGGTGAAGGAAGCCACCCGGCCTTCGTGCAGGGCGAAGGTCACGTCGCACTGCACGGGGACATAGGTGTTGCCCAGGGAAGCGAAGCCGCCGCCGTAGAAGCCGCGGCCATAGGGCCCGTAGAAGGGGCCGCCCGCGAAGCCGCCGGGCAGGGCCACGGTGCGCTGCTCCTCATAGGCCACGAACTTCTGCCCGCCCGTCTCGTAGCTGCGCGTGGGCACGCCGAGCGCCTGCACCAGCTCCAGCTCCGAGCGGCCGACATAGCTGGACAGGCGATCGCTGAGGCTGGGCCCCGTGGCGCAGCCGGCGAGGCCGAGGAGCGAAAGGGCGAGGGCGGGGAGGAGGGCGCGGCGCATGCCCGAAATCTGGTGCGCCGGCCCGGTCGGCGTAAGGCCCTGGCCCCCGCGAATGTTCATGGTTCGGCCCAGCGGCGCAGCAGCGCGGCGCGCGACTTGGCCAGCAGGTCGAAGGCGCGCGACTTGCCCTCGCGGGCGAAAAGGTCGCGCCGGGCGGTGTCCAGGTCGAACAGGATTTCCCGCGCCGCGGGGTCGCGCACCAGGCTCTGCGCCCAGGTGGCGGCCACCAGGCGCTCGCCGGAGGTGACGGGGGCGACGCGGTGCAGGGTGCCGGCGGGGTAGGCCACCGCCTCCCCCGCCGCGAGCCGCACCGCCATCTCCCCCGCCGTGGTCTCGATCACCAGCTCGCCGCCCTCGTAGCCGTCGGGGTCGGACAGGAACAGGGTGACGGCGATGTCGGCCCGCAGCGGCGCCTCGCCGCGCGGGTCCGAGGGGGCGCCGCCGCCCATCACGGCGTCGTCCACATGGGTGCCGTAGGTGCGGCCCGGCGTGGTGCGGGACAGCAGCGGGGCGCGCAGGCGGCGGGGCAGCACGGCGGCCCGGAACACCTCGTTCGCCTCCAGCGCCGCCAGGGCGATGTCCCCGGCCTCCCGCGCGAAGGGGTCGAGCGGGTCGGCCTGCTCGTTGTTCTTCACGGTGCGCGCGTGCCAGCCGGCCGTCGCGGCACCGTCGCCGAACGCGGAGCGGCTCAGCAGGGCGCGCAGCTTGCCGAGGCTGTCCGGGGACAGCACATTGGGAATGCAGACGATCATCATTCGCAGCCTGCCAGGAGGATTTGTTCATGGGGAGTGGCCCAGTGCGGTCTGGTGCCGTGCGTTTCGGCCCGTTGCGGCTCTGGGTCGGCGTGGGGGCCTTCGCCCTGGCGGGTGCTCCGGTGCCCCCGGTCCTGGCCCAGCCGGCCGGCGGGGCCGCCCCCGTGGCGCAGGAGGGGCAGGCCGCCCCGGCCATCGCGCCGGAGGCCATCCCCGACTCCGAGCCGCCGGCGGATGTGCCGGTGATGTTCCAGGGGCAGGCGCCCGAGGCGCCGGCCGCCGCCCCCGCTGCCCCGCCGGCGCCGCAGCCTGCGCCCGTCGCAGCAGCGCCCGAGATCCCGCCCGAAATCCCATCCAGCGCGGTGCCCGCGCCGCAGCCGCCGCCGGGCGACCTGCCCGTGGTGTTCCCCGGTGCCGCGCCGGGTGCCCCTGCCGCTGCCCCGGCACCCGCCCCGGCCCCTGTCCCGCCGGTGGTGGTCGCACCGGCGGCGCCCGCCGCCGTCGCGCCCGCCACGCCCCCGGCACCAGCCAGCGCCGTGCCCGTGGCACCGGCCATTCCCGCGCCGGCAGCCGCTCCCGCCACGCCGCCCGCCCATGCCCACGGCACCCCCGCGGCTTCCGAGGGCGGTGAGGGAGGCGAAGGCGGCGAGGGCGGGATCACCTTCGGCGCCACGCCCGATGTCGCCTATGCCGGGCGGCTGATGCTCGTGCGCGGGCACCTGGCCGTGGGGATGGAACTGGCCCGCGCCGGTGCCTGGGATGACGCGGTGTTCCACTTCCTCCACCCGCGCGAGGAGATCTACGACGACCTCCGCCCCGACCTGCTGCGCCGGCGGGCGCCGGGCTTCGCGGCGGCGCTGGAAACCCTGTCCAACCGCGCGAGGGCCAAGCGGGGCGGCGCGGGCATGGAGGCGGCCTATCGCGACGCCATCGCCCGGGTGGACCGGGCCTGGGTCGCCGGCCTGCCCGCCCGCGTGCGGAACGCGCCCGGCTTCGTGGCCGAGGTGGCCGCCCGCACCATGCGCTCCGCCGCCGCCGAGTACGAGGCGGCGATCGAGGACGGGCGACTGGCCAATGTGGTGGAATACCAGGACGGACGCGGCTTCCTGCTGGAAGCGGAGGCGCTGCTGAACCGCAACGCCGCCGCGCTCCGCGCCGGCCCCCAGGGCGCGCGCGACTGGGCGGAGCTGCAATCGGCCCTGGCCGACCTGCGCCCGGTATGGCCCACGGCGCGGCCCCCCGCGGCCCCGGTGATGGGCGTGACGGAGCTGATCGCCGCCGTGGGCCGCTTCGAGCACGCGGCCCTGCGCTGGCGGTGAGGACGCGCCTTCTCGACGGGCTGCTGGCGGGGGCGCTCGCGCTGCTCTCGGCCGCGAGCCTCCTCGCGCTGGCCCCGCCCGCCGGTTCGGCCGATGCGGGTTCGGCGGCGGAGGTCGCGGCCCTGCGCGCGGCCTATCGCCGCCCGGCCGAGATGCCGCCACCCCCGTCCGACAACCCCACCACGGCGGCGCGCGCGCAGCTCGGCCGGCGGCTGTTCTTCGACCCGTCGCTCTCCTCCACCGGCACCATGTCCTGCTCGAGCTGCCACCAGCCGGCGCATGGGTTCAGCGACGGCCTGCCGCTGGCACGCGGCGCCGGAGGCAAGGCGCTGGCGCGGCGCTCGCCCACCATCTGGAACCTGGCCTGGGCGCCCTTCCTGTTCTGGGACGGGCGGGCGGAGGGGCTGGAGGCGCAGGCCGCCGCCCCCATCGAGGCGCATGAGGAGATGGGCCAGCCGCTGGGCACGCTGGTGGAGCGCATGGCCGGCGACCCCGGCTGGCGCTCGGCCTTCGCCGCCGCCTTCCCCGGCGCGTCCCCGGCCGTGAGCAAGGACAACCTGGTGCGCGCGCTCGCCGCCTGGGAGCGCACGCTGGTTTCCCCCCGCACCCGCTTCGACGCCTGGGTGGACGGCGACAACGCCGCGCTGAGCCCGGCGGAGCGGCGCGGGCTGTCGCTGTTCCACGGCCCCGCCGGCTGCGCCAACTGCCACGAGGGCTGGGCCTTCACCGACCACGCCTTCTACGACATCGGCCTGCCGGACCGGCCGGGCGTCGCGCCGGATCTCGGGCGCGGGCCGGTGCTCGGGCTGGCCCGCGCCGACCGCGCCTTCAAGACGCCCACCCTGCGCGAGGCGATGCGGCGCGCGCCCTTCATGCACGACGGTTCCATCCCGACCATCGAGGCGGTGATCGAGCACTATGCCGCGGGGGTCGCCGACCGCCCGACCCTGCCGCCGGAACTGCCGCGGCGTCTTTCGCTGGACCCGGCGCAGCGGGCGGACCTGATCGCCTTCCTCAACACCCTGACCAGCGCGCCCGACGCCGCCCTGCCGGAAATGGCGACGCCGCCCGTCGCGCCCGCCCCGCCGCCGGGCCTCACCCCCGTGGCGCGGGCGCGGGTGTCGCAGAAGAACCGCCAGTTCGCCCCGCTGCGCGTGGCGCTGACGCCCGGCGGCACGCTGGAGATCGTGAACGACGACACCACCGCGCACAACATCCGCATCGATTCCCCCGAGCTTCAGCGCAACAGCGGCATCCAGGACCCCGGGCAGACCGTGACCTGGCGCATTCCAACCGCCGGGCGATACGTCGCCTTCTGCGGCATCCACCCGCGCATGCGCCTGGAGGTGACGGTGGCGGCGCCCTAGCCCCGGTCCGGGGGCTGGCGCGCGTGCGCCAGGGGGCGAAAGATGCGCGCTTCGTTTCCAGCGCAAAGGACGCACCGACTTGCCAGACCCCATGATGCTCGATCGCCTGCGCGCCGCGGTGGACCGGAACTTCGAGGCACAAACAGGGTTCCTCGCCGACCTCGTGCGCTTCCCGAGCCTGCGCGGACGGGAGGCGCCGCTGCAGGACTGGATCGCGCGCGGCATGGCGGCGCGCGGATATCAGGTGGACCGCTTCACCCTGGCCGACGTGCCGCTCGAGGCGCACGAGAAGGCGGCGCCCATGGTCGGCACCGATCCCGCCGGCTCCGTGCAGGTGGTGGCCACGAAGCGGGCGCGGAACGCGGGCGGGCGCAGCCTGATCCTGCAAGGGCATATCGACGTGGTGCCGGAAGGCCCGGCGGAGATGTGGACGCATCCGCCCTATGCCGGGGTGGTGCGCGACGGCTGGCTCTACGGCCGCGGCGCGAACGACATGAAGGCGGGCGTGTCCGCCATGATCTTCGCCATGGACGCGCTGCGCGAGGCCGGGCTGGCCCCCGCGGGCGACGTGCACCTGCAGACGGTGACGGAGGAGGAAAGCACCGGCAACGGCGCGCTGGCCACCCTGCTGCGCGGCTACCGCGCCGATGCCTGCCTGATCCCGGAGCCGACGGCCGGCACCATCACGCGCGCGCACACGGGCACGCTGTGGTTCCGCCTGCGCGTGCGCGGCGTGCCCGTGCACGTCGCGGTCGCCGATGCCGGCACCAATGCGATCCTCTCGGCCATGCACCTGATCCGTGCGCTGCAGGACCACACGGCGGCGTTGAACGAGCGGGCGAAGGAGGACCCTTCCTTCGGCGCCGTGCGCAACCCCATCAAGTTCAACCCGGGCGTGATCCGTGGCGGTGACTGGGCCTCTTCCACGCCCGCCTGGTGCGAGGTGGATTGCCGCATCGGGCTCACCCCCTCGATGGAGGTGGCGGAGGTGATGGCAGGGGTGGAACGCTGCGTGTCCGATGCGCGGGCGGGCGATGCCTTTCTGGCGAACAACCCGCCGGAGGTGACGTGGCACGGCTTCCAGGCGGACGGCTTCGTGCAGGAGCCCGGCAGCGAGGCGGAGCGCGTGCTGGCCGCGGCGCACGAGGCCAGCTTCGGCGCGCCGATGGAGGAGCGGCTCTCCACGGCGGTGAACGACACGCGTTATTACGGGCGCTACTACGCCATGCCCGCGCTCTGCTACGGGCCGGGCGGCGAGGGCAACCACGGCTTCGACGAGCGGACGGACCTCGCGCTGCTCCGGCGGACGACGCTGTCCATCGCCGCCTTCATCGCCGACTGGTGCGGGGTGGAGGAGGCCTGACGAAAACCGTTCCGCCGCGGCCGGGCCGCGGCGGAACGAGGCCGGTTCAGGCGGCCCGCGCGCCCCGCGCCTTGCGCCGGCGATGCGCCACCCCGAGGCCGAGGATGCCGCTCAGCATCAGCGTCATCGAAGCGGGCTCGGGCACGGCCACGAGCTGGATGGCGCCCGCCGCCACGGGCAGGTTCACGTCATAGGTGCTGGCGCCCGCTCCGCTCGGGATGAAGCCGCCATGCATGTCGAAGACGCGGAAGTCGAGCGGCAGCAGGTCCGCCCGCGTGAAGCCGGGCTCCGTCACGTTCTGGCTGAGGTCGAAGGTGGCGTTGTAGATCAGCGTCGTCGCCGCGGCGGTTACCCCGAGCAGCTCCGCCTTGGTGCCGGGCGCGTGCTGCGCGAGGGAAAGAATGACGGGGCCGATCTGGGCGATCGCCTCGGGCGTGGTCACCACGCCGTTGTTGTCGAGGTCCCCGTTGGGCGGAACCGGCGGCGGCGGCGCCGGGGTATCCAAGGGAACGCTGGGGGCGATGTCCTTGCCGTGGACGTGCAGCAGGTGGGGCTGGTTCGCCACAACGTTGTTCGCCACGAGGCTGAAGGACAGGATGTCGCCGTCGAGGCTGAAGCTGGCCGTGCCGGTGACACCGGAGTTGTTCGCGGGAGCGAGGACGGCCTCGTAGAGCACCGGGGCCGCCGAGGCGGCCGCCGGCACCAGGAAGCACGAGAGCGCAAGGGCCAGGGTTGGGGATCGCATGGTTCTCTCCAGCCGGGTGGCGGGAGCCACCGCGGGTGTTTCGTGTGACGGAACGCCGATAACCAAGCGCCTAACTCGGTTAATGCGGTGGGCGACCTTGCCGCACGATTTGGCGAGGCGGGGCGCGATGCATTGTTGCGTTACCGCAACGGTCGAGACGGGCAGCCGCCGGGGAATGCCGGGAAAAGCGGCTCGGCCCGATCATCGTTGCGGAAAACAACTCGAAAGCCGTGTCGGTTCAGTATCGCTCCGGAACCCGAACTTCACCGCTTCCCGCTCAGCGCCCCTCCCGGCGCCAGGCCATCACCGCCACGCCGAGCACCAGCAGCAGCGCCAGCCAGGGTGGCAGGAGCGGCAGCGCGGAGATGCCCGTCACGGTGTGATCCTCGCGGCGCACCAGCCCGATCCAGCCGGGACCGGCGGCGTCGCGGCCGGCGGAGGTGCGGCGGATGTCCGGCAGGCCGCTGCCGTCCCCGATCCAGCGGGCGGCACCGCCGGAGGACTGCACGGCGGGCTGCACCCGCGCGGGATCGGCGCGCAGGTCCGCGATTTCCGGCGGGTTCGCGGCCTCGGCGGCGGCGAAGGCGGTGCGGGTGCCATCGGTGGCGGCCCAGACGCCGGCGCGGTCAGCGGGCAACTCCACCATCGCGCGGCCGCCCTCGCGGCGCTCCGGCGCGTGGCGCGTCACGGTGCCGTCCGGCGCGGTGATCGTGATCCCCGGGGGCGGGGCATCGGCCAGGCTGCGGCGCGTGACGGTGAGCCGGCCCTGCGCGATGGAGGCGGTCAGGTCCTCCTCCTCCAGCTCGGGCTCGCGCATCAGCCAGTGGGCGATGCGGCGCAGCAGCTCCGCCTGGGGGCCCCCGCCGTCATGGCCGCGCGACCACAGCCAGATCTGGTCCGACAGCAGAAGGGCCACGCGGCCCTCGCCCACGCGGTCCAGCAGCAGCAGCGGGTTGCCGTCGGGGCCATTCATGATGCTGGCGCCACCGCGCGGCTCGGCGCGCAGCATGCGGTACCAGCGGCCCCAGCTGGCCGCAGCGGCGGCCGTGGCATTGGCGCCGGTCAGCCCCTCGGTCACGGGATGGCGCAGGCCGGTCTCGCTGACCTGTGCGCGGAAGGGAGCCTCCAGCAGCGCCTGGCCTCCGGGCAGGGGGCGGGCGGGCAGCACGGCGCCGAGCGGCGTGTTGGCCAGCGACCCCCCGCCGGTGAACTCCGGCCCCACCGACATCAGCAGCGCCCCGCCCTGGCGCACGTGCTCGGCGATGTTGCGCAGGTATTGCGGCGGCAGGATGCCGCGGTTGGAGAAGCGGTCGAAGACGATCAGGTCGAACTCGCGCAGCTTCTGCTGGAACAGCTCGCGCACGGGAAAGGCGATCAGCGCCAGCTCGTTCAGCGGCGTCAGGTCGTCCTTCTCCGGCGGGCGGAGAATGGTGAAATGAACGAGATCGACGTTGGGGTCGGCCTTCAGCAGGCGGCGCCAGGTGCGCTCGCCGGCATGGGGCTCCCCGCTCACGAGCAGCACGCGCAGCCGGTCGCGCACGCCGTTCACGGTGACGACCGCGGTGTTGTTGAGCGTGGAGACCTCGCCCGGCCGCTCCTCGGCCGTGATCTCGATCACGCTCGGGCCGCCGCGCTCGATGGGAACGGCGATGCGCTGCTCGCGGCCGGGCTGCACGCTTTCCGTGCGCGGCGCGCTGCCGTCGCGGCGGATGGTCAGGCGCAGGGGCGCGGCACCGCCGGAGGTGGCGCCCAGGTCCTCGACCACCAGCCGCAGCTCCACGCCGCGCCCGACGATGCCGAAGCCCGGGGCCTCGATGATGCGCAGCCGCCGGTCCACCTCGCCCGCGCGGCCGGGAAGCAGCACGTGAAGGGGCGCCTCGGCGCCGAGGTCGCGCGGCGCGTCGTGCACCTGGCCGTCGGTCAGGGCGATCACGCCCGCCAGCCGCGCGCGCGGGATGTCGGCGAGGCCCCGCTCGATGGCGGCGAACAGCCGCGTGCCCTGGCTGCCACCTTCCTCCGCCGTCACGGTGCGAAGCTCCAGGTCGGGCAGGCGGCCGGCGCGTGCCTCGATGGCGACCCGGGCGCTCGCGATCGCGGCCTGGCGCCCGGCGACGTCGGTGGAGGCGGAGTTGTCCACCGCCAGCAGCGCGATGTCGGGCCGCACCTCGCGCGTCTGCTGCACGAGGCGCGGGTTGGCGATGGCGCCGAGGATGAGCAGGAAGGCCAGCGCCCGCCACCAGGCGCCGCGCGCGCGGCGGACCAGCGCGGGCACCAGCGCCAGCACCGCCAGCACGGCCAGCGCCAGAAGCAGCCAGTGCGGCAGGATGGGCGCGAGGTCGATGGAGGAGAGGGAGCGGGTCATCAGTTGCCGAGCCGCTCCAGAATGGCCGGCACGTGCACCTGGTCGCCCTTGTAGTTGCCGGTCAGCGCGTAGATCACGAGGTTGACGCCGAAGCGGTAGGCCAGCGTCCGCTGCCGCGCGCCGCCGGGCATGACGGCATAGGGATTGTTGCCGCGCCCATCCACGGCCCAGGCCGCCGCCCAGTCGTGCCCGCCGATGATCACGGGGGACACGCTGTCATTCGCGCGGTCGGTGTCGCGCGCGATCCAGACGGGGCCGCCGGCATAGCGGCCGGGCAGGTCGGGCAGCAGGTAGAAGGCGCGTTTGAGGACGTGGTCCTCGGGCAGCTGCGCCAGCGGCGGCACCTGGAGGTTGCGGGTGAGGCGGCGCAGCGCGGCGTCGGCGCCCAGCGAGACGCCCTCGCCCGAGCCCTCGTTGCGCGTGTCGAAGACGATGATGCCGCCCTGGCGCATGAAGGCGTTCAGCGCGCCCACGGCCGCGGCGTCCGGCGCGGGGGCCTCGGGCAGCACCACCCAGTAGAGCAGGGGATAGAAGGACAGGTCGTCCCGGCCGGGACGGAGCGCCGCGGGTTCGGCGAGGCCGGCGGCGGTGCGGCGGTTCACGTAGTCGGACAGGCCGGTCAGGCCCTGGCGGGAGGTTTCGTCCGCCTGCGCGTCGCCGGTCACCACATAGGCCAGGCGGGTGGCCAGGGCGGCGGCGCCTTCGGCGGGAACGCCCTGTGCCATGGCCGTGCCCGGCAGCAGCAGCGCGAGCGCCACCGCCGCCGCGCGGGCGCGCAGGCCCAGGCCGCGGCTTTGCAGCGAGAGCAGCAGGTCCAGCGCCAGCAGCACCAGGGCCGCGGCCAGCAGCCAGGGGCCAAGGTCGCGTTCCGGCGGCACGCCGCCGATGCGGCCTTCCCGCGCGCCGGAAGGGGCCGGGGCCATGGCGGCGGGGGCGGGCAGATGGGCCGAAAGGTTCAGCGCGCGCCGCTCGCCGCCCTCGCCGGGCGTGCCGTACCAACCGGGCGGGTTGCGCGGGCCGGGGGTGGTTGCGTCGAGCTGGGCGGCGGCCAGCGGCCCGGCGGCGGGCGGCGGGGCGCCGAGGCGCCCGAAGCCGTCCAGCGTCTCGATCGGCGCGAGGGTGGCGGCGCTTTCCCCCCCGGCCACGCCGGAGGACAGCGCCACGATGCGGCGGAGCATGTCGATGTAGAGGCCCGAGAGCGGCAGGTCCGACCAGTCGGCATTGGCGGTGACGTGGAACAGCACGATCCGCCCCGCGCCGCGGTTCTCGAAGGTGACCAGGGGCGTGCCGTCCGACAGGCGGGCCCAGCTGCGCTCGGCCAGGCGGGGGATGGGCTCGGCCAGGACCTGGGTGGTGACGGTCACCTCGGGCGGCGGCGTCAGGCCGGCGAAGGGGCTGCCCTCCGGGAAGGCGGCCAGCGTCTGCGGGCGCTCCCAGGACAGGGCGCTGCCCAGCGCGCGCTCCCCGGCGCGCAGAGGCACGGGCAGCAAGGCGTCGCCCCGTTCCGCGAGGCGCGGCCCGGCGAAGCGGAGCAACAGGCCGCCGCCCTCCACGAAGCGGGTCACCGCCTCGACCTCCGGGCCGTCGGCCAGCGGGCGGTCGGCCAGCACCAGCACCGCGAGGCGGCGCGAGAGAAGCTGCTCCAGCGTGCCGCGGCGGATCTCTGCGGTGGGGGAAAGGGCGCGGTCCAGGTAGTACAGGGAGCCGGTGAGGGGGGTGTCCGCCGCCTCCTCCTGCGCCGCCAGCAGGCCGACGGGGCGGCGGCGGAAGCGCTCGTCGAGCAGAACGGTGCCGGCCGCGCCGGGGGCGGTGCCCTCGAGGGAAAGCTGGGTGACGCTGTTGCGGATCTCGATCGGCAGCTCCAGGGCCCCCTCCGCCTCCGTCGCCCCCGCGGCCAGGGGCAACACGGCGCGGCCGAGGGCGCGCCCATCGGGCGTCATCGCCAGCACCCCGGCCTCCCCGGCCTCTCCCCCCGGCGGGCGGCGGAGGCCGAGCACGAGGCGGTCGGCCTCGGCGCGCGGCGGCAGCAGGACGCGGGCGGCACCCGGCGCCCCGCGCGCCACCTGGAGCGGCCCGGCGGCGGCCAGCGCCGCCAGCAGCGCCGCGCCGTCGTCGGGGCCATGGGACAGGCCGTCCGTCACGTAAAGGCTCGCGAAGCCCTCCGTGCGCCAGGCGTTCAGGGCGCCCAGCGCGGCGGGCCGGTCCGGCGCCCAGGGCTGCGGGCGCAGGGCGGCGAGGCGCGCGCGCGCTTCCTCGGCGGGCATCCAGCCGGTGGGGCGGGGCGGCTCCCCTGTCGCGCTGGGAGCGGTGGCGAGAAGGGCGGCGCGGCGCCCGGCCCGGGCGGCGGTGTCCAGCGCGGCACCGGCCGCCGCCACGCGGTCCGGCCAGTCGGCGGCGGCGGCCCAGCCATTGTCGAGCACCACCAGCAGCGGGCCTTCCTCGGGATCGCCGGCCGCGGCGTTCCAGATGGGGCGCGCGAGGCCGAGGATGATCAGCGCCGCCGCCGCAAGCCGCAGCAGCAGCAGCCACCACGGCGTGCGGGACGGGGTTTCCTCCACCGCCGGGAGGTCGCGCAGGAAGCGCGCGGGCGGGAAGGACTGGCGGCGGGGCGTGGGCGGGGTGACGCGCAGCAGCCACCACAGGGCGGGCAGGGCGGCCAGCGCCAGCAGCAGCCAGGGAGCGGTGAAGGAAAGCGCGCCCACCTCAGCGCGCCCCCTGCGGGGCCAGGGCCTGCCAGAGCGCCATCAGCGCCGCCTCCGGCGGATGGTCGGTGCGGTGGAACAGGACGCGCAGGCCCAGCGAGGCCGCCAGTGCCGAGAGGCCCTCGCGGTGGGCCGCCATGCGCTCCTCGTAAAGGGCGCGGATCCCCTCCACGCGCGGCACCAGCGCGGGGTCGGTGCCGTCCAGCGGCTCGAAGCGGATGCGGCCGCCATAGGGCAGGGTTTCCTCTGCCGGGTCGCGCAGCGTCACGAGGGTGCCGCGCACCCCGGCGGCGGCCAGCGGCGCGAGGGTGGCGCGGAGGTCCGGCAAGGGGGCCAGGAAATCGCCGAACAGCACGGCGCGGGCATGGCGGGGCAGGCTTTCGTCGGCCGGCGGGCCGGACTGGCCACCGAGGCGCATGACCAGCGCGGGAAGCGCGCCCCGCCCGGACAGCCCGCGCCCGCCGCCCAGGAGGCGCACCCTTTCCCCACCCCGCAGCAGGAGGGAGGCGAGGGCGAGAAGGAGAAGGTCGGCGCGCGCCCCCTTGGTGGGCCGGGAGGCGGCGCCGGACCAGTCCATGCCGGGCGCGGAATCCCGCCACAGCGCCACGGTCTGGGCGGATTCCCATTCGGTTTCGCGAAGATAAAGGCGATCGGACTTGGCGCTCTGCCGCCAGTCGACGCGGGCGGCGTCGTCGCCGGGCAGATAGGGCCGGAACTGCCAGAAGGCGTCGCCCTGGCCGGAGCGGCGGCGGCCATGCACGCCCTGCATCACCGTGGCGGCCACCCGCTCGGCGGCCACCACCAGGGGCGGCAGGCGCGCGCCGGCGGACTCGGCCCGGAGGGCGAGCGCGGCCTCCGGCGCTCCCTTAGCCAAGATCGGCCTTCAGCGCGCCGATCACCTCGGAAAGCTGCACGCCGTCCGCCCGCGCCGCGAAGCCCAGCGCCATGCGGTGGCGCAGGATAGGCTCGGCCAGCGCCAGCACGTCCTCCACGCTGGGGGAAAGCCGCCCGTCCAGCACGGCGCGCGCCCTTGTCGCCAGCATCAGCGCCTGGGCGGCGCGGGGGCCGGGGCCCCAGGCGAGGTGCTGCTTCACGGCGGGCAGCGTCGCGGTGTCCGGCCGGGCGCCGCGCACCAGGCGGAGGATGGCATTGAGCACGGTCTCCCCCACCGGCAGGCGGCGGATCAGGGCCTGGGCGGCGATCAGTTCCTCGGCCCGCAGCGCTTCCTCCGGCCGGGCCTCGCGGGCGCCGGTGGTGGCCAGCAGCATGGCGCGCTCGGCGGCCTCGTCGGGGTAGCCGATCTCGATCTCCAGCAGGAAGCGGTCGAGCTGGGCCTCGGGCAGGGGATAGGTGCCCTCCTGCTCGATCGGGTTCTGGGTGGCCAGCACGTGGAAGGGGGCGGGAAGGTCCAGGATCTGGCCGCCCACCGCCACCTTCCGCTCCTGCATGGCCTGGAGAAGCGCGGACTGGGTGCGGGGCGAGGCCCGGTTGATCTCGTCCGCCATGAGAAGCTGGCAGAAGACGGGGCCGCGCAGGAAGCGGAAGGCGCGCCGGCCTCCCTCGGCCTCCTCCAGCACCTCCGAACCCAGGATGTCCGACGGCATGAGGTCCGGGGTGAACTGAACGCGGCGGGCATCGAGGCCCATCACGGTGCCCAGGGTTTCCACCAGCTTGGTCTTGCCCAGGCCGGGAACGCCCACCAGCAGCATGTGCCCGCCGGCCAGCAGGGTGACGAGCGCCTGCTCCACCACCTCCTCCTGCCCGAGGATCACCCGGCCGACGGCGGCCCGCACCCGGGTGAGCCGCGAGGAGAGCGCCTCGGCCTCTCCGAGCAGCTTCTCCGCATCAGCCGTCGCTTCCTTTGTGCCGGGCACTTCAACCACGGGTGGCCCCTTCTCATATTGCCCGAGGGTAACGCCCTCACCCCCGCCACTCCGGGATACATGGAGGCGTGCCGGGCGAATGGGGAGGGTAGGACCCTTCGATGGCGCGGAGGAAGTCACATGGCGCTGGGGATGCATGATGTTACAGGCGGCGGAAAACCCGCTGCGGCCGTCGCGGCGTCGGGTCTGGCACGCATGCCCCGAACGATCTGCGGCGACTTCCACATGCGGATCGCCCGGGACGGAAGCTGGCACTACCAGGGCAGCCCGATCGGGCGGCGCGAGCTGGTCTGCCTCTTCGCCTCGGTCCTGAAGCGGGACGAGGAAGGGGTCTACTGGCTGGAAACGCCGGTGGAGAAAGGCCGGGTCGAGGTGGAGGACGCGCCCTTCGTCGCGGTGGAGCTGAACTGGGGCCATTGCTGCAGCAACAACGATGGCGTCTGCGAGGGAGGCGGTGCCCCGGCGCGGCGCCGGGCCCGGCAATGCCTGACCTTCCGCACCAACCTCGACGAGATGGTGACGGCCGACGAGGCCCACCCGATCCGCGTGCAGATCGACCCGGTGACCCGCGAGCCCCGCCCCTATGTCACGGTGCGCCCGGGCCTGGAGGCCCGGATCAGCCGGCCGGTTTTCTATGAGCTGGTGGCGCTCGCCCAGACCGAGGTGATCGACGGGCGCGAGGTGACGGGCGTCTGGAGCGAGGGCGTGTTCTTTGTCATCGACGACAGCCCGCCCGAGGACGACATGCCGGACGGAGACCTGGACGATCCGCTCGCGGCCCTGGACGACGAGGTGGCGTGACGACGGCCCCGCCGGCGCTTCTTTCGCCGTCGTCGCTGTTCTCGCTCCCGCCGGCCGAAGTCGAGGCGCGCCTGGCCGATCCGGCCCGGCTCGCCCGGGGGCTGGGCGAGGCCGGGGACGACGCGCCGGAGGCGGCCATCCGCCGCTCCGCCGTGCTGGTGCCGGTCATCCTGCACCCCGAGCCGGCCGTGCTGCTGACCCTGCGTGCCGCCACCCTGTCGGCCCATGCCGGGCAGGTGGCCTTTCCGGGCGGGCGGATCGAGCCCGGTGAGACGCCCGAGGCCGCCGCCATCCGCGAGGCCGCCGAGGAGGTGGGGCTCGACCCGCGCCTGCCGCGCATCGCCGGGCGGCTTCCCGCCATGGTGACGGGCACGGGCTTCCACGTGATCCCGGTGGTGGCGCTGCTCGACCCGCCGGTGACCCTCACGCCCGAGCCGGCCGAGGTGGCGGAGGTGTTCGAGTACCCGGTGTCGCGGCTGATGGACCCGGCCTCGCCGGAGCGGCGCCACGGCGTGTTCGGCGGCCGCGCCCGCGAGTTCTGGGCCTGGCCGCACGAGACACAGGTGATCTGGGGCGCGACGGCGACGATGCTGCGGAGCCTGGCGCTGGCGCTGCGGGACAACTGATCGGTCCCCAGGGGATTTGGGCCGGGAAATCCGGGACCAGGGGATGCGGCCCGCGCGGCCGGCAGTTCCGCATCCCTGCGCCCTGTGCCGGCCGCAGGGTTCGGGCTTCAGGCGAAAGTCAGGCCGAAACCCGAGAAATGCATCGGCGCATTCGGCCCGCCGGTGGACTGGTAGGTGAACAGAAAGCCGGCATCCGCACCGGCCGCCATGTCGTCCGCCAGGGCGGCGGAGACGTCCAGGTCATAGGCCGCGCCCGTGTTCTTGGCCGAGGTGTTGATCGTCGTGACCAGGGACAGGGTCGCGGCATTGAAATCCGAAGTGCTGACCGAGCCGTTGCCGCGATAGGCGTAAACGGAGACGGTGCCCTTGAACACGCCCGCCAGCGGATAGCTGATCCCGGAACTGGCGCCTTCGTGGAAGGAGAAGCGCGCGGTGGTGAAGCTGCCGGCACCGAGATCGAACTCGACCGCCCCGCGCACCACCTCGCCGCTCCAGGGCCCGACCTCGACCGTGCCGTTGGACGTGTGGGCGTGGTTGCCATCGGCGATGCCCTGCGAACTCGTCGAAAGGACCCGGGCCGTGACCGGCTCGCTCGCGCCGTTGACGGTGACGCTGATGGTCTTGCTGGCCGAGCCGTCGAGGGAGGTGACGGTCAGGGTTTCGGCCACGCTCTGCCCGGCCTTGAGGGCCTGCGTGGCGGCGCGGGCGTTGTCCAGGGCGTAGGTCCAGGCGCCGGTGGTGCTGTTGAAGGCGAAGGTGCCGTGGGTGCCGGCGAGCGCGGCGGCGGCCGGGGCCTGGAAGGCGGACTGCCCGGCATCGGCGTCAAACACCACGAGGGTGCCGGACGCGGTGCTGGCGGGCGCGTCCTCGGTCACGCTCGCGGCCGCGGTGCCGGCGATGGTGGCCGCGTCGTTCCGGCCCTCGATCGTGACCGACAGCACCTGGGTGGTGCCGTCGGTGGAGCGGACCGTCATGCTGTCGGCCAGGCTCTGGCCCGCGCGCAGGGACTGCACCTCCGCCGTCGGGGCGACCAGGTAGGTCCAGTTGCCCGTGGCCGGCGCGAAGGTGAAGCTGCCGTAGCGCCCGGCGACGACGGGGGTGGCCGTGGGCAGGAAGCCGGCCTCGCCGCCATCCGCGTCGGACACGGTGAGGGTGGCGCCCACCGCGGCGGCGGCGTCCTCGTTCGTGGTCACCGACCGGGTGCCGCCGAAGGTCGCGGCGTCGTTCGCGCCGGTGACGCCCACCGACACGACCTTCTCGGTGAGATCGACGGAGCGGATGCTCAGGCTGTCGGTGGCGACCTGCCCGCCGCGCAGCGCCTGGGTGGCGGCGCGCGCGTTGTCGAGGGTGTAGGTCCAGGCACCGGTCGCGGCGTCGAAGGTGAAGTCGCCGTAAGCGCCGGCCAGCGTGGCCGCGGCCCGGAACCCGGCCTCCCCCGTGTCCACGTCCGACACGCTCAGAACGCCCGATGCGGCCCGCACCGTCCCCTCCTCGGTCACGGCACCGGCCCCGGTGCCGCCGAAGAGCGCGGCATCGTTGACGCCGACCACACGGAGGGTGACGCGCGCATCGCCCGTGTCGTTGTCGGCGTCGGTCACGCGGTAGGTGAAGAACAGGTCGCGCACCTCGCCGCCCCGCAGCGACTGCAGGCCGGAATCGGCGGTGAAGGAGAAGGCGCCGTTGCGCGCGGCGGGAACGAGGCTGCCCGCGAGCGGGCCGGACAGGACGGCGACCGAGCGCACGAGGTCCGGCACGCCGTCGTTGCCCAGCACGTTGCCGGACAGCGTGCCGTCCTCGAGCACGCTGAACAGGTCGTCGCGCGCGGAAACGGCGTCGTCGGCGAGGGAAGCGGCGGCGCCGTCCACGGTCAGGGCGGCGTTCTCGAAGGAGGACGAGATCATCCCCATGCTTGACCAGGCGTAGAAGCTGCCATTCGCGGCATAGGGCCCGGCGAGGAAGGCACGGTAGCGGCCGAGGTCGCTCTGCACGGCCATGTCGAACCAGTCGGCCGCGGTGAACTCCAGCTTGAGGGTGTCGTTGCCGGCCCCGCCTTCCATGCGCTCGGTCGCGCCCACGTTCTCGGCGCGGCGGTGGACCACGGTGTCGTCCCCGGCGCCCGCGTAAACCTGGTCGCTGCCCGCGCCGGAGTCGATCCAGTCGTTGCCCTCGTCGCCCAGGATGGTGTCGTTGCCGGCGCCGGTCACGGCCCGGTCATTGCCGACGCCCGCCTGCACATAGTCGTTGCCGTCCCCGGCCTCGACGTCGTCGTCGCCGGCATCGGCCAGGATGTTGTCGTCGCCCGCGCCGGTGGCGACGCGGTCGTTGCCGGCGCCCGCCTGGACATAGTCGTTGCCGGTGCCGGCCTCGATCAGGTCGCTGCCGTCCCCGGCGAGGACGCGGTCGTCGCCCGCGCCGCCACGGATCGTGTCGTTGCCGCCGCCGCCGTTGAGGAGGTCGTTGCCCTCGCCACCGTCGAGGCTGTCGTTGCCGTCCTCGCCCGCCAGCTCGTCGTCACCCGCGCCGCCCGTCAGGATGTCGAGCCCGGCGCCTCCCCAGAGCTGGTCCCTGCCATCGCCACCATCCAGCACGTCATCGCCGACGCCGCCCCGCAGGGTGTCGTTGCCGGTGCCGCCGGTCAGGAGGTCCGCACCGATGTCGCCCCAGAGCTGGTCGTTGCCGTCGCCGCCGAAGAGCGTGTCGTTGCCGCTGTCGCCCAGGATGTAGTCGTCCCCCCCTTGCCCATCGAGGGTGCCGGAAACGCCGGCACCGAACCGGGCGCGGGCACGCAGGTCGTCAGCGCGCGCGGTTCCCTGGATGCTCGGCGGCAGCTTGGGGAGAATCGGGGACATGAACCGTTCCGTTTTGGTGACGCGTTCGGAACGAGCAGATATCGTAATGATTTGTCAACGAAACAAAAATAAGACGATGCCAGATCGATAGACCGTTCCTGATCAGGAGGCCGTGCGCCTGGCGCCGCGCTTTCAGCCCCCTTCCGCCCGGACGTTGCTTTTGTCCGTGGTCCTGCTCAACGGCAGCTCTATCTCGCAGATCAGTCCCGTGCCCTCCCAGTGCAGCGTCACGGTTCCGCCGAGCTGGTGCCTCACGGTTCCTTCCAGAACGCGGGATCCGAAGCCGCGGCGGACCGGCGGGCCCGGCAGCGCCGGGCCCCCGGCCTCGGTCCATCGGAGGTGGAGGGTGTCGCGCGGGTCGTCGCCGAGGCGCCATGCGACCCGGACCTCGCCGCCGCAGGTGGAAAGCGCGCCGTGCTTGGTGGCGTTGGTGGCCAGCTCGTGCACGGCCATGGCGAAGGGCTGTGCCGCACCCGGGGGCAGGGTCACGCGGGGCCCCTCCAGCCGGGCGCGGTGCTTCTCGCCCCCGAGGAAGGGCGCCAGCCCCCCTTCCAGCAGGGCGTGCAGGTCGGCGCCGGACCAGCTTTCGTCGGCCAGCAGGGTCTGGGCACGGGCGATCGCGGCGACGCGGCCCTCCACCTCCGCCCGGAAGCTCTCCAGGTCGCTCGCCTGCGTCAGCCGCAGCGTCGCCTGCACCACGGCCAGGGCGTTCTTGGCGCGATGGTCCACCTCCCGCATCAGCAGCGCGCGGCGCTCCTCGGCGGCGCGCCGGTCGGTGATGTCCTGCGCGACGCCCGCCACCCGCGTCGGCAGGCCGCTCGTGCCGTCCCGCTCCACCACGGCGCCGAAGGAGGAGATCCAGGCCCATTGCCCGTCCGACCGCCGGACGCGGAACTCCGCCTCGAAGCGCGGGGTCGCGTCCTGGACCACGCCCCAGAAGCGGGACTCCACGGCCGCGCGCTCCTCCGGGTGGATGGCGTCGAGCCAGCGGGACAGGGGGAAGTCCTGGCCGGGCACGTGGGGAAGCGCGGCCTGCAGCGGCCCCGCGCGCGAGCCGGTGCCGCGGCGCAGGTCGAACTCCCAGGTGCTGAGGCGCGCGCCCTCCACCGCCAGGCGCAGCCGCGCCTCGCTGGCGCGCAGCGCCGCCTCGGCGGCCTTGCGGGCGGTGATGTCGAAATGGGCGCCATAGGTCACGTCCCGCCCGCCCAGGCGCACCCCCTGCACGCGCACGAGCACGTCGCGGATCGTGCCGTCCGCCGTGCGGTGCCGTGCCTCGAACTCCTGCACGCCCGGGCGGATGGCGCCGGCGCGGCCGCGGGCGCGGATCGCGTCCGCTTCGCCCAGCACGTCGAGGTCGGCGATGTTCATGCCAAGGAAGGCTTCGCGCGGGTGGCCGTAGGCGGCGCAGGCGAAGGCGTTGACGTCCAGCACCGCGTGGGTCACGGGGTCGATGATGATCACCGAGAAGGGCGCGGCCTCGAACAGCACCCGATGGCGTTCCTCGCTCTCGCGCAGCGCGGCCTCCACCCGCAGGCGGCCCGCAGTCTCCCAGCTCCGCTCCGCGGCGTGCCGGACCAGGGCGACCTCGGCCGGTGACCAGGGACGGGGCGGGGCGGACTGGACGCAGAGCACGCCCTTGAGGGCGCCCGCCTCGAGGAGGGGGGCCACAACCGACGCCCAGGCGCCAGGCATGGCCCCGCCAGTCCCGGCGTCATCCCCGCCGGCGACCAGCATCCGGCCGGCCCGCAGCCGGGCGGCGTGCTCCTGGCTGAAGGCTTCCCGGAACTGCGCCTCTCCCCCCGGGCCGGCGGCATGGCCGCTGGTCCAGTTCCAGGCCATCCGCAGCGTTCCGGCACCGTCGTCGAGCTCCCAGTAACCGGCCCGCGCCGCCCCGAGGCGGGAGCCCAGCAGTTCCGCCGCGCAGGCCATGGCCGCCAGCGGGTCGGACTGGCCGCGCAGGCCTTCCTCCAGTGCCAAGCGGAAGCCCTCGTCCCGGGACGGCGGCGCTTCCCCATCGCCGGAGCCGGCACCGGCTCCGTCCCCGGCCCCGTTGCTGGCGTCCAGCGCGGCCAGCGCCGCCCGGATGAGTTCGGCCGCATCGCGGTAGCGGCCCCCCCGCATCCGCGCTCCGATCAGATCTTGCAACTCCGGTGGCAGAGTCGGGCGTTCGGGATGCATCAGGGTAGTAAGCGGCCCCAGCCCCTCGCTCCTGTCAATCGGCCAGTGGCGCGGCGTTTTAACGCCACCGCGCCGGGACAGCGCCGCGCCGGGCGCGGCAGGCCCTCACTCCCGCCCGGTGCCCATCAGCCCGGCCGCGCGCAGGGCCCGGACAATGATGTCACCGGGGCCGCCCGGGGGAGGGGCCTTGGCGCCGCCCTGCGCGGCTTCACCGGCCGCGCCGGCGAAGGGGTTCTGGAAGGAGGCGCCGAAGGGGTTGGAGGTGCCGCCGGGGAACGTCCCGGGGAAGCCACCGGGAAAGCCGGGAAAGGCACCGGAGGAGGCGTCCGCGGGCGCGGGCTCGCGGGTCACCGGGCCCTGGGTCGCGGACCCGGCGGCGGGGCGGCGGGCCAGGATGACCTCGGGCGCGGCGGGCTGCGCGGGGCCGGGCGCGGCCGGCCGCGCGGATTCCGGCGTGGGAACCGGCCCGGCATCGCCCCGGGCCGCGCGCGGGGCCGGCGCGCCCTCGGCCGCGCCGGCCGTGTCGATGCCCCAGAAGCCGAGGATCTGATGGGTGGATGAGACGCCGACATCCAGCATGTAGGCGCCCGCCGCGCCGGCCAGCCCTTCGCCTTGCCCGGGGCGGAGGGGAACGCCGTGGGCCATGCCGGCGATGGAATGGCTTTCCACGCGCGCCACGCCGTCCGCGCCGCGCCAGGTCAGGTGGGTGTGGCCGGGGCCACCGGGCTCGCGCACGGGCTTGGCGCCGTCCAGGCCATGCAGGTTCAGCCACTGCTTCACGCTTTCCCCGGCGTTGTCCGACCCCACGGTGGTGTCGGCCTCGCCGTGCCAAACGGAAACGCGGGGCCAGGGGCCACGATGGGGGGAAGCGGCGCGCACGGCCTGGCCGCGCGTGGCGGCGGGAAGGGCGGCGATGCGCGACATGGCGCCCAGCGCCTCCATCACGCTGCCGGCGGCGCCAAAGGGAAGGCCGGCGATGATGGCGCCGCCGGCGAAGGTTTCGGGATAGGTGGCCAGCATCACCGCCGTCATCGCGCCGCCGGCCGAAAGCCCAGTGACGAAGACGCGGGCGGGGTCGATGGCGTGGGTTTCCAGCATCTGCGCGATCATCTGGCGGATCGACAGGGCTTCCCCGGCGCCGCGGGCGGTGTCGCCCGGCTCGAACCAGTTGAAGCAGAGGGAGGAGTTGTTGGCGCGCTGCTGCTCGGGCAGGAGCACGGCGAAGCCCAGGCGGTCGGCCATGGCGGACCAGCCGCAGCCCTGGTCATAGGCGGCCGCGTTCTGGGTGCAGCCGTGCAGCGCCACCACCAGCGGCGCCCCGCGCGGCAGGTCGGCCGGCACATGGGCGAACATCCGCAGCGCGCCGGGGTTCGAGCCGAAGCCTGTGATCTCCGACAGGGCATTCCCGCCGCCGGCCCCGGTGGCCGTCTGCGACGCGGCGTCCCGCCGCCGCCGCTGCAGGCGAACCAGCGCGCTGAGGTCGAGCTTGGGATTGCGCATGAAACTTCCTTTTGCCGCTGGAGACGCCCGACGGGCGGTCCTGCTCCACCGCATGTCGATGTTGCGGTGCAGCATTACAACGGCGCGGCCGGGGAATGGTTGGCCCTCCACCCACCGGAGATGCCGTCAGCCGGCGGCGTGATCCGTGGCGAGGCCCAGCACGAGGGCGAAGTGGCAGCCCGCCGCAACCAGCACCAGGGCATGCCAGACCGCCGTGCTGTAGGGCAGGCGATCCGCCAGATGGAACAGCACGCCGACGGTGTAGAGAAGGCCGCCGGCCGCCAGGAAGCCGAACTGCCAGGGAGTCAGGGCTTGCGCCAGCGGCACCAGCGCGACCACGCCGACCCAGCCCAGCAACAGGTAGGCGGCCACCGAGGCGCGCTCGAACCGGCCAGGGGCGAACAGCTTCACCGCGGCGCCGCCAAGGGCGCCGGTCCAGACCACGGCCAGCAGGGCGGCGGCGAGGGGGCCGCCGATCGCGAGAAGGGAGACGGGCGTGTAGGTGCCGGCGATCATCAGGAAGATGGCGGCATGGTCCGCCCGGCGCAGGAAAGCCCGCCCGCGCCCGGCGGGGGCGAGATTGTAGGCGGCGGAGCAGGTGAAGGTGGCCACGAGGCCGGTGGCGTAGAGGGCGAGCGCGAGGGAGAGGCGAGGGCCGGCGGATGGGGGTGTGCGCCAGGCCAGCAGGACGCAGCCTAGAAGAACCGAGACAAGGCCGGCCGCGTGGACCACGGCATCGGCCGCTCTCTCACGCCCAGCCTGGGGGGGCGGGTGGGACATGGCCCATTGTGGCGCCCGCGCCGGCACCCTCCAAGCCCGGCGGCGTGCCGTGGCGCGCGCCGGGCACGGGGGATCAGCGGCGGGACTTGCCGCGCTCGATCTCGCGCTCGATCGCACCGCGCTCGGAGGAGCCGAGCTTGCGCGCGATCTCGCGCACGATGGCGACGGAAACGCGGTGGCGCTTCGCGAGATAGGCGATGGTCTCCTCCAGGCCGTCGGCGCTCGCCGGGCTGGAAGTGGTCTTGCTCTGGGACACGCGGGTTCCCCGTGGTGTTGCGTTGGTGACATGGGCACGCACCCCTGGCCGGATGCCATGAACATCCGGGCGGGGCGGTTCGACCGGCCCAGGAGCGGGGCCGGGATCGGCCCGGAGGGGCCGGGGCGTTCAGCCGACGACCGGCCAGCCCTTGCCGAGGGTCGACACGGCGCCGCGGCGGAGCTGGCTCTCGCGCACGACGCGCTCATGGCCGTCGCGCTCGCTGCGGACCCGGTACTCGCGGTCGGAGGCGTCGTTCGGCAGCAGGCGGACGATGGTGTAGTGGCCAATCATGCCGGGCGGGGTGAGGACCCCGGCGACCAGTTCGACGTTCTGGCCGATTTCAAAGCTGTGGCGTTGCATGATGGTTCCTCGGCTGGGGCACCGCCTGGCACGATCCAGGCAATGCCGTTTCGGGCGGCGGCGGTTCGGTCAGGGGCGGCACGGCGGCATTGTTCCGCCAGCGGATGGCCGGTCGCTCGGGACAGCGAACGGGCCGGTGCCATGCGTGACGGAAATGTAAGCTGCGGTGCCATCCTGGCGCGCCGGCCTGACGGCACTGTGATCCCGCCGCTCGCTGCTGCCTTCCCGGTGAAGGGCCGGCCAGGCGCCCTTGCGGGCAGCTTGGCCGTGCGGGTCAGGCCGCCTTCAGGTTGCCGGCCGAAACCTTGCCCTGCTGGCCGCTCTGCGGCTCGTACTCGATCCTGTCGCCCTCGCGGGGCTCCTGCATCCCGGCGCGCTGCACGTCGGAGATGTGGAGAAAGACGTCCTTGGACCCGTCCTCAGGCTGGATGAAGCCGAAGCCCTTGGTGGCGTTGAACCATTTGACGGTGCCGATGGGCATGGGAGCTGTCCGTTCACGAATAAGGACCACCCTGCGGTGCCGCGGGGCGGATCAAGCTGCGGAGGATGACGGACAGCGGGCTCTGCGCTCCGTGAGGAGCTGAGAATGGCAGGCCGGACCAGACGAGTTTGATATGATTTAGATGGGGACGGAGGTCGTCCACTTCAACCGCTGGGGCAGGCGCGCGTCGCTCCCACCCTTCTCCCGGGCATTGCCGGCCCGCGCGAGGCGCGGTTGCCGCGCGCGGGGGGCGTCCAGATATGACGGGCGACATGACCTTTCTCAAAGCCGCCCTGCTTCTCTTTGTTCTGTTCTTCCTGCTGCCGCTCGGCGTCTCGGCCGCCGTTTATGCCGCCCGGGGGGCGGGCACGGACTGGTGGGGGGCCGACCGTTCGAGCGCGGGCCTCCTGCCTCCCGCTGCCGCATCGGGCGCGGTGGTGCGGGTCTTCGCCGCGCCGACGGTGCGCTGGCGCGGCATCTTCGCGGTGCATTGCTGGATCGTCTTCAAGCCCGAGGGCGCGCCCGCCTACACGCGCTACGACTACACGGCCTGGGGCGAGCCGATCCGCATGAACGGCTTCGCGCCCGACGGCCGCTGGTTCGGCCAGGTGCCCGAAGTGGTCTTCGCCGCAGACGGCGAGGCGGCGGCGGCGCTGATCCCGCCGATGCGGGCGGCCATCGCCGGCTATGCCTGGCGCAACCTCGGGGATTACCGGGCCTGGCCGGGCCCGAATTCCAACACCTTCGTGGCCGCCGTGATGGATGCGGTGCCGGGCATTTCCCTCACCCTGCCGCCCACCGCGATCGGCAAGGATTATCCCTATGACGGCCGCTGGCTCCGGCCCACCGCGTCCGGCACGGGCCTGCGGCTGACGCTGGGCGGCTTCGCCGGGATCACCCTGGGATGGGTGGAAGGGCTGGAGGTGAACATCCTGGGCGCGGTTGCCGGGATCGACCTGCGCCGGCCCGCGATCAAGCTGCCGGGGCTCGGGCGCATCGGCATGCGCGGCCCGGACGGGACAGGGCTGCCTCCCACCGTCGCGGCGGCGCGGTAGGGTCCTCCGGCGGGCGCCCCGGCGCGGCTGTTGCGCCACGCGTTCCCCGCCGTGACGGACGGCGCGGGAATGTCATTCAACTGCCGCCGCGGCTGTGTTATTCCGCGGTCATGTTCCGGTATCGACTCGAATTTGCCGCGCCTGCCGCCCGTGCCAGGCGCGCCACCCGCGCGGGCGTGGCCTGACGCATGTCCGACACGACCGAGGATGGGCCGCGCCGCGCCGCGGGCGCGCCGCCGGGCCGGCGGCCCAACGGCCTCGCGCGGGAGCGCGCCATTGTCACCGCCGCCACCGACCTTTTCGCCGAGATCGGGCTCGACGCCACGACGCGCGACCTGGCGGCGCGGCTCGGCATCACCCAGCCGCTGCTGTACCGCTACTTCGACAGCAAGGAGGCCCTGGTGGAGCGCGTGCTGGCCGAAGCGCTCTCGGGCGACTGGAAGCCGGGCTGGGACAGGGCACTTGGCGAGCGCGCGGTGCCGCTGCGCGAGCGGCTGATCGCCTTCTACGCCGACTACCTGGACGAGGTGCTGACCTACCGCCGGGTCCGGCTGGCATTGTTCTCGGGCCTCAAGGGTCTGGGGGAGGGCCTGTTCCAGGACCTGCGCGCCCGCATCCTCGATCGCGTGCTGAGGGAAAGCCGGTGCGCCTTCTCGCTGCCGGAAGCGGCCGGCGCGCGGGACGCGGAGCTGGTCCGGGCCCTGCACGACTCGATCTTCTGCCTGGCGCTGCGGCGGCATGTGCACGGCTGGTCGCCCGCCTGGGGCATGCGGGAGATGGTGGCCCAGCGCGTCGATACCTTTCTCGAGGGTGCCGCGGTGGGCATGGCCCGGCCGGTCTGCGGGGAAGCCCCGGACACGGAACTGGCCGGCCCGCCGCTTTCCACGGGCGGGCTGCTCTGGGCGGCCGCGCCGGACCGGGACCGGGACCGGGCCCCGCGCGGCGCCGCCACCCGCGCCGCGATGGTATGGGAGAAAAATGAGGCGACACCGCAACGGGCCCACGACTAACCTGCCCCGTCCGCCGGAGAGCGGGCGGGAGGATGCGGGATGCGCCGTTGCTGGCCCGTCGGGGGATGCGGACGGGCGGCATGCGGCGCCCTGGCTTCCGTCCGGCTGATCCAGCCCGCCGGCCCGGACGGCAGCCAAGCGAGGAAACCACGACCATGATCGCACGACGCCAGGCCGGGCTCGGCCTCGGTGCCGCGGCCCTGCTGGCTGGCGGGGCGCGGGCCCAGGCACCGGCCACGCCGACCGCGCCGGCCACGCCCGCCAATCCCGGCTTCCACCGCTTCCGCGTGGGCGGCTTCACGGCCACCACCCTGTTCGACGGCACCGGCCGCATCCCGCTGGAAGGCCTGGTGGTGAACGCGCCGCTGGAGGCCGTGCAGGGCGTGCTGGCGGAAAGCTTCCTGCCGCGCGACCACTACGTCACGCCCTATACCATGACGGTGGTGCAGACCGGGCGGCAGACCATCCTGTTCGACGCGGGAACGGGCGGGCAGCTTGCGCCCTCCGCCGGCGCCGCGGCGGCGAACATGCGGGCGGCCGGGCTCGATCCCGCGGCCATCGACCTCGTGGTGCTCACCCACTGCCACGGCGACCACATCACCGGCCTGACCACCGCCGAGGGCCGCGCGGTGTTCGAGAAGGCGGAGGTGGTGATCCCCGATGCCGAGTGGCGCTACTGGGGGGAGGCCGCGAACGAAGCCTCCGCGCCGGCACGGCAGAAGCCGAACTTCGCCAACCTCGCCAGGCGGCTCGCGCCCTATGCCGGGCGCGTCCGGCGCGTGACGGATGGGCAGGAGGCGGTGCCGGGCATCCGCGCGCTGGCGACCCCCGGGCATTCGCCGGGGCATACATCCTGGCTGGTCGCGGACGGGGACGCGCAGTTGCTGGTGCTGGGCGACGTGACGCACCGGCCGGAGCTGTTCGCCCGCCCCCCGGCTTCCACGCCATGTACGACTTCGACCCCGTGGCGGCGGAGGCGACGCGCCGCCGGGTGCTGGACCGCTGCGCCGCCGACCGCGTGCGCGTCACCGGCTACCACTTCCCCTTCCCCGCGAACGGCTTCATCGCGCGCGACGGCGAGGGGTTCCGCTACACGCCCGCGGACTGGACGGCATGAGCGGGCCGCTCAGGCCAGGGTGGCGCCTGCGCCGTGGCGGGGAAGGCGGCCAGCCCTGTCGCGGCGGCGAGCAGGGCGCGGCGCGAAACCGGGGGCATGGCGTTTCCTTGTTCTTGCTTGGCGGGAAGCCAAGCCCGTCCATGCCCGCAAGTCGAAGCACGGCCCTTAGCCGGCGGGGCGGAACCCGATGCGCCCGAAGGCGGCCTTGCCCGCCTCGGAGGTGAGGCGGCGCAGCAGGGCGCGGCCGTCTTCGCCGTCCTGCAGCAGGGCGGCCTGGTAGAGGGTCCAGAGCTGGAGGGAATCGGGCAGCAGGCCCACGAGCCGCACGCCTGGCCGGTCGGTGATCTCGGTGGCCTGGCTGACCGCGAGCGGAACCTCGCCGCGGCCCGCCATGGCGACGCCCTCCACGCCGAAGGGCACCAGGCGCAGGCGCGGCCGCATGGCCTCCGCGATGCCCAGGCGGTCCAGCACCGCCATGAAGTGGCGCCCGGCGGTGGCGCCGCGCGCGGGGTCGGCCACGGCGACGGCCTCGGCCGCCAGGAGGGCGGCGCGCAGGGCATCGGGGGTGGAGATGTCGGGCGCGGGGTGGCCGGCGGGGGCGGCGAGGCCGACGCCGGTGCGGCCCACCGCCGCGATGTTGCCGGGCGGGATCGGGTTCCTGCGGGCGATGGCGGCGATCGCCTCGGCGGAAAGCAGCACCAGGACGGGCCGTTCCCCGGCCAGCACGCGGTCGCGCAGCGCACCGACGGTGTCGAAGGCGGCCTCGGGCACCGGCTGGCCGGCCGCGCGCAGGGCCTGCTGCAATTCCTCCACCGCGTGCTTGGTGGCGCCGGCCGCGAGGATCGCCGGGGCGGGCGCCTGGGCCAGCAGGGGTGCGGGGGCGATCAGCGCGGCCAGCAACGGCCGTCGTGTGGGCATGGGGCCGGTTCCTTTCCTGTGGCTCCGGGCGAGTGGCCCGTCCTCAATCGGCCTTGATGCCGGCCCGGGCGATCAGCACCCGGAAACGCTCCATCTCGGAGGCGATGAGCTGGGCGAATGCCTGCGGGGAACGGGCCGCGGGATCGGCGCCCTCGAAGGCCAGGCGCTCGCGCATCTCGGGGCCGGAGACCACGGCGTTGATGCGGGCGTTCATGGCCTCGACCAGCGCGGGCGGGGTGCCGGCGGGGGCGACCAGGCCGTGCCACTGCACCAGATCGAAGCCCGGCAGCGCCTCCTGCCCCACCGGCACCAGGCCGGGAAGGGAAGGGGACGGGCCGGCGGCGCTGATGGCCATGGCCAGGAGCTGGCTGTCGCGCACGGCGGGCATCACCACGGGGGCGCCGGCGAAGGTGGCCTTCAGGCGGCCCGCGAGCAGGTCCGCGAGCATCGGGCCGTTGCCGCGATAGGGCACGTGCACCAGCTCGATCCCCGCGGCATCCGCGAAGGCGGCCATGGTGATGTGCGAGGCGGCGCCGTTGCCCGCGCTGCCATACTCGATCCTGCCGGGATTGGCGCGGGCGAAGGCGATGAACTCCGCCGCCGAGCGCACGGGCAGGGAGGGATGCACGGTGAGGACGCTGGGCAGGGTGGCGACCAGGGCAACCGGCGCGAAGTCCCGCACGGGGTCATAGGTGATCTGGGGGTAGAGCCAGGGGTTCACCGCCAGCGTGCCGATATGGCCCCAGAGCAGGGTATGGCCGTCCTTCGCCGCGCGGGCCACGGCGGTCGCGCCCACCACGCCCCCCGCCCCGCCGCGGTTCTCGATCACCACGGGCGTGCCGCCGAGCGCGACCTGCAGCCGCTGCGCGAGCGGGCGGGCCAGCAGGTCGTTGGAGCCGCCGGGCGGAAAGGGCACGACGATGGTGATGGGGCGCTGCGGCCAGGCGGCCTCCTGGGCCCGCGGGATGGAGGGGGCGGCCAGCACGGCGAGCGGAGCGGCGGCCAGGTGGCGGCGCAGCATGGCGTTGGGTTCCGTCCCGGTTGATCCGCGCAGTCTGCGGCCCGCCGCAACGCCGGGGCAAGGCAGGGTGCCGCGCTGCTTCGGGCCGGGCCATGATGGGCCGGACCGGACAACGGAGCCGCCATGCGCCCGACCACCCTGACGCTCGCCTGCGCCCCCTATGACCGCGTGCGCCCCCTGTTCGATGGCCGGGTGCGGGTGGAGGGGGTGGAGATCGTGCCGGTGCCCATCCCCTCCGAGCAGAGCTTCCCGCGGGCGGTGCAGCGGGCGGAGTTCGACGTGAGCGAGCTGTCGCTGAGCAGCCACCTCGTCCAGCTCTCGCGCGGCGAGGCGGAATACGTGGCGCTGCCGGTCTTCGTGTCCCGCGCCTTCCGCCACGGCGCGATCTACCTACGGCGCGATGCCGGGATCGCCGGGCCGAGGGACCTCGAGGGACGGTGCGTCGGCATCCCCGAATACCAGATGACGCTTGGGCTCTGGGTGCGCGGCATCCTGGCCGACGAGCACGGGGTTCAGGTGAACGCCATTCGCCACCGCACCGCCGGCACCAACGCGGCGGGGCGGCGGGAGCGGCTGCCGCTGGAGCTTCCGGCCGGCATGGACGTGGCCCCGCTGCCCGAGGGCGACACGCTGAACGCCGCCCTGTTGCGCGGCGAGCTGGACGCGGTGTTCTCCCCCACGCCGCCCGACGCCTTCGCGGCGGGCGACCCGCGCGTGATCAGGATGTTCCCGGACGTGAAGGCGGCGGAGATCGCCTATCACCGCCGCACGGGCTTCCACCCGATCATGCATGTGGTGGGCATCCGCGCCGCGGTGCTGGCGCGCGACCCGGGCCTGGCGCGGCGGCTTTACGACGGCTTCGCGGAAGCCAAGCGGGTGGCGGCGGCGGAGCTGGAGGCGCGGCTGCGCGGGTCCACCCTGCCGATGATGCTGCCCTGGATCGTCCAGGCCTGGGAGGAGACGCGGGCCGTGCTGGGGCCGGATCCCTGGACCTATGGCGTGTCCGCCAACCGGGCGGAGCTGGAGGCGATCTGCCGCTGGTCGGAGGCGCAGCACCTGTCCCGCCGCAGGCTGGCGGTGGCAGAGCTGTTCGCGCCCGGGCTGATGGAGAGCTGAGGGCGCGCGGCCGGGGGTGGCCGCCCGGGCCGCGGAATGGCCCAATGGCCGGGGCGCCGGGAAGCCGGGCTGCGCGGCCGGGCGTTCCGTCGCCGCGCCGGGCAGGCCCGGACGACGCTTCGGGGAGACGCGGCATGGTCGATGGAACGCAGCGGGTGAGGGTGAACGGGCTCGACTTCTCCTGCCGCCTGGACGGGCCGGAGGGGGCGCCCTGGCTGGTGTTCAGCAACTCGCTGCTCACGGACATGCGGCTCTGGGATCCGCAGGTGGACGCCTTCGCCGCAGGCCACCGCATCCTGCGCTACGACAAGCGCGGGCATGGCGGAACGGAGGTGCCGGATGCGCCGGCCAGCATCCGGCAGCTTGCCGACGACGCCGCTGCGCTGATGGCGCATTTCGGCGTCGAGCGCGCGACCTTCGTGGGCGATTCCATCGGCGCGGCAACGGCGATGCTGCTGGCCGCGCGGGCGGAGCCGCGGGTGGCGGCGGTGGTGCCCGTGGACGGGCAGCCCGCCTCGCCGCCCAACGGCGCGCAGATGTGGCAGGAGCGGATCGACCTCGCCGCGCGCGAGGGCATGTCGGCCTTCGCCGAGGTCACGCTTCGCCGCTGGTTCGCGCCGGAATCCTTCGTGCAGGGCAACCCTGCCATCGGGCGCGTGCGCGCCATGATCGAGGCAACGCCTGAAGCGGGCTTCGTGGCCTGCGCGCGCGCCCTGCAATCCTACGACATCCGCGAGGACCTGCCGGGCATCGCCGTGCCGGTCCTGATGGTCGCGGGGGCGGCGGACGGCGCGATACCCGGGATCATGCGCGGGCTGACAGGGGTGATCCCGGGGTCGCGCTTCGTGGAGCTTCCCGGCGCCGGGCACCTGCCGGGGATCGAGGCGCCCGGGCCCTTCAACGCGGTGCTCGGCAGCTTCCTGGAGGAGCGGGCAGCGGTCTGACGCTCAGGCGGCCTCGGCCCGTTCCTCCAGCGCGTGGCGGTTGCGGATGGTGACCTGCCGGCCGGAGGGGAGGTCGATCAGCCCCTCCTGCTTCAGCTTGGTCATCTGGCGGCTGACCGTCTCGATGGTCAGGCCCAGCACGTCGGCGATCTCGGCGCGGGTGAGGGGCAGGTCGAAGCTGGTGCCGCCGGCCGCGCAGCGCTGGCCGAGATGCCCGGCCATGTCCAGCAGAAAGGTCGCGACCTTCTCCCCGGCGGTCTTGCGGCCGAGCAGCAGCATGCGGGCGCGCGCCTCGTCCAGCGCGGCCAGGGTGCGGCGCAGCAGCAGGCGCTCCAGGCGCGCGTGGTTCTCCAGCGCCGTCTCGAAGGGCTTGCGGGGAAACACGCAGAGATCGACCGCGGTGAGGGCGGTGACGCTCTGCTCCGCTTCCTCGGCGAAGGGGCGGCCGACGAAGTCGGAGGGGTAGAGAAGGCCCACGATCTGCTCCCGCCCGTCCGAGGTGGCGGCGCTGACCTTGAGGACGCCGGACAGCAGGTTGGCGCAGACAACCGCCTCCTCCCCGGCCCAGAGCAGGGTTTCACCCTTCTGCAGGTGCCGGGCGCGACCCAGGCGGTTCAGGGTTTCCAGTTCGGCGTCGGACAGGCTGCCGCAGATGGAACGGTCCCGGACCACGCATTCGGAGCAGATTTGGGTCATGACGCCGTGCCCCCACTTTCCAAACGGAAAAGTGAGTATAGCCCCCCGCCCGCCGGTTTGGGACCTTTTTTCCGGCGGGACACGGCGCCGGTGGAACAAGCGCCGATCCGCGTCCGGCTGCCTTGATCCAGATCATGCGGCAAGCCGAGGCATCACCCATCGCGGCTTGCGCCCGGTCCTTCCGTGGTCAGGATGCGCGCGAATGGCGGGGGGCACCCCCGCGGCGGAGGGGTTTCGCATGAAGGTCGCCGTGTTCAGCGCCAGGCGCTACGACCGGGTCATGCTGGCCGAGGCGAATGCCGCCCATGGCCACGGCCTGACCTTCCAGGAGGCAAGGCTGGAGGCGGGGACGCTGGCGCTGGCGGCGGGCTACCCGGCGGTCTGCGTCTTCGTGAACGATGACGTGAGCGCGTCGGTCATCGCGGCCCTGGCGGCCGGCGGGACGCGGCTGGTCGCCACCCGCTCCACCGGCTTCAACCATATCGACCTGGAGGCGGCGGCGCGGCACGGCATCCGCGTGGTGCGGGTGACGGATTACTCGCCCCATTCGGTGGCGGAGTTCACGGTCGGGCTGATCCTGGCGCTGAACCGGCACCTGCACCGCGCCTATGAGCGGACCCGGAGCGGGAACTTCGAGCTGGACGGGCTGATGGGCTTCGACCTGCACGGGCGGACGGTGGGGGTGATCGGCACCGGGAAGATCGGGCGCGCCTTCGGGCGGATCATGGCCGGCTTCGGCTGCCGGGTGATCGGGCACGACATCCACCCGCACGGGGATTTCGAGGCCGCCGGCGGGACCTACCTCCCGCTGCACCAGGTGATGGAGGCGGCGGAGGTGCTGTCGCTGCACTGCCCGCTGACGCCGCAGACGCGGCACGTGGTGAACGCCGAAAGCCTGTCGCGCGTCCGGCCCGGGCTGCTGCTGGTGAACACCAGCCGCGGTGGGCTCGTGGACACGCAGGCGGTGATCGATGCGCTGAAGGACGGGCGGCTGGGCGGGCTGGCCATCGATGTCTACGAGCAGGAGGCGGACCTGTTCTTCCGCGACCTGTCCTCCGACATCATCACGGACGACCTGATCCAGCGGCTGGTTTCGTTCCCCAACGTGCTGCTGACCGGCCACCAGGCCTTCTTCACGCGGGAGGCGATCGGGACGATCTGCGCGACGACGCTGGCCAGTGTCACCGCCTTCGAGCGGGGCGAGCCGCTGGAGAACGAGGTGCGGGCGGGCTGAACCGCGGGCCTAGTGCTCCTCGCCCGGTTCCGCGGCCCCTGCCCCGGGCAGGCTGCGCATGTGCAGATAGGCGGGATCGAACATCGCCAGGTCTCGCAGCCTGTCCCAGTCGAGAATCGCGACGTCCGGCCGCTGCCAGGAGATCAGCTCGTCCCGCCGGAGGTCCTGCAGCACGCGGTTCACGTGGACATTGGACAGCCCCAGCGCGTCCGCGATGTCGTTCTGCGTGACCGGCAGCCGGAAGGTGCGGTTCTCCGCCAGGCCCACCGCGTCGAAGCGGAGCAGCATCTCGCAGATGAGATGGGCGATGCGCTCATGCGCGGTGCGCCGGCCCAGGCCCACCATCCAGGCGCGGAAGATCGCCGCGTCGATCAGGGTTTCGCGCCAGAAGGCATGGATCAGCCGGGGATGCTGGGAGGTGATGCGGTGAACATGCTCGTGCTGGATGAAGCCGGCGACGGTTGGCATCATGGCGCCGACCGAGTGATCCATGACCTGAAGGTGAAGGCTCTGCAGGTCCGGGATGTCGCCGGGCGGGTGGAAGGCGGCGATCTGGCGGCGGCCGTCGGCCAGCAGCAGGTAGCGGCAGGCGAAGCCGCTGAGCAGCACGCAGCAGTGCTGCGGCCGGTCGCCGCCGCGCACAAGGTCCTGCCCGTCCGCGAAGTCGCGGACAAGCATGGGCAGGCTTATCAGCGCCTCGCGCTCAGCTTCGTCCAGAATGGTCGCGCTTGCCAAGCGGCGGACCAGGAGCTGGCGTTCGGGCGTGCGGTCAAGGCGCGTCAAGCAGGGTAGTTCCATCTCGATGGGCGAAAGGCAGGCCTTCCCACCGACAGCGCCAGTTCTCACGAAGCTAGACGCGAAGGTGTCCTCCGACACTATCTTAGGTTAATCGCCCGGGTCAGGGACCGGGGGGTCTGGGCCGGGCTGGGCCAGCGCCCGCCATTAGGTCCGCGAGGCGCTTCGCCCCCGCGGCCTGCTCGTCGGCCGACATCCGCAGGAGCCGCGCGGCCTGGAACTCCGCCAGGTCGTGCGCGAGCTGCTCCAGCCAGCGCGTTTCCTGCGCCATGCGCCCGAGCACGCGCGTCGCGGCCGCGGCGAGCGCCGCGTCGTCGCCCGCCCGTGCCGGGCCATCCTCGGCCGGCGGGGGCAGGGCGCGGCCGATCCAGGAGGCGCCGCCCCGTGCGCCCCGCCGCAGGCCGGAAAGGATGTATTCGACGCGGTGCAAGGCTTCCTCCGCTTCCTCCTGGATCAGCCTGAAGGCATCCGCCAGGGAATCCGCCTGCGCGCGGCGCGCCCAGGCACCGGCGGACCCGGCCAGATCGATGCCGCACGCATGGGCCGTGCGCAAACCCTTGAGAAAGGCGCCGCGCGCATCGCCTTCCGAATACCCGTCCTCGCCGCCCGGCAGGGCGGAGGGCAGGCCGGGCGACGCCAGGGCGGCGCCGTGCGGGACCGGCGCGATCATGCCGGTCCCCCGGCGCGGGAAGCCGCCGGCGAGCAGGGAGCGTGCGGGGGAGGGGGAACCTGGCGCATGGCACAACTCCTTTCCCATGGATGGCCAACCGACCGGACGGGAATGATTCGCCAGCGCTGCGGTTCAGCCCTTAACGTTTGATAGAGGAGGCGAAATTTCGGTGTTCCGGCCTTTCCCCGCGCGCGAGGGCGCGTGCCGGCATGCGGCCGCGGGGGGCCGGCGCGCCGGGAGCGCCGGCCGCTCGGGGGAGTCGCCTTTGCCGCCGCGATGGGCTATAAGCACGGCAGGCCGTCGCGCGCTCCTCCAAGCGCCGGCGGCCTAGGGCCGGCTTGAGGCACCCGCCTGCCTCGCCGGCCCGCCTTTTACGCCAGCCATGTGGCGCCCCTGCGACGAACCGGGTGCCACGCCGCCCGGTCGCTGCGCCGGAAGGCATGGCACGCCCAGCCTCATCGGCCCGCCGGCCTGCACCGACAGCGACAGAATGAGCTTGAGCTGCAGGATTCGCCGGTTCAGGTCGTCCGGCCAGGGACCTGTCTTCATCACCGCAGAAAAGCAAGCAGCCCGCTGCCCTGCCCTAACATGCGCTAGAAAGCGGGCCCGTTCGGGAAGGCTTCGCCGGGCAGACCGCGGGACGGCGGATGGGCCGGGCCTGCGCGGCGGGACAGGCCGCACACGGCGCGCGCCAGTCCGCCGGCATCGAAGGGCTTCTCCCAGTAGGGCACGTCGCGGAAGCGCGGCGGGATGAATTCGCGCTCGTAGCCGGTGGCGAACACGAAGGGCACGTCGCGGGCGCGCAGCGCGTCGCCGATGGGAAAGGCCGGGTCGCCATCCAGGTTCACGTCCAGCACCGCGAAGTCGATCGTGCCGGGGGCGGAAAGGGCCGCCATGGCCGCGCCGAGCCGGGCGATGGGGCCGATCACCTCCGCGCCCTGCTGGCGGAGTGCCTGGGCCAGGTCGTCGGCAATGAAGAATTCGTCCTCCACCACCAGCACCCTCTGCCCCTCCAGGGACTGGGCCCCGGAAAGCTGGTTTTCCGGCCGCGCAACGGTTATTCTCATCTGGCTTGGCTTCCCATGACGGCGCGTTCTGGAAATTGGCGTCCTCGCCTGTCCGTTGCTCGCGCCGAACGCACTTGCCCGCGAACTACATAGGTTAATCCGGGCGAAGATTGATCGTCCTAAGGCTGCCCTTGGCTTGAAAGGCCTGGCCGGAGTGTTGATGGACCCCCTGACTTCGAATCCGATCATCCTCAAGCTGGAACAGTTCGCCCGCTTCTCGGCCGAGGACAAGCAGGTCCTGAACCTCGCCGCGGCGGAGGGGGTCCGCCAGATCGGGCCGCGCGGCGACATCATGCGCGAGGGCGACCGGCCGCAGACGCTGAACCTCATCCTTTCCGGCTGGGCCTGCCGCTACAAGCACCTGGAGGACGGGCGCCGGCAGATCATCTCCTTCTGCCTGCCGGGCGACGTCTGCGACAGCCACCTGTTCCTTGTCCGGCAGATGGACCATTCCGTCGGCTCCCTCACGCCCGTGACCTTTGCCCAGATCCCCCGGCGGCGGATCGAGGAGATCGCGGCGAAGTACCCACGGATCATCCAGGCCCTGTGGTGGGACTCCCTCGTCAACGCCGCCATTCAGCGCGAATGGATCGTGAGCCTGGGCCAGCGCGACGCGATGGAGCGCATGGCGCACCTGCTGTGCGAGATCTTCATACGCCTGCGCGCCGTGGGGCTGACCGACGGCCATGCCTGCGACCTTCCGCTCACCCAGGCGGGGCTGGCGGACGCGATGGGACTCTCGGTCGTGCACGTCAACCGCACGCTGCAGGAGCTGCGTTCCACGAAGCTGATCGCGCTGAAAGGCAGAACGCTGACGATCCCCGACCTTCGCGCGTTGCAGGACGCGGCGCAGTTCAATCCCAACTACCTTCACCTCGATGGTGATGGACGGCATCTCGATGCGAATGAATAGGTCCCGAAGCCGCGCGCGGCTTCCGCCCGCGAGGCGAACCGCAGTTGGTGGCCCCTCCGCCACGGCCATCCTTCGCCCTCGGGCCGGGGCCGGAACCCACGCCCGCATGGGACAGCCATGAACGAGTTCACGGCCTCGCCGGGATGGCCGCCCGGCGGCGGGATCACGGCTGCCCTGGCGCGCGCCACGGACTGGTCGAGCACCCCGCTGGGCGATGAGTCCGGCTGGCCGCCGGGCTTCCGGACGGCGGTGGAACTCTGCCTCGCCTCCGCCTTCCCCTGCTTCGTTTCCTGGGGGGAAGGGCTGGTCCAGATCTACAACGACGCCGCCATCCCCCTGGTGGGCGAGCGCCACCCCGAGGCCTTCGCGCGACCGCTGAGCGAGTTCTGGCCCTATGCCTGGGAGGTGATCCGGCCGCTGGTGGCCGAGGTGACGGAGCGCGGGGAAACCGTCTCGCGCGAGGATTTCGCGGTGCGGTCCACCGGAGGCGACCAGAAGGACGAGCGCTACACCTTCTCCTGCAGCCCGCTGCGCGACGCGACGGGCAAGGTGGCGGGCCTCTTCTCGACCGTGATCCAGACCACCCGCCGCGTGCGCGCCGAGGGCAACCTGCGGGACAACGAGGCGCGCGGCGCCTTTCTTCTGGCCCTGGCCGACCGCCTGCGTCCGCTGGGCGATCCGGAGGCGATCATGGAGGCGGGCTCGGAGATGGTCCGGGGCCATCTCGGCCTGGCCTCGGCCAGCGTCGGTGCCCCGGGGGCGGCGGATGGGGACGGCACGACGGCCGCGCGCCCTGGCCCTGGCGCCGCCTCCGCGCCGCCGCCGGCCGGGGGGCGGGATGTTTTCGTCGAGGGCGCGCCGGGCGGCCCGCCCGCCCGCGCCGCCATTCCCCTGCACAAGGCAGGGCGGCTGGCGGCCTGGTTCCACGCGGTGGACACCGGCCCGCGCGCCTGGCGGCCGGCCGAGCGCGTGCTGCTGCGCGACGCGGCGGAGCGCATCTGGGAGGCCGCCGAGCACGCGCGCGCCGAGGCCATGGCGCGCGAAGGTCAGCGCCGGCTGCGCTCCCTGGTGGAGGGCATCCCGCAGCTGGTCTGGCGGGCATCGGAGGGCGGGGAATGGACCTGGTCCAGCCCGCAATGGCGCGCCTACACCGGCCTGCCCGAGGCGGAGGCGCTGGGCCATGGCTGGCTGGCGGCCCTGCACCCCGAGGACCGGGAAGCGGCGATGGCGGCCTGGCGCCAGTCGGAAACCTCCGAGGGTTTCGAGGCGGAGTTCCGCATCCTGCGCCGCGGCGACATGTGCTATCGCTGGTTCCAGACGCGCGCGACCCCGGTGCGCGACGAGAACGGAACAGTGGTGGAATGGCTGGGCACCTCCACCGACGTGGACGAGCTGCGCCGCATGGGCCAGCACCAGCGCCTGCTGCTGGGCGAGCTGCAGCACCGCGTGCGCAACACGCTCAGCGTGATCCGCTCCATCATCCGCCGCACGGTGCAGGCGAGCGGGAACCTGGACGACCTGGCCATGCACCTGGATGGGCGGATCGACGCCTTCTCGCGCGTGCAGGCCGCCGTCACCCGCAACCCCGAGCGGGGGATCGACCTGGCCCAGCTGGTGGCGGACGAGCTGCTTGCCTTTTCCGCCCGTGAGGGAAGGCAGGTGCGGATCGAGGGGCCGGCCGTGACGCTGCGCCCCAAGGCGGCCGAGACCATGGCGCTGGCGATCCACGAACTGGCCACCAACGCCATCAAGTTCGGCGCGCTGTCCGCGCCCCAGGGGCGGGTGGACGTGGACTGGGAGGCGAGGCTCGCGGGGGAGACGCCGCGGCTCATCTTCTGCTGGCGGGAAAGTGGCCTGGGGGCGGTCGGCCTGCCGGAGCACCACGGCTTCGGCACCGAGATGTTCGAGCGCACCCTGCCCTACGAGCTGAACGCCGAGGTCCGGCACGACTTCGTGCAGGACGGCCTGCGCTGCACGATCTCCCTGCCCCTGTCCGACCGCCTGGTAAAGGAGGAAACCCTGGCCGCCCTGGGCCTGGCCGGGTGAGGGCACGCGCCCGGCCATGGCCGGGCGCGCTCAGGCGAACTTCACGGCGTTCAGCGCCTCCAGGAGAGCGGGGATGCCGACCGGCTTCTCCAGGTGCGGCGCCCCGCTGAAGCGGGAGTCGATGGTCCAGGGGTCGTAGCCCGTGATGAACACGAAGGGCACCCCGGAGGCGCGGAGGCTCTCGGCCACGGCATAGACCTCCTCGCCATCCAGGTTCACGTCCAGCAGGGCCAGGTCCACCTGCTCCGTCTTCAGGATGTCCAGGGCGGCGCGGACCCGCGGAACCGGGCCCAACACCCGCCCGCCCAGGCGCTCGATCATCCGCCGCATCTCGTCCGCGATGAGGTACTGATCCTCGACGACCAGCACGGACCGCCCGGCCAGGATCCTCGATGGCTCGCCCAGCATCATGGGCTGTTGTTCTCCCCAGCGTTTCCGGGCGCGCTTCCGGGCGCGCTTTCGGCGGCCTTGTCGTGCCCGTTGCCGGATCGGGCGGGCGCGCCGTCCAGCGCGATCACGCGCGGGCCGAGCGGCAGTTCCATTGTGCAGCGCACCCCGCCCGGCTCAAAGTCGAGCGAGGTCGCGGCGCCGAGGTCGTAGGGCAGGCCGCGCTCGATCAGGGCGCGGCCGAAACCGGTGCGGACGGGCATGCCGGCCTGGATCCGGACGCCGTGCTCGCGCCATTCCAGGGCCAGCCGCCCGCCCCCGCTGGTGTTCACGATGCGCCACCGCACCACCAGCCGCCCCCCGGGAAGGGACAGCGCGCCGTGCTTGAGCGCGTTGGTGGTCAGTTCGTGCACGCCGAGGGCGAAGACCTCCGCCGCGCGGTCCTTCAGCAGGATGGGCGGGCCGCTGATGTCGAGCTGGCGGCCGTCCGGCCCGAGGCTCGCCGCCAGCTCGTCGCGCACCAGGGCCTCCAGCGCCACGCCTTCGGTGCCGCGGTTGGCCAGCACGCTCTGGGTGCGGCCGAGGGCGTCGATGCGGCCCGAGAAGCGGGTGGCGAACTCCTGCAGGCTTTCCGCGCCCGCCAGCGAACGGGAGGTGATGGAGCGAACGACGCCGAGGATATTCTTCACCCGGTGCTGCAGCTCCGCCAGCAGCAGGAACTGCTTCGCCTCGCCGCGGCGGCGCTCGTCCACGTCCTGCATGACGCCGAGCATCACGCCGCCCGTCCGCGTGCCGCTGAGATGCACCCAGACCTCGCCCGCCGGGGCCAGGATGCGGACCTCGATGTCGAGCGGCGCGCCGACGCCGCCCGTGGCATCGTCGAGCGCCCCGGACAGGCGGGCGCGGTCATCCCGGTGGGTGGTGGCCAGCAGGGCCGCAAGGCTGGGCGGGGGCAGGAAGGTGAAGGCGGTCTCGAAGCCATCCGAATGGGTGAAGCGGCCGCTTGCCACATCCAGCTCCCAGATCACGATGCGGGCGGCCGCCGTGGCCAGGCGCGCGCGGCCCTCCGCCGTCCGGCGCGCGGCCTGGGCCGCCGTGGTGGCGGTGATGTCGAGAAAGGTCAGCACCGTCCCCAGGACGAGGTTGTCCACGCTGCGGTAGGGAAGCACGCGCACCAGGAAGCGGCCGCCCTCCGGCAGCCCGATCTCCCGTTCGGTGGTGGAAAGCGTGCGGAGCACCCGCCGCACGTCCTCCTCCAGCTCCGGATAGGGCATGCGGGAGGCGATGTGGGTGATCGGCCGCCCCAGGTCGCCCTCGATCAGGTGGAACGCCTCGGACACGCTGGGGGTGAAGTTCCTCACCCGGAGGTCGTTGTCGAGGAAGATCGTCGCGATCGGGGTGGATTCGAGCAGGTTCTTGAGGTCGCTGTTGGCGTGGGCCAGCTCGCCGTTGACGGTCTGCAACTTCTCGTTGGCGGATTGCAGCTCCTCGTTGGTGCTTTCCAGTTCCTCGATGGTGGCGCGCAGGCGGTCGCGGGTGACGGCGAGCTCGCTTTCCAGCCGGTGGACCAGCTCGTCGCGCAGCACCGCCGGATCGAGCGCGGGCTCTTCCGGGGGAAAGGCCGCGTCGCTGCGCTGGTCGTGGAACAGGACCACGAAGCTGGCGGGCTCCTCCGCCGATTCGCCCAGCGGCTCCACCGTGAGGCCCACCCGTCGTGCGTCCTCGTCCGGGCCGAGGCGCACGGGGGCCACGCGGGCCGGCCTGCGCTCGGCCGCCGCGCGGTGGAGCGCGGCGCGCAGGTCCAGCCGGAGGTCGCGGTGCACGAGGTTCAGGAGGTTGAGGCTGGCCGTGCCGGCGGAGGGATCGAGATAGGGGCCGGTGCGGCCGGAGAAGTTCAGGACCAGGTATTCGTCGTCCACGACGACATAGGCGGGCGCGTGGCGCTCCACCACCCGCTCGACCTGCCGGGCGATGCCCAGGCCGCCGGCATTGCGGAGTGTCGCCAGGATGATGCCGACCGCGGATTCGCCCTGCTGCTCCGCCAGGGAAACCGGGAAGGTGTCCACCGTGCCGCGGCGGCCGGGGGCCTCCTCCGGCGGCGAGAGCCGCAGCCGGCCACCCTCCAGCGTCGCCATCACGCCAACCGGCGCCACGGGAAGCTGGTCGGGCTCCAGGCGGTCGCCGTCGCGCGGGATCCGGGCCGGAGGGCCGCCGGCTCCGTCCAGCATCTTGAGCAAGGCGGACAGGTCGAGCGCCTCCGCCGGCTCCGAGAGGATGACGAAGGCCGCGCCGGTGCCGGGCGGGATCAGCGAGAAGAAGCGCAGAACGGAGTGCAGGGCGGGCGCGGGCACCCCGAGGCCCACCACCGCCACCGGCCTCGCCGCCCCCTCGTCCTCGCCGCCGAGTTCCCCGCGCGCCAAGCCGCCAACCTCCCGCCCCCAGCCGGGAATACAGTCGTCAAAACCCGGACGCACGCCCTAAATGTCGTTCGTGCCGGCGTGGGCCAGGCGGAGCCCCTGGGTCACAGCCCGGCGCAGGGTGGCCGCGTACCGGGCGTGTTCGGCGGCGCGCGCCCCGTGGAGCCCGGCCACGGCCTTGCGTCCGGCCTCCCGTGCGTCCCGGACCATGCGGCCGATCAGTCCGGTGCGCTCCACCATCATCCGCATGGCCATGCGGAGCGCCTCCTCGATCCCGTCCTCCGGAGCCGGCCCCAGGGCCTCCGAGGTGAAGGCGTCGCCAGCCCGGCGGCGGTAGCGGAGCGGCCCGGCCTCCGTCACCTCGGGGAGCGTGCCATGGCATTGCGGGCAGGTGAGGGCCACGGGCTCCGCGAGCGGCCGTGGGCCGAGGCGCCATCCGGCGGCGATCTCCACCTCCGCCGCCCGCAGGGCGGCGAGGGGCATGTCGCCGGTCTCGGCATCCAGCGGGTGCTGCACCACGGCCAGCCCGCCGGCCGCCTTGATCGCGTGCAGCCCGGCGGCGCCGTCGTTCAGCAGGCCCGTGAGCACCACGCCGATCACGCGCGGCCCGAAGGCCGGGGCGGCCGAGCGGAACAGCGGGTCGATGGCCGACCGCGCCATGTTTTCCCGCCGGCCGGTTCAAAAAATCGCCACGATGTCGCGCCGTGCCATCCGGTTCATGCCGCGATTGCCCTGTGGAAAGGGAAACATGCGGGCACCGCCGCGGTCGCGCGCCCCCCCGCGCGGGGTCCCGGCGAGCGCGCGGCAACCCCGGGCCATCCCCCGGCGCTGGACCTTGCGAGGAGACCCGATGCTCAACACCTTCCAAGACGCGCCCGCCGGCGCCGCCGCGCCCCAGTTCATGTTCGCCACAGGCATCGAGAACAGCAACCCGCGGGTGGACGGACGGCGGGTGGACCAGCTGGAGGCCAGCGGCCATCTCCGCCGCTGGGCGGAGGACTTCGCCCTGGTGCGGGAGGTCGGCTGCAACACGCTGCGCTACGGCCCGCCGCTGCACACCACCTGGCTGGGCAACGGGCGCTACGACTGGAGCTTCGCCGACGAGACCTTCTCGGCTCTGCGGCGCCAGGGCACCTATCCCATCGCCGATCTCTGCCATTTCGGCGTGCCCGACTGGATCGGGGACTTCCAGAACCCGGACTTCCCCTGGCTGTTCGAGGACTACGCCGAGGCCTTCGCCCGGCGCTTCCCCTGGGTTCAGCTCTATACCCCCGTGAACGAGATGTATGTCTGCGCCCTGTTCTCCGCCCGCTATGGCTGGTGGAACGAGCAGATGCGCAGCGAGCGCGGCTTCGTCACCGCCATGAAGCACCTGGTGGAGGCCAACCGCCGCGCCATGCGCGCCATCCTGCGGGTGCGGCCGGACGCGGTGTTCATCCAGAGCGAGTCCGCCGAGCAGTACCATGCGGCCTCACCCACGGCCTGGCCGGAGGCGCGGCGGCGCAACGCGGAGCGCTTCCTGTCGCTCGACCTGAATTACGGGCATCCCGTGGACGCGCCGATGTACGAGTACCTGCTGGACAACGGCATGACCCGCGCGGAATACGCGACCTTCCAGAGCACAGACCTGAAGCGGCACTGCGTGCTGGGCACGGACTACTACGTGACGAACGAGCACCTGGTGCTGGACGATTGCAGCACGCGCGCCTCGGGCGACGTGTACGGCTACGCCACCATCATCCAGCAGTACTACACGCGCTACCACCTGCCGCTGATGCACACGGAAACCAACCTGGCCGACAACGGGCACGGCAGCGCGACGGACTGGCTGTGGAAGCAGTGGGCCAACCTGCTGCTGCTGTGGGAGACGCCGGTGCCCGTGCTGGGCTTCACCTGGTTCTCGCTGACCGATCAGGTGGACTGGGACACGGCGCTGCGCGAGAACAACGGGCATGTGAACGCGGTGGGCCTCTACGACCTCGACCGCCGGCCCCGCCAGGTCGGGCGTGCCTATCGCCGCCTGATCCAGCAGTGGCGGGAGGTGCTGCCGGCGCGCAGCCTCTGCCTGCAACTGCCGCTGGCTCCCATGACGCAGGAGTTCCCGACGTGAAGCTTGGCCTGGTGGGATGCGGGGCGATCGCGCGGGCGCAGCACGTGCCGGCCCTGCTGGGAGGGCACAGCTTCGACCTCGTCGCGATGGCGGACCCGCGCGCCACCATCCCGGGCTTCTCCGGGCACCACTACGCCGACCACCGCGCGCTGCTGGAGGCGGAGCCCGAGGTCGCCGCCATCTCCGTCGCTTCCCCCACGGGCACGCATTTCCCGGTGGCGCGGGACGCGCTGCTGGCGGGACGGCACGTGCTGCTGGAGAAGCCGCCCGCGACCACCCTGGCCGAGCTGGAGGAGCTGCGCGGCATCGCCGCCGCGCGCGGGCTGGTGCTCGTCACCTCCTTCCACGCGCAGCACAACGCGGCGGTGGAGCGGGCGCGGGAGATCATGGCCGGGCACCCGCCGCCGGAGCACGTCGCCATCGAGTGGCGGGAGGATTTCGAGCGCTGGCATGGCGGCCAGACCTGGCCCTGGCAGCCCGGCGGCTTCGGCGTCTTCGACCCCGGCATCAACGCGCTGTCGATCCTGTGCCATCTCATGCCCGAGGCGGCGTTCCGGGTGGAGGAGGCACGGTTCCGCGTGCCGCCAGGCGCCGTGACGCCCGCCATGGTGGACATGCGGCTGGGATGGGAAGGCGGCGCGGGCCAGGTCGCTTTCGAGTGGCGCAAGGGCGGGCAGGATGTGTGGGACATCACGCTCCGGGGCGCCTTCGGGGAGTTGCTGGTGCGCGGCGTGCGCACGCTGCTGCTGGACGGCGCCGTGATCCTGCCGGAAGGCCCGAACAAGGAATATGCGGGGGTCTACCGCGCCTTCCGCGCGGCCATCGAGGCCGGGCGATCCGACGTGAGCCTGCGCGAGATGCGGATCGTGGAGGACGCGATGGCCGTTGCCGTGGTGCAGCCGGGCGAGGTGACCTTCTAGGTCTCCAGCGCCAGCAGCGCGGCCATGCCCGAGGGCGTGAGGCGGTACACGCCGCGCTCCACGCGCTCGAACCAGCCATACACGTTGCGCAGCAGGATCCGCCCGGCCTCCGGCGCCTGTGCCGCCATGTCGCGCGGGCGGGCCGGTCCGTCGCGGAGCGCGCGGGCGCAGTCGAGGGCCTGCTGGCGATAGGCGGTCATGATGGGAGTGCGGGTGGCGCCACCCTTGTTCGGGTCGCCGCGGCGCCGCTTGTGCTCGCGCAGGAGAAGGGCACGGCGGCGGGGATTGGCGCGCGGGCGGTAGGGGGAGGGCTCGGCCAGCACCTCGACGCCCCGGCCGGGATCGACGCCCAGCAGGCCGAAGCCGAGCAGGCGGCAGAGCTTGCGCACCCGCCCATCCTGGTCGCGCCCGCGGCGGGAGGCGCGGACGGCGAGCCAGACCTCGTCGGCCGCCGCCAGCCGGTCCACGCCCTGGAGGAGAAGTTCGAGCGTGAAGCTCATCTTCATCTCGGTCACCACCAGGAAGGGTGGCTCGCCCGCGCGAACCGCGACGATGTCGCAGCCACAGACTTCGCCCTTGGCCTCGTAGCCGAGGGATTCGAGGTGGGCCTTCACCTCGTCGTAGAGCGTGGTCTCGTGCGCCGCCCGGGGTGGCGCGGGCGGCGCGGCGCGGCGACGGCGGCGGGCCATTCAGGCCGGCGGTCAGGCCGCCTTGGACTTGGCCGCCTTGCGCTTGTTCTTCTTGGCGCCCGCGAAGGCGGCGACCTTGAGGGAGGGGCTGGCCTTGAAGCGCACGGTGGCGCCGGCCTTCACCGCGACCTTCTCGCCCGTGCGGGGGTTCAGCGCGGTGCGCTTGGGGGTTTCCCGCACCGTGAAGGACCCGAAGTCGGGGAGGGAGAAGCGGCCGGTCTCGATGATCTCGGCCTTGATGGCCGCGATGATGTCCGCTGCCAGGCGGCCCGCGGCCGCACCGGTCATGTCGGAGGCATTCTGGATGACGTCGGTGAGGAACTTCTTCGACACGGTAAGGCGATCCTTGTGTTGGGCCGATGGTCGGGCCGGGCGGCGCGGCCGCGTCGGCGGAGCCGGAACGAAGCACTGAAAACCACGCGCCTGCCGGCACGTGCTGCTCTTAGGAGGGTCGCGCCCCGTTTGTGAAGGCGCCTCCACGTGCATCGTGCCGCAGGACGGCACCGGGCGGACGGATATTACACGCCGAGCGCGCCGGAGCGGGCGGAGATCAGGCGCCCAGCACGGCCCGGGCCTGGACGGCATCCGCCGCGATCGCGGCCTTCAGGGCATCCAGCCCGTCGAAGGTGGCGTCCTGGCGCAGGAAGCGGTGCAGGCGGATGCCGACCTCCTGGCCGTAGAGGTCGCCGGACCAGTCGAATAAATGCGTTTCCAGCCGGGTCTGCGGGTCGCCGCCCAACGTGGGCCGGCGGCCGACATTGGCGACGCCGGGCACCACGCTTCCGTCCGCCAGGCTGGCGAACACGGCATAAACGCCTCGCGCGGGCTCCAGGTGGCGGCCGAGCCAGATATTGGCGGTGGGCCAGCCCAGCTCCCGCCCCAGGCGGTCGCCGTGAAAGACCTCGCCACGCACCTCCCAGTCGCGGCCCAGCAGGGCGGCGGCGCGCTCGGGGTAGCCGTCCTGCAGGGCGCGGCGGATGCGGGTGCTGCTGATCGGGCCTGCGGAGTCGGAAAGATGCGGCACGATGGTCACGCCGATGCCGCGCGCCTCCGCCCAGCGGGCGAGAAAGGCGGCGTCCCCGCCGCGGCGGTGGCCGAAGGCGAAGTCGGCGCCGCAGGCCAGGTGACGGGCGCCCAGCGCGCCGTGCAGCACCACGTCGCAGAAGGCCTCCGCCTCCATGGCGGCCAGGGCGGCGTCGAAGGGCACGGCATGGACATGCGCGCAGCCCGCATCGGCCAGGGCGCGGGCCTTGGCGGGCAGCAGGGTCAGGCGGAAGGGAGGGTCCTCGGGGCGGAAGTGCTCCCGTGGGTGCGGCTCGAAGGTCAGGGCGGCGAGCGGCAGGTCGGGCCGGGCCGCATGGGCCGCGGCCAGCACGGCGCGGTGGCCCGCATGCACTCCGTCGAGGTTGCCGAGCGCGACCGTGCCGCCCCGCGCCGCCTCCGGCAGGGCGTGCCAGCCGGTCCAGACATGACAACCCATGGCAGGCCGGTTCAGGCCTGGGCCACGCGCTCGATCCAGCGCGTCACCTCCGGCGGGCGGAAGGCGGCGAGCTGGTCCAGGGCCTGATCCGCATCGCCGGCGGTCAGGGCCAGGGCGCGGTGCTCGTGCTTCACGAAGCCTTCCTCGGCCATGGAGTCCAGCATGGCGTTCAGCCGGCTCCAGTAGCCCTTCACGTCCAGGAAGACGGTGCCCTTGCGGTGCAGGCCGAGCTGGGACCAGGTGAGGACCTCGAAGGCCTCCTCCAGCGTGCCGAAGCCGCCGGGCAGCACCACGAAGCCGTCGGACAGCGCGGCCATCATGGCCTTGCGCTCGTGCATGGAGGAAACGACGTGCAGGCGCGTGACGGAGCCGTGGCCGAGTTCCCTTTGCATCAGGTGCTCGGGGATCACCCCGTCCACCTCCGCGCCGCCCTCCAGCGCGGCATCGGCCACCACGCCCATCAGGCCCACCTTGCCGCCGCCATAGACCAGGCCGAGGCCGCGGGCGGCGATGGCGTGGCCCAGGGCACGGGCGGCCTCGGCATGGGCGGGGTCGGCGCCGGAATTCGCGCCGCAGAAGACGCAAACCTTTTTCATTTCATGATCCATGCCCTGCAATGTGGCACCGCACCACGCCGCTATCCAGCCGAGGGCGGCTCACTTCTGCTATGTGGAGGGGCCGGGCAGGGGCTCGGGGATCATCACGACGGCCTCGCCCTCCAGCACCAGAACCCCGGCGGCGGTGCAGTGGGTGCGAAGGGTGGCGCGGCGCCGCTCCGGGTCCAGCCCGGTCACCTCCGCGGTGGCGGCGACGGTCTGGCCGATGCGGACGGGCGCGCGGAAGCGCAGGGTCTGCGAGACATAGACGGCGCCGGGGCCGGGAAGGCGGGTGCCCAGCAGGCCGGAGATCAGGGAGGCCGTGAGCATCCCGTGCGCCACGCGCCCCCCGAAGAAGGAGGCCGCGCCGGCTTCCTCGTCGAGGTGCACCGGGTTGCTGTCCCCCGAGACGGCCGAGAAGAGGAGGATGTCCGCCTCCGTGATGGTCTTGGCGAAACGGGCGGACTGGCCCAGCCGGAGTTCCTCGAATCGAATGCCCTGCATCTGGTTTCCCCTGTGCCGGGGGAGCATGGACAAGTCCGGACCCGGGCGCGAGAACCCCCCTCCGCGTGAACGGAAGGACGAGGCGACCATGGCGGCAACCCGGATCGGCACCAGCGAGGCCCTGCTGGAGGAACTGCGCGGCTGGGTGCTGCACGAGACCCCCACCACCGACGCGGCCGCGGTGAACGGGCTGATGGACCGGGCGGAGGCGGCGCTGCGCGAGGCGGGCGCGGAGGTGACGCGCATCCCCGGGCGGGACGGCTATGGCGACAACCTGATCGTCCGCACGCCGCCCTCGCCATCCACCGGGAACCGCAAGCCGGTGCTGATCGCGGGCCACCTGGACACCGTGTGGGACAACGGGACGCTCGCCTCCTCGATGCCCTGGAAGGTGGAGGGGGAGAAGGCCTTCGGGCCGGGCATCTACGACATGAAGGCGGGCTCCTTCCTGGCCTTCCACGCCATGCGCGAGATCCTGCGGCAGAAGGTGCGGACCAACAGCCCGATCACGCTTCTCCTCACCCCGGACGAGGAGGTGGGGAGCCCCACCTCCCGCGCGCTCATCGAGCAGGAGGCGCGGGGCGCCAGCGCCGTGCTGATCCCCGAGCCCGCGGGCAACCCGGGCGGCGCCTGCGTCACCGCGCGCAAGGGCGTCGGGCGCTTCGTGGTGAAGATCCAAGGCGTGTCCTCCCATGCCGGGGGCAACTGGTCGGAAGGGCGGAGCGCCGTGGTGGCGCTGGCCGGGCTGATCCAGACCGTGCACGGCATGGTGGACTTGGCGGGGGGCACCACCACCAACGTGGCGCCGGTCTGGGGCGGCACGCGGCCCAACGTGGTCCCGCCCGAGGCCGGCTGCGAGATCGACCTGCGGGTGGCGAACCCCGAGGACGGGGCGCGGATGGAGCGGGAGATCCTGGCGCTGGCGGGCAGCGAGGACGGGATCACCATCACCGTGGAAGGGGGCATGAACCGCCCCTCCTTCGCGGAGAACCCGGACATCCTGAACCTTTACGAGCGCGCCCGCGCCCTGGCCCGGGAGGCGGGCTACGAGCTGCCCAAGCAGCACCGCGGCGGCGGCTCGGACGGGAACTTCACCGCGGCGCTCGGCATCCCCACGCTGGACGGGCTGGGCTGCACGGGGGCCGGGGCCCACGCGCCGAACGAGCACATCCTGTGGCGCGACCTGGCGCCGCGCGGGCAGGTGATCGTGGGGCTGCTGGAGACGCTGTGAGGGCGCCCGCCCGTCAGCGCGCGGCGAGGACCTGCCGCAGGCCGGTCCAGCGCAGGCCGGGGTAGCGGTTGTTGTCGAGCGGATGGAGCTTGGCCCGGCCGTCGAACATGTTCTCCATGTACTGCATGCCCTGCCAGGCCGGGTAGACTTCCCCCTTCTGCGGGTGCAGCCGGCGGGCCAGGGCGGTCAGCGCGCGCAGGAACCCCAGCCCGCCCGCGCGCAGGGTGCGGAAGCGCGTGCCCGTGACCTGCCCGGCGATCGCCGCCAGGTCGCGGGCACTGGCCTGGTCGCCGGCGATGCGGAGAAAGCGCGGCGTCGTCCGGTCCAGCGCGGCGGCGGCGGTGAAGGCCGCCACGTCGTCGCGGGTGGTGAAATCCATGGGCTGGTCCGCGCTGCCCCAGTAGAGCACGCGCTTCAGCCCGAACAGGATGATCGGCGCCTGGTCCGTCAGCATGTCGGCGAAGGCGCCGTTGAGGATGGAGGTGGCGGCGATCGGCGCGCGGTCCAGGCGCGCGTGGAAGTCGCGGCGCAGGTCCAGGTTGCGGTTGGCGCCGGGCGGCAGCTTGGTGAAGTCCAGCGCGAAGTCGGATGGAATGAAGCGCGGCACGCGCGCCCGCACCGCGGCCTCCAGCAGGGCGGACTGGTTCTCCACGATCGCCTCGTGCAGGCCGCTGAGGGCGGACACGACGCAGGCCGTGCCGGCGCAGGCCTCGGCCATGGCGGCGGGATCGGCGTAGTCGGCCTCCGCCACCTCCGCGCCCAGGCCGCGCAGCCATTGCAGCTTCTCCACGGGCGTGCCGCGGCGCACCAGGGCGCGAACCGGGGCGCCCTGGCGGAGGATGGCCTTCGCGATCCGCGCGCCGAGGTCCCCGGTGCCGCCGGCCAGCAGGATGAGGGGGGCCGTGCTCATCCCAGCGGCACCTCGCCCTCGTCCTCGCCGGCCCAGTAGTGGATGCGGCCGGCATGGACCTTGATGAGGATGAGGCCGGGGGTGTCGATGCCCTGCTCGAACCAGCGCTCGAGGTCCGGCACCCAGTGCTCGCGGAAGGCGGCCTTGTCCCGGATCAGCTCGGCCTGGCCCTCCACCGCGATGAAGATGGGAGGCTTGCCCAGCAAGCCTTTGCTGCCGACGAAGGAGAGGCCGACCTTGGGGTCGCGCCGGATGTCCTCCACCGTGTGGGAGGCCTCCCAGGTGAAGAAGTGGGAATCGCCCTTGTAGGCGACGTCGCCGTTGTTGCTCATCGGGCGCGCGGCGATGTCGCCGCTCGCCGCGCGGGTGGAGAGCATGGCGAAGTCGATGTCGGCCATCCGCTCCGACAGGTCGACAAGGGTCATCTGGCTCATCGGTTCTCTCCTCGTTTCCCGGCATCAACGCCGCGGCGCCGAGGTCGCTGCCCGCCGGGCGCCATTCGCGCCCGGCGGAACCTGCGATCGGCTCAGAACCGGAAGCGCGTGCCCGCCAGCACGGTGCGGCCCGCCACCGCGAAGCCGTTGGCGGGCTCGAAGCGGCTGTTGGCGAGGTTGCGGCCCTCCAGGAACAGGGCGGCCGGCTCGGTCGCCTGCCAGGTGGCGGTCAGGTTGAACAGGGTGCCGGCCTTGTTGTCCTGGGCCAGGGTGTTGGCGGTGCCGTCGTCCCGGTAGGAGGCGAAGGCGCCCTCGCGCGAGCGGCCGTAGAGGATGACCTCGGGCGCGACGGTGACGGTTTCGCCCAGGCGGAGGGTGGCGTTGAGGGCGAGCTGCTGCTCGGGGCGGCGGGCGAGGCGCTCGCCGCTGCGGGCGTCGCGCGCGTCCGTCACGGTGTAGGCGGCGCTGGCCGTCAGCCAGCGCGTGGGGCGCAGCGTTGCCGTGAACTCCCCGCCCTTGATCCGCGCGCGGTCGATGTTCTCCAGCGAGGTGAAGGCGGCGTCGAAGTTGATGAGGTCGCGGATGCGGTTCTGGAAGTAGGTGGCGCCGAGCGTCACGAGGTCGCGCTGGCCGGCGAGGGGGATGTCGAACTCCACCCCGGCCTCCCAGCCCTCGGAGGTTTCGGGGCGCAGGTCCGGGTTGCCCTGGAAGAAGCCGGTGATCACGCCATAGCGCTGGTAAAGGGAGGGCGCCTTGAAGGCGGTGCCATAGGCGGTGCGGATGCGGGCCGAGATCTCCGGCAGGGCCAGCACGGCGCCGAGGCGGTAGGTGGCGTGGCTGCCGTAGTCCTCGGCGTCGTCATTGCGGATGCCGGCGGTCAGGTCCAGGCGGCGCAGGAGGCGCACCTGATAGCCCGCGTGGATTGCGGTGCTGCTGGCCGAGGCGTTGGTGGTGGTGCGGAAGAAGGAGCTGCCGGAGGCCTGGCGGACCTCCTCGCGCTCATGCGTCAGGCCGAAGGCGAGCTGGCTCTGGTCGAAGGGGCCGGCGTCGGGCAGGCGGAGCTGGTTGCCCCAGTCATAGACCGTGCGCTCCCCGCGGTAGAGGTCGTCGGTGGTGGAGGAGGAGAGGCTGTCGGGCAGGTTGGTGTAGCGGCGGCGGTCCTGGCTGCGTGCGATGCGGAAGCCGGTGGTCCAGGCCTCGATGGGGCGGGCCTCGGCGCGGAGCTGGCCGGTGAAGCGGCGGTCGTTGAAGGAATAGTTGGGGTCGTCGTCCGGGACGTTGTCCAGGCCGCCGTGGTTGTCGCGCCAGTTGGCCAGGCCCTCCACGCGCAGGCGGGCATCGGGCGTCCAGCCGAGCCGGGCGGTGCCGGTCAGGCCCCGGAAGCCGTCGCGCTCCCCGGTGTTGGTGGCGAAGCGGGGGGCGGTGGCGTCGGTGCCGCGGGTGGAGAGGCTGCGCAGCGAGAGCAGGTAGTCGAACTGGCCGGCCGTGCCGGTGATGCCCGCGCCGGTGCGGAGGGTGCGGTTGCTGCCGCCTGCGAGTTCGCCGAAGACCTCGGCGGGGCGGCCGGGGGTGGCGCGGCGGGTGACGATGTTCACCACGCCCCCGATGGCGCCCGAGCCGTAGAGGGAGGAGGCGGGGCCGCGCAGGACCTCGATCCGCTCCACCTCCAGCCCCAGCAGGTCGTTGCCGAAGTTGAAGGCGCCGTTGGGCTCGGAGGCATCGTTCACGGGCACGCCGTCCAGCAGCACGAGGGCGTGGCGGGAGGCGGTGCCGCGGATAAAGGCGGAGGCGGGCTGGCCTATGCCGCCGGACTGGATCAGGGCGAGGCCGGGGACGGTGACCAGGGCCTCGGCGAGGGTCTGGTAGCCGCGCTCCTCGATGGTCTGGCGGTCGATCACGGTGACGCTGCCCGGCACGCGCTCGGCGGGGGTGGGGATGCGCGTGGCGGTGACCACGGTTTCCGCCACCGCCGCGCTGGGCTGGTTCAGGGGCGGGGTGGGCTGTGCCAGGGCCGCGGGCGCGGCGAGGCCCACCAGGGAGAGGCTGGTGAAGGAAAGCAGCAGGATACGTCGCATCGGGGTTCCCCAGGCGAGCGAAACACGGTCTGCCGCGCGGCCCCGGGGACGATGTCCCGAAGAGGCCACGCGACGGTGGACGCGGTTCCCGCATGCGGAAGGGGCGGTGGGCCCCCCGTATGGTCCGTTGCGCCGGTGCACCTCGCCCGGCACGCGCGAGACAGCTCTGCGCCGGCCGGTCTCCTGACTCGCGGCCTCCCTTGCGGGACCGGCCCCCGCCTTCTCGCGCCCCGAGGGGCACAATGGCGAATGGGGGGCCGGAATGGGCCGCCTACAGTTGCGAGGGCAGTTGCGGATCAGTGCCCGCGGCCTTGCCGGCCTGGGGCACGTCGCGCATTCCCGTTTCAGCCCTTTCGGGCCACCGGCGCATGCGCGGGCTTCTAGCGCGGCCGGGGTTGGAAGGCGATGGGGGTGTGGCCCCGAAGCGCGGGTGGTGTGTTCCTCAGAGCACGAGGCCGAGCGCCTTGATGCCCACCCAGGCCAGCACCCCCAGCACCCCCGTGGCGAAGGCGCAGCCCAGCACGGTGAGGGCGACGCCCCAGCCTATGGTGCGGCTGTCGTGCTCCACCAGGCCGAGGGCCATGACGATGTTGCCGAAGGCGGGCGGGCCGTTGGTGCCCGGACCCGGCAGGATGAGCATGATCGCGACATAGACGGTCAGCCAGCCGAAGAGCTTGTCCCCGAAGGGGCTGGCGAAGGGGCCGGGGCGGGGGCGGACATATTGCTCGATCCGCCACAGCCACTTGGAGGAGGCACCGGCCAGGCGCAGCAGGTCGGTGCGCTTGATGGACTGGCGCGCCATGAAGGCGGGCAGCTTCGGCACGCGGCGGCCCAGGCCCATCTGCGCGCCCAGCAGCAGCAGTGGCGTGCCGAAGACGGTGGCCATGCCGGGCAGCAGGGAGGGCAGCAGCAGGAGGAGGATGAGCAGGCCGAAGGCGCGGTCGCCGAAGGCCTCGGACATCTCGCCGAGCGATATGCGCTCCCCGGGGAAGGTGGCGGCGACCTCGGTCACGATGCGCGAGATGGGCGCGCCCTCGGTGGAGGCTTCCGCTCCGGTCAGGGGCGCGATCGAAGGGCCGTCCATGTTGAGCGCAGTGCTCCCTGGTGTTGCGCCGCGGGCGCGTTCCGCGTCCTTCGCTGCGCGACGGCTCACGATCCGGTGTGGCGGCCTATCTGGTGCGCCGGGGAGGCCGGCCCAAGGGGAGGGAAGGCATTGCCTTATTCCGGCTGGAACCCCGCGAGGCGCAGAAGCGCGGCGTTGCGGGAGACGTCGTCGCGGATGAAGGCCTCCAGCGCGGGTTGGGTTTCCTCCACCGGCTCGAAGCCCAGGGCGGCCAGGCGCTGCACGGTGGCGGGCTCGCGCATGCCGCCCGCCACGGCCTCGTGCAGGCGGGCGACGATGGCAGGGGGCAGGGCGCGGGGGCGCCAGACCCCGTACCAGGAGTAGAACTCGAAGCCGGGCAGGCCGGCCTGGGCAAGGGTGGGCAGGTCCGGGGCGAGATCCGTGCGCGCGGGGGTGGCGATGCCGAGGCTGCGGAGCTGGCCGCCGCGCACCATGGGCAGGATGGCCAGCGCCGCGTCGAACATGAGCTGGGCGTTGCCCGCGGCCACGTCCGACAGGGCCGGGGCGGTGCCGCGGTAGCCGACGATCTCGATGTTGCTGCCGGTGACGCGGTTGAACTCGATGGCGCTGAGATGGCCGGCGGCGCCGAGGGAGGACATGGCGAAGCTCCATCTGGAGGGCTCGCGCCTCGCGGCCTCCACCACCTCGGCGATCGTGCGCTGGGGCCGGGCGGGGTCCATCACCAGCACCAGGGGGCCGCGGGCGCTGCGGGCGATGGGGACGAAATCGGCCACGGGGTCGTAAGGGGCGGCCTTCATCACCTGGCGCGCCATGGGGTGCACGCTGGCCGAGCCGAGAATGGTGTGGCCGTCCGCCGGCGCCTGCAGCACGGCCTGGCTGCCGATCGAGCCGTTGCCGCCCGCGCGGTTCTCCACCACCACGGGAACGCCCAGGCGCTCGCCGATCTTCTGCGCGGCGAGCCGGGCCATGGCGTCGGTGGCGGCGCCGGGGGTGTAGGGCACCACCATGCGGATGGGGCGGCCGGGCCAGGGGGCCTGCGCGCCGGCCTGGCCGGACTGGGCCCGCACCGCGGGGGCGGCCAGCAGGGCGGGGGCCGCCGCGAGGACCAGGCGCCGGGTTGTCATGCCACGCCTCGTGCCGGCCCTGCGCCGGGTGGGCGATCCTGCCCCGGCCTCACGGGGCTTGCCACCCCGCCCTTTCGCCCGGTGGCCGCCCGCCCCAAGTGCCGGGCATGCGGGACGTGGACATCGCGCTGTGCCTGGCGGTGGATGCCTCCTCCTCCGTGGACCATGACGAGTTCGGGCTGATGATGGGCGGGCTGGCCGCCGCCTTCCGGGACCCGGAGGTGGCCGCGGCCGCCGCGGGCGGGCCGCGCGGGGCGGCGGCTGTTTCCGTGCTGCTGTGGTCCGTCACGCAGGAGGTGGCGGTGCCCTGGATGCTGGTGGACGGTGCCGGTGGCGCCGCCGCCCTGGCCGATGCGCTGGATGCCACGCCCCGGCTGGTGCCGCCCGGCGCGACGGCGCTGGGGGAGGCGATGCGGGCTGCGCTCGGCCTGCTGGCCGCCTTTCCCGGGCAGGCGGCGCGCCCGGTGGTCGATGTGTCCGGGGATGGGGCGGGGAATGCGGGGATGCCGCCCGCGCCGGTGCGGGACGCCGCGGTCTCGGCCGGGGTGGTGGTGAACGGGCTGGCCGTGGTGAACGAGGAACCGGACCTTCCCGCCTACTACGCGGCGCAGGTGATCGGCGGGCCCGGCGCCTTCGTGATGGAATGCCGGGATTACGCCGATTTCGCCGAGGCGATCCGGCGCAAGCTGCTGCGGGAGTTGCGCGGGGCGCTCACCGCCTGAGAATTGCGTGCGGCGGGGCCGGGGCGGGTTGTCCGGCCATGGCGCGCGGGTGCAGCTTGGCCGGGCCCATTCGCCCAAGGTCGCCTCCATGATTTTCCTCACGCCCGGCCCCGTCCAGACCCGCCCCGAGACGCGCGCGGCCATGGCGATCGACATCGCGCCCTGGGACCGCGACTTCGGGCCGGAATACGCGGCCATCCGCGAGCGCGTGCGCGACATCGCCGGCGGGGTGGAGGGGGTTCACGCGACCCTGCCCCTGCAGGGTGCCGGGCACTTCCTGGTGGAGGCCGCGATCCGCACCTTCGTGCCGCCGGGCGGTCGCATCCTGGTGCCCAGCAACGGCACCTATGCCGACCGCATGATGCGCCTGGCGCGCGAGGCCGGGCGGGAGCCGGTGGCGCTGCCGGTGCCCGACACGCGCGGCGTGCGGGCGGAGGAGGTGGCGGCGGCGCTGGAGGCGGATCCCGGCATCTCGCATGTGTGCATGGTGTATTCCGAGACGGGCAGCGGCATCGTCAACGACCCGGCGGCGGTGGGGGCGGCGGTGCGCGCGGCGGGGCGGCGGCTGATCCTCGATGCCGTGTCGGCCTTCGGCGCGCTGCCCTTCGACCTCAAGGCGCAGCCGGAATGCGACGCGGTGCTGTTCACCTCCAACAAGTGCCTGGAGGGCATGCCGGGGATCGGGTTCGCGGTGTGCCCGATGGACCGCGCGCGCGGGCAGGCCGGGCAGGCGGGGTCCTGGTGCTTCGACCTCGGCGACGTGCTCAAGCACGCCGAGCGCCAGGGCTGGGGCTCCTTCCGCTTCACGCCGCCGGTGCAGGCGCTGCACGCCTTCGCGGTGGCGCTGGACCTTTACGCGGCGGAGGGCGGGCAGGCGGCGCGGCTGGCGCGCTATGCCGAGAACATGCGGGTGCTTCGCGCGGGGGCGGAGGCGCTGGGGCTGGTGCCCTATCTCGATGCCGAACACCAGGGGCCGATCATCCTGACGCTGCACCAGCCGGAAACGCCGGGCTTCACGCTGCAGGGCTTCGTGGAGGCGCTGAAGCGGCGCGGCGTGCTGATCAGCAACTTCTTCACGACCCAGTCGCCCACCATCCGCATCGGCTGCATCGGGGCGGTGACGCCCGACGACATGCAGGTGGCGCTGCGCGCGATGGGCGAGGCGCTGGAGGAGCTGGGCGCGGCGCGAAAGGCCGCCTGAATCCGGCCGCGCCGGAGGGATCCTGCTCCCCCCGGCGCGGGACGGTTCAGAAGCGGTAGCGGACGCTGGCGCCGACGATCCAGGGGTCGATGTTGGCGTGGCCGGTGATGGCGCCGCCGTTCACGCTGACATCCGGGCGCAGCCAGAGCTTCTTGGCGTCGAGGTTCACCAGCCAGCGCGGCGCCAGTTCCACGTCCACGCCGAAGTTCACGCCGTAGCCGAAGGCGTTGTCGATCGCGACCTTGTTCACCGGCGCCGAGCGCGAGCCGCCTTCGCCATAGAAGATGGTGTAGTTCAGGCCCGCGCCGACATAGGGGCTGATGCGTGCGGCCGGGAAGGGGTGGAACTGCAGGTTCAGCGTGGGCGGCAGGGCCCAGACGCGGCCGAGGTCCACGTCGCCGATGGCGCTGTTGCGCACGTGCACGTCGTGGCGCGTGGTGGCGGCGATGAGGTTCAGCGAGACCTGCGGCGCGAGGAAGTAGGTGAGGTCGAGCTGGCCGGTCGCGGTGTCGCTCGCCTCGGGGCGGCCGCCGATGGCGCTGACGCGCCCGCCGCCCTCGGGCAGCACGCCGATCAGGCCTGCGCCGAGCACGATGTCGCCGGCCTGCTTGCCGCGCACGGGCTGGCCGCCGAAGTCCTGGGCCATCGCGGGTGCCGAGAAGGGCGCCAGCGCGGTGCAGGCCAGGAGGGCCGCGGCCAGCGCACCGGTACGAATCAGCATTGGGGTCCTCGCTATCCATGGGCGGCAGGTTGCCGCCGCAGGACGCGGGCTACGCCCGGCGCGATCGTTGCGCTTTGATTTGCATCAATGATTGTTCATGGATCAGCCGGCGGTGATGTTCGCGCGGCGCACGACCTCGCGCCAGCGGTCGATCTCGGCCTGCTGGAAGCGGCTGTAGTCCTCGGGCGTGGTGGGCACGACGTCGAATCCGATCTGTTCCAGCCGCGGGCGTGTTTCCGGGTGCAGCAGCGCGTCGCGCAGCGCGCCGGCCAGGCGGTTCCGCAGCGGGACCGGGATGCCCGCCGGGGCCATGAAGGCCTGCCAGGAGGTGACCACGAAATCCTCCAGCCCGGCTTCCCGCGAGGTCGGCACGCCCGGCAGCACGGGGTGCGGGCGCTCGCTGGTGACCATGAGGGCACGGAGCCGCCCGCCGGCGATGTGGCCGGCCACCGTGCCGAGGTTCTGGAAGGACAGGTCGACGTTGCCCGCGATCAGGTCGGTGGCCGCCGCGGCGCCGCCGGTATAGGGCACGTGGGTGATCTCCGTGCCGGTGCGGAGCTTGAAGAGTTCCGTCGTCATCTGGTCCGAGGAGCCGACGCCGGAGGTGGAGTAGGAGGCACGGCCCCCGCGCTCGCGCAGCCACGCAGTGAGCGCCGCCATGTCGCGCGCGGGGTGCTTGTCGTTGACCACCAGCACGTTCGGCGTGGTGGCGGCCAGCACGAGGGGCGCGAAGTCGCGCACGGGATCGTAGCCGAGGTTGGGGCGCAGCGCGGCGTTGATGGCCCAGACGCCGATGGAGCCGATCATCAGCGTGTGCCCGTCCGGCTGCGCCCGCATCACCACGCGCGCGCAGACCTCTCCGTTGGCGCCGGGGCGGTTCTCCACCACCACGGGCTGCCCGATGCTCTGCGCCATGCGGTTGGCGGCGGCGCGGGCCACGATGTCCGAGGGGCCGCCGGCCACGAAGGGCACGAGGACGGAGATGGGGCGGCTGGGCCAGGCATCCGGCGCCTGCGCCATGGCGGCCGACATTGGGGCGGCGGGCGCCAGGAGCAGGGCGGGGGCGGCCAGCAGGGCGCGCCGGCCGGGCGCGGGGACGCGGTGGGTCATGGATTCCTCCCGGTTCTTGTTCCGGGAGCATGGCATTCGCCGGAGGCTCCGGCCAAGCGCGGCCTTCTTGCCGCCGGCCGGGCCCTGCCTTAACCCCGGGGGCAAGGGCTGGCAGGGGACGTGATGTTGACGGATCTGGAGATCGCGCGGGCGGCCACGCTGCGCCCCATTGCCGAGATCGCGGCGCGGGCGGGCATCCCGGCGGAGGCGCTGGAGCCCTATGGGCGCTTCAAGGCCAAGCTGGGCACCGATTTCGTGCGCGCCCAGGAGGGCCGGCCCGAGGGGGCGCTGGTGCTGGTGACGGGCATCAACCCCACCGCCGCCGGGGAGGGCAAGACCACCACCACCATCGGCCTGGGCGACGCGCTGAACGCGCTGGGCACGCGCGCGATGATCGCGCTGCGCGAGCCGAGCCTCGGGCCTTGCTTCGGGGTGAAGGGGGGCGCCACGGGCGGCGGGCGGGCGCAGGTGGGCCCGATGGAGGAGATCAACCTCCACTTCACCGGCGACTTCCACGCGATCACGGCGGCCAACAACCTGCTTTCGGCCATGATCGACAACCACATCCACTGGGGCAACGCGCTGGACCTGGACGCGCGGCGCATCGCCTGGAAGCGCGCGATCGACATGAACGACCGCGCGCTGCGGCTCGCGGCCGTGGGGCTGGGCGGGGTCGGCAACGGCTTCCCGCGGGAGGACGGGTTCGACATCACCGTCGCCTCCGAGGTGATGGCGATCTTCTGCCTGTCCCGTGACCTCGACGACCTGCGCGCGCGGCTCGGGCGGATCATCATCGGGCAGACCAGGGACGGCCGGGCGGTGACCGCGCACGAGCTGAAGGCCGACGGCGCCATGGCGGCGCTGCTGCGCGACGCGCTGATGCCCAACCTCGTGCAGACGCTGGAGGGGAGCCCGGCGCTGGTGCATGGCGGGCCCTTCGCCAACATCGCGCATGGCTGCAACAGCGTGATCGCGACGCGGCTGGCGCTGCGCATGGCCGACGTGGTGGTGACGGAGGCGGGGTTCGGCGCGGATCTCGGCGCCGAGAAGTTCCTGGACATCAAGTGCCGCATGGCCGGGCTGGCGCCTTCCGCCTGCGTGGTGGTGGCAACCGTGCGCGCGCTGAAGATGCATGGCGGCGTGGCCAAGGCGGCGCTCGGCACGGAGGACGTGGCGGCGGTGCGGCGGGGCGTGTCCAACCTCGAGCGCCACGTGGAGAACATGGGCAAGTTCGGCCTGCCCGTGGTGGTGGCGCTGAACCGCTTCACCTCCGACACGGATGCCGAGATCGCGGCGGTGCAGGAGGCCATGGCGGCGTTGGGCACGCGGGCGATCCTTTGCACCCACTGGTCGGACGGCGCGGCGGGGGCGGCGGAGCTGGCGCGGGCGGTGCAGGGGCTGGTCGCGGGCGGGACGGCGCGGTTCAGGCCGCTCTACCCCGATGAGATGCCGCTGGCGGAGAAGATCGGGACGGTGGCGCGGGAGATCTACGGCGCCTCGGCCGTGGCCCTGCCGCCGGCTCTGGCCACCCGCCTCAGGCGCTTCGAGGAGGCGGGCTTCGGCCGCGCGCCGGTCTGCATCGCCAAGACGCAGTACTCCTTTTCCGCCAACCCCGCGCTGCTGGGTGCGCCCAGCGGGCATGTGCTGCCCGTCCGGGAGGTGCGGCTCTCGGCGGGTGCGGGGTTCGTGGTCGCGGTGTGCGGGGACGTGATGACCATGCCGGGCCTGCCGCGCCATCCGGCGGCGGAGACGATCGGGCTGGATGCCGAGGGGCGGATCGACGGGCTTTTCTGAGCGGCCTCCGAAACCCGGGGCGGGCCAGGGCGTTACCTCCCCCAACACGCGGAGAACGGGCCGGAGGCGGCGGGGAAAGGCACCCTCGCAGCCGCCGGCCCGTTCTTTGCTCTGTCCCTGGCACGGCGATCGCATGCCGGGGCCGTCCAGGTTGCACCAATGCCGATCCTCACCGTCCGACACGTCACGACCTACCGCTACCGTCAGCCGGTTTCCTTCGGGGAGCACCGGATGATGCTGCGGCCGCGCGACGGGCACGACCAGCGACTGATCGAGGCACGGATCGACATATCGCCGGAGCCTTCCTCCTTCTGGTGGCTGCACGACGTGTTCGGCAACAGCGTGGGCGTGGCGCGTTTCGCGACGCGGGGACGGGAGCTGCGCTTCGAGAGCACGATGCGGCTGGACCACAGCCCCGTGGAGGCGCTGGACTTCCGGCTGGAGGACCATGCCCGCAGCCTGCCCTTCTCCTATTCGGTGGAGGAGATGCCGGACCTCGCGCGCTCCATGGAGCGGCACCAGCCCGATCCGGACCGGGTGGTGGACCGCTGGGCGCACGGCTTCATGCGCCCGGACGGGCCGACGGGCACGCTGGACCTGCTTGTGGCGATGACGCGGGCGGTGAAGCGGGACTTCACCTACATCCCGCGCGCCGTGCGCGGCATCCAGGAACCCTGGCGCACGCTGGAGATGGGCAGCGGCACCTGCCGGGACTTCGCCCTTCTGATGCTGGAAGGCGTGCGGTCGCTCGGCCTCGCGGCGCGATTCGTGTCGGGATACCTTTATTCGCCGGGCATGCAGGGCGAGCGCGAGGGCAGCCATGTGGGCGGCGGCTCCACCCATGCCTGGGTGCGCGTCTACCTGCCCGGCGCGGGCTGGGTGGAATTCGACCCCACCAACGGCATCGTGGGCAACCGCGACCTGATCCGCGTGGCCGTGGCGCGCGACCCGGCCCAGGCCGTGCCGCTGCACGGGCGCTGGAAGGGTTTTCCCGACGACGCGCTGGGCATGGAGGTTTCGGTGCGGGTGACCGAGGAGGGCGACCCGCCGGCACCTGAACTCCGGGCCCGCGTTCCGGCGCTTCCCGGCGCATGAGCCTGCCGCTTTCCATTCCCGGGGGCCTTGCCCCATCTTCCCCGCGAGCACCGGAGACCTCCGCCTTGAAGATCCATGCCGGCTACGACATCACCTATGAATGCCCGCAACCGACGCCGATGCTGCTGGAGCTCAGCGTCCATCCCTCGCGCATGGGCGACGTGGTGGGGCCGCACCTGATCACCTTCGACCCGCCGATCGGGGCGACGGAGTACCGAGACGGCTTCGGCAACATCTGCCACCGCATCGTCGCCCCCGCGGGGCGGCTGACCATCTCCACGCGCTTCGACGTGCTGGACACGGGCGCGCCGGACGTGGTGGTGCCGGAGGCGCGGCAGATCCCGGTGGACCAGCTTCCGGACGACACGCTCGTGTTCCTTCTCGCCAGCCGCTACTGCGAGACGGACCGGCTGTCGGACCTCGCCTGGTCGTTGTTCGGCGGCGTGGAGCCGGGCTGGGCGCGGGTGCAGGCCATCTGCGACTACGCGCATGAGCGCATCACCTTCGGCTACGAGCACGCGGACGTGTTCCGCACGGCGTTTTCCGGCAACACCGACCGCGTGGGCGTGTGCCGGGACTACGCGCACCTGGCGGTGACGCTGTGCCGCTGCATGAACATTCCGGCGCGCTACTGCACGGGCTATCTGGGCGACATCGGCGTGCCGCCGGTGGATGCGGCGATGGATTTCTCCGCCTGGTTCGAGGCCTATCTCGGCGGCCACTGGTACACCTTCGACGCGAGGCACAACACGCCGCGCATCGGGCGCATCCTGATGGCGCGCGGACGGGACGCGACGGACGTGGCCATCACCACCACCTTCGGGCCCTGCACGCTGGCGGGGTTCAACGTGGTGACGGACGAGGTGAGGCCGGGCCAGGCAAGGATGGGCGAGGCGAAGGCGGGCACCGCGCCGTGACGGAGGCCGCGCCGGTCACGGTGCACAACGCGCAGGGTGCCTCCCCCTTCGTGTTGCTCTGCGAGCATGCGTCGAACCACATCCCCGCCCGCTTCGCCGATCTCGGCCTGCCGGCGGCGGAGCTGGGGCGGCACATCGCCTGGGACATCGGGGCGGCGGCGCTGGCGCGGCGGCTCTCGGCGCTGCTGGACGCGCCGCTGCTGCTTTCGGGCGTCTCGCGGCTGGTGATCGACCTGAACCGGCCGCCGGGGGCGCCCACCAGCATTCCCGAGCGGAGCGAGGACACGCCGATCCCCGGCAATCTCGCCCTGGATGCGGCGGAGCGGGCGGCGCGCGAGGCGACCTGGTTCCATCCGTTCCACGACGCGGTCACGGCGTTGCTGGACGGGCGGGCGGCGGCGGGACAGCCCGCCATCGTGGTGGGGGTGCACAGCTTCACGCCGCGCTTCCAGGGGGTGGAGCGGCCCTGGCACGCGGGGGTGCTCTTCGCGGAGGCGGAGGCGTTCGGGCGCGCCCTGGCGGCTTCCATCGCGGCCGGCACGGCGCTGGTGGTGGGGGAGAACGAGCCCTATCGCATCGAGCCCGGGGTGCACGACCACACCGTGCCGGTGCACGGCGACCGGCGCGGCATCGACGCCGTGCTGATCGAGGTGCGGCAGGATCTCCTGGGCGAGGAGGCGGGCATCGAGGAGTGGGCGCTGCGGCTGGCCTCCGCGCTCGGGCAGGCCGCGGGGCGGCGGACCTAGTCGGGCGGGCGGAGCAGGTTCTCGAAGGGCTGGAAGGCCGCCTCCAGCCGCGCCGCGGCGAAGCGGGGGCCGGGATCGTCCGCCACCAGGCCGCCCAGTTGGGACGCGTGGGCGGCGACCGCGTGCCGCTTGGCCTGCAGTTGCGCCGAGATGTCGAGGCGCCAGCCCGGAGCGGCCTCCGGCGGGCTGGGGCCGCCATGGGCGAGGTGGCCGACCCCGCTGCGCCGCGCGACCTCGGCCGCGATGCGGTGGGCGGCGCGGGCGGCGTTTCCCTCGGGCCAGGGGGCGACGAGCAGGCCGCAATCCCGTGCCCACATGACCAGCGAGACCGCGCGGATGACGGCCTCGAAGACCGGGCCCTCCGCGGGGGTTTCGCCGTCGAACAGGCCGGCCATGAGCAGGCGTTCGGGGCGGAGGCCGAGGCGGCGGACGGCCTCGCGCGTTTCGCGCTCCCGCTCCGCCGCGATGCGCCCGGGCGGCCATTCGCGGGAAGCGGGGTGGGAGGCGCTGCCGTCATGCAGCACCATCACGAATGGCTGGCGCCCGCGCCCGCAGGATCGGGCGATCAGGCCGCCGCAATCCAGGCTTTCGTCACCGGGCTGGAGCGCGAGGACGAGCAGGTTCTCCTCCCCCGTGATGGTGGCGAGGTCCGCGATCGGGCGATGCTGGCCGGAGGCGCGCGGATCGGAAGCGCGCGGGTCGGGGGCTGTCGGCATCGGGGCCCGCTTCACTGGGTTGGAGGACGATCTAAGGGCAGGCGGGGCGGGGCTTGAAGGGGGAGGCGGGCGGAAAGGGTGGTCAGGGGCTTCTGGGGGCGGAATAATGACATCCGCGCGTCCCCGACGCGTGCTTCCGCCTGAGCGGCCGCCCCGGACCCCCGGGGGCGGCGACCTGAGGACCGATCCGATGGACCAGCACTCCCCCACCGGCCCCGTGCCCGAGCCGCTCGCGGTGTTCCCGCGGGCCGACGGGTCCCGCGTGCCCTACAAGGTGTTCAGCGACGCCGAGATCTACACGCTGGAGCAGGAGCGCATCTATCGCGGTCCGACCTGGAACTTCCTGGGGCTGGAGGCGGAGATCCCGAAGCCCGGCGACTACAAGAGCACCTTTATCGGCGACACGCCCGTGGTGATGACGCGCGCGGAGGACGGGACGCTGGCCGCCTGGGTGAACCGCTGCGCGCATCGCGGCGCCGTGGTGTGCCGGCTGCCGCGGGGGAACGCGCTGTCGCATTCCTGCGTGTACCACCAGTGGAGCTTCGGCACGAAGGGCAACCTGCAGGGCGTGCCCTTCCGGCGCGGCCAGAAGGACGCGACGGGGATGCCCAAGGACTTCGACCCGAAGCAGCACAACCTGCGCCAGCTGCGCGTGGAGAGCTACCGGGGGCTGGTGTTTGCCACCTTCAGCGACACGGTGGAGGCGCTGGAGGACTACATCGGCCCGCAGATGCGCCCCTATGTGGACCGCGTGTTCCACAAGCCCGTGACCTATCTCGGCTGCACGCGGCAGTATTCGGACAGCAACTGGAAGCTCTACATCGAGAACGTGAAGGACCCCTATCACGCCAGCCTGCTGCACCTGTTCCACACCACCTTCAACATCTTCCGCGTGGGCATGCGGGCGCGCTGCCTGCCGGACTCGAAGGGCGGCATGCACAGCGTGATCTTCGTGATGAAGAACGAGGAGGAGAACGCCGCCGACTACAAGAGCCAGGGCATCCGTTCGTATGACGAGGGGTTCCGGCTGGAGGACGACTCCATCCTCGCGCTGGAGAAGGAATACGAGGAGGTCGCCACCAACCAGATCCAGCCGATCTTCCCGCAGCTCGTGATCCAGCAGATCCACAACACCCTGGTGTGCCGCCAGCTCCTGCCCAAGGGGCCGGACCATTTCGAGCTGGTGTTCCACTTCTTCGGCTACGAGGACGACACGCCGGAGATGCGGAAGCTGCGGATCAAGCAGGCGAACCTGGTGGGGCCGGCCGGCTTCATCTCCATGGAGGACACGGAGGCGACGGAGCTGGTGCAGCGCGGCACGCACCGCGACAGCGACAAGGCCTCGGTGATCGAGATGTCGCGCGACGCGCCGGAGCGGCAGGACACGCTGATCTCCGAGCAGCTGATCCGGCACTTCTGGATGGGATACCGCAAGATGATGGGCTTCGGGGTGGCTGCGGAATGAGCGTTGCTGAGGACCTGATGATCCGGCTGGAGCTGATGGCGCTCCAGGACCGCTACGTGGCGGCGATCGACAACGACCGGATCGAGGAATGGCCGGGCTTCTTCGTGGAGGACTGCCTTTACGAGATCGTCTCGCGCGAGAACGAGGAGGCGGGGCTGCCCGCGCCGGTGATCCATTGCGACAGTGCGCGCATGCTGCGCGACCGCGTGCTGGCGCTGCGCCACGCCAACATCTACGAAAAGCCGGCCTACCGGCACATGGTGTCGGGCATGGAGTGGCGGCAGGAGGCGGATGGCAGCTACTCCGGTTCCAGCAGCTACGTTGTGGTGAACACCTCGGTCGAGGGGGAATCCAGCATCTACCAGGCCGGGCGCTACCTCGACCAGGTCGTGCGGACCGAAGGGGGGCTGCGCTTCCGGCAGAAGCGCTGCATCTACGACACCCTGCGCGTGCAGACCCTGCTCGCCTTCCCGATCTGAGAAAGGACGCCCGATGAGCGAGTGGCGGGACGCGGCCGATGCGGCTGTCGTGGTGGAGGACGAGGTGCTGGGCTGCGTGGTGGACGGGCTGCCCGTCGCGCTGTTCCGGGTGGAGGGGGAGGTCTTCGCCCTGCACGACCTCTGCTCCCACGGGCATGCGCGGCTGTCGGAGGGCTTCGTGGAGGATGGCTGCGTGGAGTGCCCGCTGCACCAGGGGCTGGTGGATATCCGCACGGGTGCGGCGCGCACCGCGCCGATCAGCGAGCCCGTGCGCAGCATCCCCGCGCGCGAGGTGGGCGGGCGGATCGAGGTGCGGATCTAGCGGCTAGTCGCCGAACATGTAGTCCTGCACGAAGAGGATGTGCTCGCGCATCACGCGCCGGGCTTCCGCGCGGTCGCGCTGGCGCACGGCCTCCACCATGGCATGGTGCTGGGATTGCAGCGTGGCGCGGTGCGCGGCGGTGTTGCCGCGCGCCTTCAGGCGCCCCCAGTCCGTGCGCTCCCGCACGCGGGCGAGGGAGCGGGACATGGCGATGACGGCGCCGTTGTGGGTGCCTCTCGCGAAGGCGTCGTGCAGGGCGGCGTCCCAGTGCTCGAAGGCCGCGAGGTCGGCGGCCCCGTCGGTGCCGCGCAGGCATTCGTCCATGCGGGCGATGTCGGCCTGGCTGGCGCGGGCGACGGCGAGCGAGATCATCTCCGGCTCCAGGATCAGGCGGCATTCCACCACGTCCGAGGGGCTGAGGCTTTCCTCCGCCGCGGGTGGCGCGGGGGGCGCGCGGAAGGTGCCGCGCCCGACGTGCCGGAGGATGAGCCCCTGCTGCTCCAGCGCGTCCAGGGCGCGGCGGACGGTGTTGCGGGCGACGCCGTAGGTGGTGCCGAGGTCGCGCTCGGTGGGCAGGCGCTCTCCCTCGCGCCAGCGGTCGGCGCGGAGGTCGCGCGTGAGGCTGTCCAGCAGCGCGGCCGCGCCCGGGCGGTCCTTGGTGGGTTCCGGCATGGCCTCGAATGTCTTGACTGGATCAACCAATGAGAGGACCATACTGGCGAATTGGTTCACTGAAAAGCAAAATTGGTATAGGAAGCGGCGCATGAAGCTTGCGATGGTGAAGACAGGGGCCTCCGCCCGGCTGGTGCGCGTGGATGCCGACGGGCGCCGCTTCTGGCCGCTGGAGACGCTGGCGCCGGAGATGCCGCACGACATGGCCGGGCTGATCGCGGCGCTGTCCAGCGGGGCCGCGCTGCCGGAGCCGGAGGGCGAGGGGGAGGTGCTGGACGAGGCCATGCTGCTGGCGCCGCTTCCCGTGCCGCCGCGCAACATCTTCTGCGTGGGCAAGAACTACCACGCCCATGCGCGGGAATTCGCCGGCAGCGGCTATGATTCCTCCTCCACGAGCGCGGCGGACGCGATCCCCAAGGCGCCCATCATTTTCACCAAGCCCTTCACCTCCGTTTCCGGCCCCTGGGACGACATCCCGCTGGTGCCCGGGCTGGACGCGGAGGTCGATTACGAGGCGGAGCTTGCCGTGGTGATCGGGCGGGGCGGACGCTGCATCACCAAGGCGGACGCGATGAAGCACGTGTTCGGCTACACCGTGGTGAACGACGTGACGGCCCGTGACCTGCAGGGCAAGCACAAGCAGTGGCTGCTGGGAAAGGGCATCGACGGCTTCTGCCCGATGGGCCCCTGGATCGTGACGACCGACGAGCTGGACGCACAGGCCATGCGCGTGACCTGCACGGTGAACGGCGAGAAGCGGCAGGACGCGGTGACGTCCGACCTGATCTTCGACATCCCGACGCTGATCGAGACGATCTCGCTCAGCACGGCGCTGCTGCCGGGCGACGTGATCGCGACGGGCACGCCCGAAGGGGTGGGCATCGGCTTCAAGCCGCCGCGTTTCCTGCGCGACGGGGACGTGGTGGAGTGCGCGATCGAGGGTATCGGGCGCATCCGCAACACCCTGCGGCGCGTGGATGCGGCGGCGCTGCGCGGCGCGGCCTGAGCGAGCGGGGCGTCCGGCCGGCGCAAGACCGGCGGGCCCCATGCGTGGTCCGGGAATGACGGGTGGCGCGGATCGCCCGCGGGAGGAAGATGGTGTTGCATCGTCGTGAGGTGATGGCCGCGCTTGGCGCACTGGCGCCGCTGCCGGTGATGGCGCAGGGGGCGGCCTGGCCGACGCGCCCCATCCAGATGGTCGTTGCCTTTCCTCCGGGCGGGCAGGCCGACGTGACCGCGCGCCCGACGGCCGCCGCGCTGGAGCGGGTGTTGGGGCAGGCGGTGCCGGTGGTGAACCGCGCGGGTGCCGGCGGCATCGTCGGCAGCGCGAGCGTGGCGCGCGCGGCGCCGGACGGATACACGGCGCTGCTCGCGCTTTCCTCGCTGGCCATGCTGCCGGAAAGCGAGCGCATCCAGGGGCGCACGCCCGCCTATACCGTGGAGCAATTCGCGCCGATCGCGCGCATCACGGCCGATCCGACCGTGATGCTGGTGCCGGCGAGCTCCCCCTGGCGGTCCGTGCAGGATTTCGTGGCGGACGCGAAGAAGCGCCCGGGCGCGATCACCTTCGGATCGGCGGGGAACTACTCCACACTGCACGTCGCCATGGCCATGCTGACGGGGGCCGCGGACATCGACCTGCTGCACGTGCCGTTCCAGGGCGGCGGGCCGGCGCTCACGGCGCTGCTGTCGGGCACGCTGGATTCGCTGGCTTCGGGGCCGGGGCCGGCGCTGTCGCACGTCAAGGAAGGGCGGCTGCGTGCGCTGGCGAGTTGGGGGCGCGAGCGCATCCCCGGCTTCGAGGACGTGCCGACCTTTATCGAGCTCGGCTACTCCGACGTGGAGTTCTACATCTGGACGGGCCTGTTCCTGCCGCTCGCGACGCCGGCGCCGGTCCAGGCGCGCATGCGGGACGCGCTGCGCCAGGTCTGCGAGAAGGACGAGGGGCTGAAGCGGGCGCTGGACGCTGCCGGAAGCCCGATCGCCTATCAGGAGGGCGAGACGTTCGAGCGCTTCTTCCGCGAGGACAGCGCGAGGCTGGTGCGCGCGGTGCAGCGGATCGGCAAGGTCGATTGAGGCGTCGGGAAGGAAGCGGACCATGAAGACGGGCGTGACGCGGCGCGGGCTGGGGATGCTGGCGGCGGGAGGGCTGGCGGCGCCGGCCCTTGCCCAGGAGGCGTCCTGGCCGAGCCGGGCGGTGCGGATCATCGTGCCCTTCGGCGCCGGGGGCTCGGCCGATATCGCCGCGCGCAACGTGGCGGAGGCGCTGTCGCAGTCGCTCGGCCAGCCCTTCGTGGTGGAGAACCGGCCAGGGGCGGGAGCCGTGATCGGGACGGATGTCGTCGCGAAGGCGGCGCCCGATGGCTACACGATCCTGATGATGTCCAACACGCACACCGCCAACGAGACGCTGATCCGCAACCGGCCCTATGTGCTGATGCGCGACCTTGCCGCGGTGGCGGCGGTGAACGTGGCGCACCACGTGCTGGCGGTGCATCCCTCGCTGGGCGTGAGCAGCGTGGCGGAGCTGGTGGCCAAGGCGAAGGCGGCGCCGGGGACGATCGACTATGCCTCCTCCGGCCCGGGCACGCCCTATCACATCGCGGGGGAGGTGTTCCGGGCGATGACGGGGATCGAGATTCAGCACATTCCCTTCCGCTCCTCGGGCGAGGCGCGGACGGCGGTGATCTCCGGGACGGTGCCGATGATGTTCGACGCCATTCCGACGATGGAGCCGCATCTCCAGGGCGGGCGGGCCAAGGGGCTGGCGACCACGGGGCCGCAGCGCGATCCGCTGCTGCCGGCCATGCCGACGGTGGCCGAGGCCGTGCCGGGCTACGAGGCCTCGATCTGGCTGGGGCTGATGGCGCCGGTGGCGATGCCGAAGCCGATCGTGGAGAAGCTGAACGGCGCGGTGAATGCCTGGCTCGCGCGGCCGCAGACGCGGGACGCCATGGCCAAGCAGGGCGCGCAGCCCATGCCCATGTCGGTCGCGGAATTCGATGCCTTCCTGCGCAAGGATGTCGAGACGCAGCGCCAGTACGTCACCATGGCGAAGATCGAGGTGAACTAGGTGCCGCTCGCCTTCACCCTGAACGGGGCGCCCGTGCTGGTGGAGGCGCCGGATGGGATGATGCTGCTGCACGCGCTGCGCGGGCCGCTGGGCCTGAGCGGGCCGCGCTTCGGCTGCGGGGCGGAGGCATGCGGCTGCTGCTACGTCACCATCGACGGCGAGCCGCGGCCTTCCTGCGCGCTGCCCGCCGAGGCGGTGGCCGGGCGCAGGGTGGGCACCGTGGAGGGGCTGGGCACGCCGGAGGCGCCGCATCCGTTGCAGGTGGCCTTCCTGGAGGAACAGGCGGGGCAGTGCGGCTACTGCCTCTCGGGCATCCTCGTGAGCGCGGCGGCGCTGCTGGCGCGCGACCCGGACCCGGACGAGACGGTGGTGCGCGCGGCGCTGGAGCCGCATCTGTGCCGCTGCGGGGCGCATAACCGCATGATCCGCGCTGTGCTGCGCGCGGCGCGCGGGATGCGCGGGGCGGGAGCGGCGTGAACCTCGCTTTCGGCTTCCCGATGGGCCAGGGGGGCAATGAGGGCGGCAACGCACCGGCGCTGCCGGGTAGCCTGCGCGCGGAGCCACGGCTTTCGCGCTGGTTGCGCTTCTCGGCGGATGGGTTCGTCACGATCACGCCGGGCAAGGTGGAGATCGGCCAGGGGATCCTGACGGCGCTGGCGCAGATCGCGGCGGACGAGCTTGGGGTGGCGCCGGAGCGGGTGCGCGTGGCCGCCGCTTCCACGCCCGGAAGCCCCAACGAGGGCGTGACGTCCGGCAGCCTGTCCATCCAGGAAAGCGGCCTGGCGATCCGCCATGCCTGCGCCGAGGCGCGGGCGCTTCATCTTGGCATCGCGGCGCAGCGCGCGGGCATCCTCGCGGAGACGATCCGCGTGGAGGACGGCGCCTTCATCGGCCCGGACGGGGGGGCGCTGGGCGCCTATTGGAGCCAGGCCGAGGCGGTGCTGCTGGAGGTGGAGGCGCGCGGCGACGTTTCGCCGAGGCCTGCTGGGGAGCGGCGCGTCGCCGGGCGCCCGGTGCGCCGGCTGGACCTGCCGGACAAGCTGTTCGGCGCGCCGCGCTTCATCCATGACCTGCGCCTGCCGGGCATGCTGCACGCCCGCATGGTGCGCCCGCCCGCGCGCGCCGCGAGGCTGCTGGAACTGCGCGACGGCCGCTTGCCCGGCGATGCCGCCGTGCTGCGGGAGGGAAGCGTGCTGGCCGTGGTCGCCCCGGAGGAATGGGCGGCGGAGCTGGGCGCGGCGCGGGTCGCCGCACGGGCGCGCTGGGAGGTTCGCGAATCCCTGCCGGACGAGAACGACCTCGCGGCCTGGATCGAGGCCGCGCCGGCCCAGCGCACCGAGGTCGCCCGGCGCGACGGTCCCGCCCCCGAGGCCGCGCATGCGCTCACGCGGCGCTTCGCGCGGTCCTTCCTCGCCCACGGCTCCATCGGCCCCTCCTGCGCGGTGGCGCGGTGGGAGGGCGATGCGGTGGAGGTCTGGACGCACAGCCAGGGTATCTACAACCTGCGGGCCGATCTCGTGACGGCGCTCGGGCTGGAGGCGTCGCGGATCACGGTGCGCCACGTGGAGGGCGCGGGATGCTACGGGCACAACGGCGCCGACGACGTGGCGCTGGACGCTGCGCTGGTGGCGCGCGCGCATCCCGGCCGTGCCGTGCGCGTGCTCTGGAGCCGGGCGGAGGAACTGGCGTGGTCGCCGCACTCGCCCGCGGGCATCGCCGATGTCGAGGCGGCGGTGGATGCGGAAGGAATGCTCTGCCGCTGGCGGACGGTGCTGCGCGGCAACGGGCATTCGTCGCGCCCCGGGCGGGCGAAGGACCCGACGCTGCTTTCGGCGGGCTACCTCGATCCGCCCTTTCCGCTGCCGGTGGCGATCGACGCGCCGATGGCGGGCGGGGGCGGCGGGCAGCGCAACGCGGTGCCGGGATACAGCGTGCCGTCGCTGGATGTTTCCATGCACCGGCTGCTGGAGATGCCGATCCGGTCCTCCGCGCTGCGCGGGCTTGGCGCGCTGCTGAATGTCTGGGCCACGGAAGCGGTGATGGACGAGCTGGCGGAGCGGAGCGGACAGGATGCAGTCGCCTTTCGCCTGCGCCACCTGAAGGAGGATCCCCGTGGCGCCGCCGTTCTGCGGGAGGTCGCCGCGATGTGCGGCTGGCCGCGCGCGGCGGGCGGGGAAGGGGTTGGCACCGGCATCGCGGTGGCGCGCTACAAGGGCACGGGCGGCTGGTGCGCGGTTGCGGCCGAGGTGGAGGCGGCGGAGGTGGTGCGCTGCCGGCGCCTCTGGATCGCGGCGGACCTGGGTGAACTCATCAACCCCGATGGCGCGGCCAACCAGATCGAGGGCGGCGCGCTGCAGGCCGTTTCCATCGCGCTGAAGGAAGCGGTGCGGTTCGACCGGCTGAACGTCACCACGGATTCCTGGGACGCCTATCCCGTGCTGCGCTTCTCGGAGGTGCCGGCGGTGGAACTGCGCTTCATCGGCCCGCCGGATGCGCCGCCGCTGGGCGCGGGGGAGCCCTCGCTGGGGCCGACGGTGGCGGCCATCGCGGGTGCGATCCACGCCGCGCTCGGCATCCGCCCGCGCGCCATGCCCTTCACGCCCGACAACCTCGCCGCCGCCATGGAATGACCGACTTGCCCGAGACGCTCCGCCTTTCCCTCGCCTGCCACAGCTCCGACCGCACGCGCCCCATCATCGACGGGCGGGTGGAGGTGCCGGGCGTCACGCTGACGGTGCTGCCAGGGGAGCCCGAGGACATCTTCCGCCGCGCGCTGCGCGACCGCGCCTTCGACGTGACGGAACTTTCCATGGGAAGCCACATCGTCACCACGGCGCGGGGGGATGCGCCCTATATCGGCATTCCCGTGTTTCCGTCGCGCTCCTTCCGGCACGCGGCCATTTACGTGCGGACGGATCGGGGCATCCGCACGGCGGCGGACCTTGCGGGCAAGCGGATCGGGCTGCCGGAATACCAGCAGACGGCGGCGCTCTGGGTGCGCGGGACGTTGCGCGAGTACTACGGCGTGGACACGCGCGGCATCGCCTGGCGCACCGGCGGGCTGGAGGAGAAGGGGGGCAGCGAGCGCGTGGCGCTGAAGCTGCCGCCGGAGTTGGACGTGCGGCCCATCGGCGCGGACGAAACGCTCAACGGGCTGCTGGCTTCGGGAGAGATCGACGCGATCGTCGGGCCGCGCCCGCCTTCCTGCTTCGTTCAGCGCTCGGCGCCGGTGGACCGGCTTTACCCGGATTACCGCACGGAGGAGGAGGCCTATTTCCGGGCGACGGGCTTCTTCCCGATCATGCATTGCGTGGCGCTGAGGAAGGAGCTTGCCGCAGCCCATCCCTGGCTGCCGCTGGAGCTGTTCCGCGCCTTCGCGCGGGCGCGCGCCATGGCGGTGGCGGATCTGTCGCTCGTGAACGTGCTGCGGGCGTCGCTGCCCTGGATCGCGGCGGAGGCGGAGGCGCAGACGCGGATCATGGGCGGCGATCCCTGGCCCTACGGCTTCCGGCGCAACCGGGACGAGGTGGCGGCGATGATCCGCTTCGCGGTCGCGGACGGCCTCGCCGCGCGCGAGATCGCGCCGGAGGACCTGTTCCATGCCAGCGTGCTGGATGCCGTGCCGTGACATGCGCGGCCAATGAACCCGCGACAGACGGGATGGGTGGGAGTGAGCGAGGATGCGTGAAGGAATGGGGCGCCGCGGCATCGCCGCGCTGGCCGCGGCCGGACTGATCGCGCCGCGCGCGGCGGGCGCGCAATCGGCGGAGTACCCGACACGACCCGTGCGCATCGTGCTGCCGGTGGCGCCCGGCGGCTCGACCGACACGATCGGGCGCGTGCTGGCCGACGAGATGGTGAAGAAGAACCGCGGCAGCTTTTTCGTGGAGAACCGGCCGGGCGCGGGCGGCAACCTGGCCTACCAACTCGTGGCGCAGGCGCCTGCCGACGGGCAGACGCTTCTGGTGGCCGTGGATTCCCTGACGGTGAACCCCAGCCTGTTCCGCGACGCCGGCTATGATCCGGTGAGCGCCTTCGCGCCGGTGGCCCTGATGGCGCGCATTCCGCACGTGCTGGTGACCCACCGCAACGGGCCGGCCAGGACATTCGCGGCGTTTATGGAGATCGCGAAGCGCGAGCCCAACCGGCTTCAGGTGGCGATCTCGGGCTTCGGCAGCGGCGGGCATCTCTCGGGCGCGGTGATCCAGCACGAGACGGGGGCGCGCTGGTCCGTGATCCCGTATCGCGGCGGGTCGACGCCGATGAACGACCTGATGGCGGGCAACGTGGACGCGGCCTTCGTCACGCTGGGCGCGGTGATCGGGCTGATCCGCGGCGGGCAGGTGGTGCCGCTGGCCATCACCACGCCCGCGCGCTTCCCGCTGCTGCCCGAGGTGCCCACGGTCGCCGAGGTGTCGATCCCCGGCTACGACGTGCCGAACTGGTACGGGCTGCTGGCGCCCGCGGGCACGCCCGCGCCGGTGGTGGCGAAGCTGAACGAATGGGCCAATGCCGCACTCGCCGAGCCGCATGTGCGGCAGACGCTGCTGGAAAACGGCTTCGAGATCGTCGGCGGCCCGCCGGAGCGGCTGGGCACGCTGGTGCGCGACAGCGTACCGCGCTGGCGCAACCTGATCCGCGACGCCGGCCTCCGCGCCGAGTGAGCAATAAAGGGAGAACGGGCTTGGACACGAACATGGGCGGCGCGATCGAGGCCGAGCAGCGAATTGAGGCCGAGCAGCACTGGGCGATGAAGGGCGAGGTGCGGCTGGCGGTGTACCGCAAGCGGCTGGCGGGGGCGGGGGAGCAGCCGATCCTGTTCCTGGTGCACGGCTCTTCCTTCGGCGGGCAGGGGGGCTTCGACCTCGATGTGCCGGGCAAGCCCGGCTATTCCTTCATGGAGGAGTTCGCGCGCCGCGGCTTCGATGTGTGGAGCATGGATTTCGAGGGCTACGGGCGGTCCTCGCGTACGCAGTCCAACTCCAACCTTTCCATGGCGGCGGAGGACCTGCGCGCCGCGTCGGACGTGGTGTTCGAGCGCACGGGCAAGCGCTCCGCCATGTTCTACGGCTCGTCCTCCGGGGCGCTGCGGGCGGCGCTGTTCGGAGAGGCGCATCCGGATCGGGTGGAGCGCGTGATCCTGGATGCCTTCGTCTATACCGGGGAAGGCGCGCCGACGCTGATCAAGCGGCGGGAGCGGCTGGAGGAATGGCGGTCCTCGCATATCCGCAGGGTGGACCGGGCCTTCTTCCACTCCATCTTCAACCGCGACCTTCCCGGCACCTCCGAGGAAGGAATCGCCGACGCCCTGGCCGACTACGAGCTGGCGCTGGGCGACACCATGCCCACCGGCACCTATCTCGACATGTGCGCCAACCTGCCCGTGGTCACGCCGGAGAAGCTCACCTGCCCCGTGATGATCGTGCGCGGCGAGCATGACGGCATCGCCACCGAGCAGGACCTGCTGGACTACTTCGCGAAGCTCGGCACCAACGACCGGCGCTTCGTGGTGATCCCGGGCATGGCGCATGTCTCCTACCTGTCGAAGAACCGGGCGATCTTCTTTCAGGCCATGGAGGAGTTCCTGCGGCCGCCCGCGCGGGCGCTCTAGGCCACCGCCGCCAGCGCCCCCGGGGCCGCGGCGTCCACCGTGCGCCGCGCTTCCTCGCCGGTCAGCGTCTCCTCCTCCAGCAGGCGGGCGGCGAGGGCGTGCAGGGCGTCGATCTCCGCCTCCAGGACGCAGCGCGCGGCTTGCAGCGCCTGGGCGATCTCCGCCTGCACCAGGCGGTCGAGGCGCTCCAGCGTGGCGGGGGCGGCGGGGGCGCCGCGGCCGTCGCCCAGCATGTCCACGCAGCCGAGCTCGGCGTTCATGCCGTAGCGGCCCAGCATCTCGCGGGCGATGCGCGTCGCGTGGGCGATGTCGCCGGATGCACCGCCGGTGACCTCGTCGTGGTCGAGGATGATCTCCTCCGCCGCGCGGCCGCCCATGGTGACGGCGAGGCGCCCTTGCAGCAGGCCACGGCTCCAGAGGTGGCGGTCGCGGTCGGGGGTCTGCACGACGGCGCCGAGCGAGCGGCCGCGGGGCACCACGGTGACGCGGCGCACGGGGTCGGCGCCGGGGGTGCGCATGGCGACGATGGCGTGGCCGGCCTCGTGATAGGCGACCACGCGGCGCTCGAACCCGGACATGGCGCCGGCCGGGCGCTTCTCGCCCAGGAGGATGCGGTCCATGGAGGCGCGCAGGTCCTCCATCTCCACCGCGCCCTTGCTGGCGCGGGAGGCGGAGATGGCGGCCTCGTTCAAAAGGTTCGCGAGGTCCGCGCCCGAGAAGCCCGGGGTCATGCTGGCGACCTCGGGCAGGCTGACGTCGCCGGCCAGGCGCACGCGGCGCGCATGGACCCCGAGGATCGCCTCGCGCCCCTTCACGTCCGGGCCGGGGACGAAGATGCGGCGGTCGATCCGCCCGGGGCGGGTGAGGGCGGCGTCGAGCACGTCCGCGCGGTTGGTGGCCGCGATCAGCACGATGGTGGAGGAGCGGTCGAAGCCGTCCAGCTCCGTCAGAAGCTGGTTGATGGTCTGGTCGTGCTCCTGCGAGCCGCCGTCGCGCGCGGTGCCCGAGCGGGCGCGGCCGACCACGTCGATCTCGTCGATGAAGACGATGGAGACGGGGTGCTTGCGGGCGCGGGCGAAAAGGTCGCGCACGCGGCGGGCGCCGATGCCGACATACATTTCCACGAATTCGGAGCCGGAGGCGCTGAAGAAGGGCACGCCGGCCTCGCCTGCCACCGCGCGGGCCAGCAGGGTCTTGCCGTTGCCGGGATCGCCCTCCAGCAGCACGCCCTTGGGCACGCGGGCGCCGAGGGTGGCGAAGCGTGCGGGGTCGCGCAGGAACTCGACCACTTCCAGCAGGGAGTCCTTGGCGGCCTCCTGCCCGGCGACGTCGGCGAAGGTGACGGACTGGGAGCCATCGGTGCCGGTTTCGCGCCGCGAGCCCTTGCGGAACAGCACGGGGCGCTGCGCCCGCCCACGGGTGCGGCGGCGCTCGAGCCAGTAAAGCAGGGTGATCACGCCGATCACGGCCGCCAGCAGCAGGGTGAATTTGCCCACCATCCAGGCGGCATCGGCCCAGGTGCCGTCCTCCACGAGGAAGTCGATCCCGAGCTCACGCGCGCGGCGGGAGAAGGCCTGGGTGTCCTCGGTGGTGGCGGGCAGGAAGAAGCTGGCCCCGCCGCCGGCGGCTGCCGTCAGGTAGATGCGGTTGCCGTCCCAGGTGTCGCGATAGGCGGATTCGGCACGGCCATCGGCCAGCATCCGCTCCGCCTCCCCCTGGGTCACCGCCCGCGCGCTCCAGCGGCCGAAGAAGCCGGGCCAGGGGTGACGGCGGACCCTCGTTTCGGCGGGGCCGGATGCGGAGGTGGCCGCCGGAACCGCGGCCTGGGCCAGCGCCGATGCCTGGGCCGGGGCGGTCAGCCCGCGCAGGGCCGCGTCCACCGCGCTTCGCTGCGCGGGGGTCAGTGGCTCGCCACCCGCGGCCTGCGGCGGGGCGGCGACTGCGAGAAGGAGCAGGAAAAAGCCGAGGAACAGGCGCATGCCGGGATCCGCGCAGGGGTTGGTGTGTCCAGCATGCGGAGCGGAGACGGAACAGTCACCACAATAATGTTACTTGACGGAAGAAATTTATCTCCTGCTGTCCCCACGCCCTCAATAGGCGGCCTCGGCCTCCGTAACCGACACATGGGCGGACACCACCTTCCAGCCCAGTTCCGGGAAGCGGACCCAGGTCTGGCTCTGCCGCCCCGGCATGTCCCGGCCGCGCATGTCGAACTCCAGGTTCACCGTGGCCAGGTCGCGCCCGATGGTGGTGATCACCAGGCGGCGCCGGGCGGTCTTGATGCCGGGGCCGGGCGGGCGGCGCACGCGGTGGGCGTGGATCTCGTCAAAGCCGTAGCCGTTCTCGTGGATGGCGTAGCGGATGGTGTGCGGCGTGTTCCAGAAGGTGGCGTCCAGCACGGCCACGTCCTTCTCCACCAGCGCGCGCTCGTAGCGCTCGAACAGGGCGCGCACCTCCTCGACCACCTCGGGAATGTTCACGTCCATCATGCCTGCTCCAACGCGAGTGCCGTGCGGACCAGCAGCGCATCCGCGCCTCGGGCCGCGACAAGGGAAAGCCCGACCGGGCGACCGTCCACCAGGGCGCCGGGGATGCTGAGCTGGGGGTGGCCTGCCAGGCCGCCCAGGGCGCAGAGGCACAGGATCTGGTCGCGGAGCGGGTTCAGCGCGGGCAGCGGCAGGCCTGTGGCCGGGGCGGGAAACGGGGTGGTGGGCAGGGCCAGCACCGTGCCGGGCGGCAGCAGGTGGCGCAGCCGTCCGCGCGCCTCCTGCCGCACCAGGGCGGCCCAGCCGCGCTCGGCCTCGGGCGTCGCCGCGCCCATCACCAGGGCGCGGGCGACGGAGAAGGCGAAGCGGGGATTGTCGCGCTCCACCCAGGTCCGGAAGGTGTCCCAGGCCTCCACGGGCTGGAGCGTTCGCTGGGCGCGGCCCCAGGCGGCGAGGCCCGGCGGCGCGAGGATGTCCTCCCGCGTTCCCGGCACCAGGTGGCGCAGCCGGTTCAGCAGGGGCGCCAGGGCCGCGGCCGTCTCGGGCCCGGCGAAGCCGAAGGCATCGGTGGCGATCACCAGGCCGGTGGGGAGGGTGTCGGGGATCTCCTCCTCCAGCAGCACGGCGGATACGCGGGCGAAGGTGCGGGCGTCCCGGGCGAACCAGCCGGTGGTGTCCGAGCTGGGCGCCTGCGGCATCATGCCGTCCAGCCGCAGCCGGCCATGGGTGGGGCGGATGCCGTAGAGGCCGCAGAAGCTGGCGGGTACCCGGACGGAGCCGCCGGTGTCGGTGCCCAGCGCGGTGTCGCAGAGCCCCTGCGCCACGGCGCTGGCCGAGCCCGAGGAGGAGCCGCCGGGCACGTGGCCGGGCGCCGCGGGGTTGGGCGGCGTGCCGTCGAAGGCGTTCTCGCCGAGGATGCCGAGCGACACCTCGTCGGTGACGGTCTTGCCGACCAGCGCGGCGCCGGCGTCCAGCAGCGCCTGCACGGCCCAGGCGTTGCGGGCGGGCAGCGGGTTCTGGCGGGCCCAGTCGGGGTTGCCGCCGCCGGTCGGGTGGCCGGCGACGTCGAACAGGTCCTTGGCGGCGAAGGTGAGGCCGTCGAGCGGGCCGCCCGCGCGCCCCTCGATGCGCAGGGCCGGGCCTTGGACAAAGGGGGACATGGACACTCCTGCTGGGCGGCGCGCGGAGTATGGCGCGGCGCCGCCCGCAGGTCACCGCGCCGCCCGGGAGGGGCGCGGCGGGCTTATCGCGTCAGGCCCGGCGGGGGCAGGTGTTCACGCCGAGCAGCGAATAGGCCGGGCAGTTTCCCACAATCCCCGTGGCCAGCGGCACGAGCCCGAGCAGGCCCCACCATCCCAGCACGCCCGCGGCACCCAGGGAGAGCAGCACGATCCCGGCCACCACGCGCAGGGTCCGGTCGATGTTGCCGACATTGGTCGATGGCATGATGTCCTCCTCCTCGGCCGGGCTGGCCTGCGGCAAGAGGTTATTCTGCGGGAAAAGGTCGGGGCCTTGATCCCGATCAAGGCCGCGCCGCGATCCGCTCAGGCCACCTGACGCGCCCAGGCGACGATGTGCTGCGCCGGCATGGCGCCGCTCTGGCGGCTGCGCTCCCGGCCGCCGCTGAACAGGGCCAGGGTGGGGATGCTGGCGATGCGCAGTTCCTGCGCGAGCGCGGGCGCTTCCTCGGTGGACACCTTCACCAGCCGCATGGCCGGCTCCAGCGTGGCGGCCGCCGCCTCGAAGGCCGGGGCCATGGCGCGGCAGGGCCCGCACCATGAGGCCCAGAAGTCCACCAGGAGCGGGATGCCGCTGTTCGCGGCGTGGTGGCGGAAGCGCGCCTCGGAGAGCGCCAGCGGCTTCGCCTCGAACAAGGGCTGCTTGCAGGCGCCGCAGCGGGGCTTGTCGCCCAGGCGCGCCGAGGGCACGCGGTTGATGCCGTCGCAGTGCGGGCAGACGATCTGGGTTGTCTCGTTCACCGGCGCCTCCCTGGGCGACAACTAGAGCTGCGACTCGATGGGCAGGCGCCGCGTCACCCAGGCCAGCACCCTCCGGCCGAGCGAGGCGTCGGGCTCGCCGCGGCGTTCCACCAGCTCCCCGCCGACCTCGGCGGTCCAGGCCAGGTGCCCCGGTGCCGCCCGCCGCACGCGCCAGCTTCGCGCGGGATCCACCAGCCGGGCGTGCTCCTCGACCAGTTGGCGCGCGACGGCCACGTCATCCACGAAGACACCCATCTCGGTGTTCAGCATGGCCGAGCGGGGATCGAGATTGAAGGAGCCGACAAAGCTCCGGGCACGGTCGATCACCATGGCCTTGGTGTGCAGGCTGGCCCCGCGGGAGCCGAAGACGGTGGCGCCCTCGTCGCCCGAGGGCTTCAGCTCGTGCAGCCCGACGCCCGCTTCCAGCAGCCGCTCCCGGTAGCGGGCGTAGCCGCCATGCACGGCCACCACGTCGGTCGCGGCCAGCGAGTTCGTCACCACCGAGACGCGCAGGCCGCGGCGGGCCATGGCCTCCAGCAGCGCCGTGGCGGTCTCGCCCGGCACGAAATAGGGAGAGATCAGCAGCGCTTCGCGCTCGGCACCGCGGAGGGCGCCCAGGATGGCCTCGGCCAGGCCTTCGGAGGGAAGGGCATCGCCGCTCGCCTTGTCCGGCGGATCGGCCTGGATGCGCAGCGCCGTGGGCGCCACGGGCGTGACGCCGGAGGGATCCTGCGCGCGCACCCGCGCCACGCCGGGATCGTCGCTCAGCCCCGCGAAGAAGGGCGCGGCCTCCGGCGCCGCGCAGGCCGCGTCGAAGCGGCGGGCGAGGGCGCGCAGGCCGCCGCGCCGGCGGTGGGCGGAAGGCACCACGGCCGAGACGGGCTGGGCCAGGCGGTGGTGCCAGTAGCGGTCGAACACGGCCTGGGCCTGCCGCGCGGCGGGGCCGGCGACGGCGAGGTCCATGTCGCGGAAGTTGAAGGCGTCGGAGGCGTCGAAGTACTCGTCGCCGATGTTGCGGCCGCCGCAGATGGCGAGGTTGCCGTCCGCCAACCAGGCCTTGTTGTGCATGCGCCGGTTCAGGTGGCGGCCGCCGAACAGCAGCTCCAGCACCAGGCCGAGCCGGCCGAAGCGGCGCCAGTGCGTCGGGTTGAACAGCCGCACCTCGATGGCCGGATGGGCGTCCAGCGCGGCCAGCATGCGCTCGCCGCCGATCGCGTACATGTCGTCCAGCAGCAGGCGCACGCGCACGCCGCGGTCGGCCGCGCGCAGCACCTCCCGCGCCAGCACCTTGCCGGTCAGGTCGTTGCGCCAGGCATAGTATTGCAGGTCGAGGCTCCGGACGGCGTCGCGCGCGGCCTGGGCGCGCGCGGCGAAGGCCACGAGGCCGCTGCGGATGACCGAGACGCCGCTCCGCAGGTCCGTCCGTTCCTGTGGGGCCTCCGTGAGCATGGCCGTCCGCGCTCCCTCAGGCCGCCTCGGCCGAGGGATCGGCCGCGGGGCGGTGCCCGTGCGGCATCGTTCCATGAACCGCGGGCGCGTGCATCACCGAAAGGTCGAGCCGGGCCTTCAGGGGCAGGTGGTCCGAGGCGAGGCGGGCGAGCGGCGTCTCGTGCGCGCCGGCCCCGCGGATCAGGCCGAAGGGGCGCCCGAAGATGCGGTCCAGCGGCAGCAGGGGCATGCGGCTGGGAAAGGTGGCCGTGCCCGCATGCGCCGCGCCGAAGCTGGGCTCCAGCGCCTTGAGCGAGGAGCGCCGCCCCGGGCGCCACTCGTTCAGGTCGCCCAGCATCACCGTCGGCAGGCCCTCGGTCTCCGCCAGCAGGGCGAGGATCGCCGCCACCTGCTGGGAGCGGTGCCGGCGCAGCAGGCCGAAATGCGCGGCCACCACGCGGAGCGGGCCGGCGGGAAGGTGGAGGTCGACCACGATGGCCCCGCGCGGCTCGCCGCCCGGAAGGGCGAGGCGCCGCAGGCCGGTGACCCTGCCCACGCGCAGCAGCAGCGCGTTGCCGTGCCAGCCCTGGCCGTCCGGCGTGGTGGAGATCGGCACCAGGCGCAAACCGGTGCGGCGCTCCACCGCCTCCATGTCCAGCAGGCCGGTGCGGCGGCCGAAGCGGCGGTCCACCTCCTGCAGGGCGAGGATGTCGGCGTCCAGCTCGGCGATCACCTCGGCCACGCGGGCGGGGTCGAAGCGCTTGTCGGTGCCGACGCACTTGTGGACGTTGTAGGAGGCGACCCGCAGCGCCGAGGCGGGGATCGGGCCGTGGTCGTGGACGGGGCCCCCGAGGCTGCGGCGGAGGCGGGCCAGGGCGCGGGGGATGGCGGCGGGACGGTTCAGCCAGAGCGGGGCGGGTTCTGAAATTCGCATCGTCCTTGTGTCGATCGGCCGGTCGCCGCCTCCTGGTGGGTTGCCGAGATGGGCCTTGGGGCGTCGGACGCCAACCCGGCCCGCGCCCCCGTCCCGGCCGCGTGCCATTCCAAGCCGCTCCGGCCCGTCATGGGAAGGGCCGGGCCGCCGGCGTGGTTGGCCGGTGCGCGGGCGTTCCGTTCGCGGCGCCGCGCGCCGGCCACCGGCGATGGCGTGCCCGGAGGGCGGGCGGGCGTCAGAAGGGGATCCGCTCGCCCCTGTGGTCGAAAAGCAGGCCGGTCTGGGCGGGGGTCAGCGCATCGATCACGGCCAGCAGCCGCCCGGCGGCCTGCTCGGGCGACTGCACCTCCAGCCCCGCCTTGGCGAAGGGACCGGACAGGCCGGTGTGGACCGTGCCCGGGTGCAGGGCCACGCAGATGGCCTCCCGGCGCGTGCGGGCCAGCTCGATGGCGGCGGTGCGCACCATCTGGTTCAGCGCCGCCTTGGCCGCGCGGTAGCTGTACCAGCCGCCCAGGTGGTTGTCCGCGATGCTGCCGACGCGGGCGGACAGCGTGGCGAAGACCGCCCGTCCGTCCCGCGCCAGCAGGGGCAGGAAGTGCTTCATCAGCAGCGCCGGGCCGGCGGCGTTGACGGCGAAGCTGTGGGCCATGTGCGCGGGGTCGAGCTGGCGGAGGCTCTTCTCGGGTTGGAAGCGGCCGTCGTGCAGGAAGCCGGTGGCGTCGATCACCAGGCGGAGCCCGGGGCCGGCGGCGGCGGCGCAGGCGGCGATGCTGTTCTCGTCCAGCAGGTCGATCCCGGGCGAGGTGCCGCGGCCGAAGCGCATCACGGGGGTGCCGCCAGCTTCCAGGGCATCGGCCAGGGCGCGGCCGATGCCGCCCGTGGCGCCGATGACGGCGGCGGTCAAAGGCGCGGTGCCCGCGGGGAAGGGCGGCCGGGCGAGGCGGGGCGGGGCTTGGTCATGGGCGAAACATTGCCCCGTTCCGCGGCCCGGCAAGCGCCGGGTCAGGCGGCCTCGGTGCGGGCGGGCAGGCCCAGCTCCTCCGGGCCGGGCACCTCCGTGTAGAGGCGGCGGAGTTCCCCGAGGAAGGGCTCGCGGCCCTTCCTGCGGGTGCCCTCCACGGGATCGGCGCCGAGGATGGTGTCGCTCGCCGCGCGGGAGATGCGGCGGGCGAAGTCCACGCGCGGGTCGCGCCAGGAGGCAACCGTCGCGGCCACGGCGGCGGCGTCTTCGCCGGTGCGCAGGAGGGAGGCCGCGATCGTGCCGTCCTCGATCGCCTGGGTCGCGCCCTGGCCGAGGGTGGGAACCATGGCCTGGGCGGCGTCGCCCAGGAACAGGGCGCGGCCGCCCGCGGCGTGGCGCAGCATCGGGGCCTCCTGCGTGCGGGCCCAGTGGATGCCCGGGATGTCCGCCGCGATCCGGTCCAGCATCCAGGCGACGGCGGGGCAGGGGGGCGCGCCCCGGGGCGTGAAGAGGGCGCGCTGGAAGGCGGCGGTGCGGGCCTCGGGGGGGATCGGAACCTCCCCGCCCAGCTGAAAGGTGCCGGCGATGTAGACGGCGTTTCCCGGCACGCGGAAGGCCAGCAGGCGGTTGCTGCCCTGGAACCACTGGCCGTAGTCGTCGAAGGGGCAGTTCGTCGCCTCGCTCACCAGCAGGCGCCAGATGCAGAGGCCGAGATGCTCCGGCACGGGCTCGCCGTCCGTGAGCGCGCGGAGGCGGCTGTAGCGGCCATCCGCGCCCACCAGCAGGTCGAAGCCGCCGTGGCGGAGCAGTGTGCCGTCCGGGGTGCGGAAGACGGGCACGAGGCGGCCGGCGGCATCCTCCTCCAGCGCCTCCATCGCGTGGCCCTGGCGGGTGAGGTGGGACACGGGCGCGCGGAGGGCCCGGTAGAGTTCCGACCAGCGGATGCGAAGGCCCGGTTCCTCCGCCACCTCCATGAGGTCCAGGTCCAGCAGCGGGGTGCCGTCCGTCAGGTCTGCCCGCCAGCGGTGCCAGGGCAGGGAGACCGCCCGCACGGCGCCGTGGCGGGCGGGGGCGTGCAGGCGGAGCGCCTTCAGCGCGTTGGGGCCGAGGTTCAGGCCCGTGCCGGCCTCCGCGTGGTCGCCCGCCGCGGCGCGCTCGAAGACGGTGACCTCCTGGCCGGAGGCGCCGAGCAGCCCTTCGGCGAGCAGGGAGCCGGCGACGCCGCTGCCGATGATACCGATGCGCATCACGCGTCCTCCCCGGAACTGGCCGCGATCACGGCGACGATCCCGCCGCCGGGTGGCCCCTGGTGGGCGGCGCCGCCCGAAACGAAGACGCGGCCGTCGCCCGCCACCGCCGCGACCACCGCCCCCAGCGCCGCGCGCAGGTGGCGCTGGGCGTCGAGGTCGGTGTCGCCGATCATGGTGTGGCGCTGGCCGCGAACGAGCCGCGTGCGGTCGGGCTCGCCCTTGGCCAGGACGGCGCGGATGCGCGGGCGCTGGCCGGGCGGCACGTCGGGGTCGGCCTCCAGCCCGGCGGCGCGGAAGGCCGACTGGACGGCCGCGAGGTCGAGCGCGTCCGCCATGGGGCGCACGGCGATGGAGAGGCCGGGCGCCCAGCCGGGGGCGTGGCCGAGCACCACCACTTCGTCCCGCAGCACCTCCACCCCCGCGGAGGCGCTCACGCGGGACGAGAAGAGGTCGAGGTCTTCGAGAAGGGCGTCGCCGCGCGCGGAGGCGGCGGAAACGTCGCCGAGCGCGAGCGCCGCGCCCATGGCGCCCGCCGCGACAGAGCGGAGCAGCAGGCCAGGGCCGCCTGCGGGGGATTTCACCTGCGCCAGCGCCACACGGGCCGGGTTTTCGATGCCGGCATCGGCCATGGCGGCGCGGGTGGCGGCGGCGACGCGGGCGATCTGGGCGTCGTTGCCGACGTCGCCGGGCGCCGCGGGCGGGGCGAAGGCGGTGCCGATCGCCAGCCCTTCGGCGCCATCGCCCGGCTCGGCCGCGAAGATCATGTAGTGGGGGGACAGAACGCCCTCCGTTCCGCCCGAGAGCACGCAGGGGATGCGGGCGGCCAGGGTGCCCGGCGCTTCCCCGGTGGCGGCGGAGAGGAGGTGCAGGAGGGATTGCGTGAAGAAGCCGCGGGTGAAGTCGTTCAGCCCGCCATTGCCCTCGGTCTTGCCGATCACGGCCCTGACGGAGCCGGGGGCGAGAGCGCCGGATTCCAGCAGTCCGGCCAGTGCCGAGACGTCGCCGGGATGGGCCATGGGAAGGCGGTGGATGGTCAGGCGCGGCAAGGACGCGTGGCTCCTGCGGGACGGGCGGGCGAGGACAACGGCAAAGGCAGGCGCAAGGAGCGGGCCAGGCTCATGGGAGCTCCGGCCAGCGCTGGGCCCATGGATGTGCCGCCTCGTATTCCCGGGCGACCGCGAGGAGGGTGCCCTCCGCGCCGGGGGCGCCGACGAGCTGGAAACCGGCGGGCATCCCCGCCACGGGGTCGCAGGGCAGGGCGATGCCGGGCAGCGCGCCGAGATTGGCGAAGTTGGTGAACACCGCGTGGCCGCGGGGTCCGGCGGGCTGGCCGCCGATCTCCGGAGGGTGGGATTCGGTGGCGGGCCAGGGTAGCGCGGCGGCGGAAGGGGTGAGGATGGCGTCGCAGTCCGTCGACAGGAAGCGCGCCATGGACAGGCGGAAGGCGGCCATGCCGTCCAGCGCGGCGAAGAGGGCCGCCGCCGGCATGGACCGCCCGGCCCCGGCCATGGCGCGGAGGGCGGGGGAGGCGGGTGACGGATTCCCGGGCAGGCTGCCCAGCAACCAGGCCAGCCCCGCCGAGGCGATGGCGGGGAAGAGGGGGAGGATGGCCTCGGGGTCGAAGGGCGGCGGGCCTTCCTCCACCCGGTGGCCCAGGGCGGCCAGGCGCCCGGCCGCGGCGGCCACGGCGGCGGCGATGCCGGGATCGACCGGAGAGGCGCCGAAGCGCGGGACGTAGCGGATGCGAAGGCGCGGTGCGGGGAAGGAGGGGCCTCGCGCCGCCGGGCCGCCCATGGCCTCCAGCAGCAGGGCGGCGTCGCCCACCGTGCGGGCGATCGGGCCGATCACCTCCAGGTCCAGCAGGATGGCGGGCAGGCCGTCGGCGCGCGGCGCGCGGCCTGGCGTGGGCTTGAGGCCGACGAGGCCGGTGTGGGAGGCGGGGCGGCGGATGGAGCCGCCCCCATCGGTGCCGACCGCCAGCGGGCCCAGGCCGGCGGCCACCGCTGCCACCGCTCCGCCGCTGGAGCCGCCGGGGGTGAGGCGGGTGTTCCAGGGGTTGCGGGTGGGGCCGAACAGGGTGTTGTCCGTGTATCCCTCCAGCGTGAATTCGGGGACGTTGGTCTTGCCCAGGATCACGGCGCCCGCCGCCCGCAGCCGGGCCACCGGAAGCTCGTCCCGCGCGGGGATGGTGCCGGGCCAGGCGGGGCTGCCCCAGCGGCAGGGCAGGCCGGCGACGGGGATGTTGTCCTTCACGGTCAGCGGCACGCCGTCCAGCGGGCCCAGCGGGCGGTCCGCGCGCCAGCGGGCCTCGCTGCGCGCGGCGGCGGCAAGGGCGCCTTCACCGTCGAGCGCGATCACGGCGTTCAGTTGCGGGTTCAGCCGCGCGATGCGGCCGAGCACCGCGCGGGCCGCCTCCAGGGGGGAGAGGGCGCCGCTGCGGTAGTGCTGGGCGAGGGCTTCGGCGGAGAGGGTGGTGGGGTCGATGGGGGCGGGCTCCCGCAATGGGCGAAAGGGTGTCGGCGGGGCTTATGCAAGCATCGGGCTGACCCGCGCCGGGCCACTCGCGGCATCCTTTTTGCCTTGGTCCAGGCCATGCGGGCTGGCCCGAGCCGCCCGGTGGGGATGAACCGCGATGAACCTGCACCTGTCCCGTCGCCGCCTGATGGCCGGGAGCGCGGCGCTGGCCGTACCGCACGTCGCCCGCGCGCAGGCGGGCGCGAAGCTGCGCTTCGCGCTGGACTGGGCCAAGCAGGGGCCCAACGCCTATGTCACCATGGGCCACGAGAAGGGCTTCTTCCGGGACGCCGGCATCGACGCCACGGTGGACCGCGGCTTCGGTTCCGGCCGGGTGCCCACGGATATCGCGGCCGGTGCCTATGACATGGGCCAGGCGGACATCAACCCGGTGATCAAGTTCATGGCGGAGAACCCGGGCGCGGGGCTCGTCATCACCGGTGTCTGGGGCGACCGCTCGCTGCTTTGCGCCGTGACGCGGGCGGAGGGGCCGGTGCGGGCGCCCAAGGACCTGGAGGGCAGGACCCTGGCCGCGCCGGAGTCGGACGCGGGCCGCCAGTTGTTCCCGGCCTTCGCGAAGGCGGCGGGGGTGGACGCGGCCAGGGTGAACTGGCTGACGGTGAGCCCGGAGCTGCGCGAGCCCATGCTGGTGCAGCGGCGCGCGGACGGGGTGACGGGGGCGATCACGAGCGTCGGCATGTCGCTGAAGGCGCTGGGCATGGATTTCCCGCAGCAGCGCGTGATGTATTACCGCGACCACGGGCTGGATCTGCTGGGCACCTGCTACGTCACCACGCGCGCCTTCGCCGAGCGCAACCCGGAGGTGGTGCGCAACGCCCAGCGCGCCCTGTTCCGGTCGCTGGTTCACGCGAACAGGAACCGCGCCGAGAGCATCGCCATGCTCAAAAAGGCGGAGCCCCTGACGGATGTGGCGATCGAGACGGAGCGCCAGGCGATCAGCATGGAGCAGCAGGTCATCTCCGATCATGTGAAGGCCCATGGCCTGTCCAACCCCGACCGCGCGCGGTTCCAGAGGGCGATCGAGGCGGTGGAGACGGCCTATGGCATGGCCCCGAAGCTGAAGGTGGCCGACATCTACACGGACAGCTTCCTGCCACCGGTCGAGGAGCGGCGCCTCTGACATGCGGGGCCGGGGGCCGGCCCGGCCTGGGGTCACGGAGGCGTAATCGGCCTCACGAAGGCAGTAGCGCGCGAAACCGCCAGGGCTTATGCTGCATTGCACAATAAGCCGGTGCCCGGAGCCTTCCGGGGCCAGGCAGGGAAGCCAGACATGGCCCATCCAGAAGGACGGGACCGATGCAGCGTCGTTATCTTCTGCGCCTTTCCGGCGCCGGGGTGCTGGCCGCCCCCGCCATCCTCCGCGGGGCCCGAGCCGCGGTGCCAGCAAGGGCCCAGCCACCCGGGGACGGCCCGCAGGCCGTGGACGTGGAGTTGATCCTGGCCGTGGACGTGAGCCGCTCCATCGACGCCGACGAGCACGAGGCGCAGATGCGCGGCTATGCCAGCGCCTTCCGCGACCCGGAGGTGATCCGCTCCATTTCGGGGGGTGGGATCGGGGCCATCGCCTGCACGCTGTTCACCTGGTCGGACGCGGATTCGCAGGACAGCCTGGTTCCCTGGACCCGCATCGCGGACGAGGCCTCGGCGCACCGGTTCGCGCAGGCGCTGGATGCGGCGCCGCGCCGCACGGGCAGCTACACCTCCATCTCCGGCGCCATGGAGCACGCGACGCGCCTTTACGCGGAGGGCCTGTTCGAGGGCACGCGCAAGGTGCTCGATATTTCCGGCGACGGCATGAACAACTCGGGCCGGCGGCTGGAGCCGGTGCGGGCGCGGATGATCGAGGACGGGATCATCATGAACGGGCTCGCGGTGCTCGACCGCGCGCCGCCGCCTGGCAGCGCCTCGGCGCTGGAGGACTACTACCGGGACGAGGTGATCGGCGGTCCCGGCGCCTTCCTGGTTGTCGCGGAAGGGTTCGAGTCCTTCGGGCGCGCGGTGCGGCGCAAGATCGCGCGCGAGATCGCGGGCATCGGTGGCGCCACCCGCTTCGCCGGCCTGCCGCGCGTGGACCGCGTCGCGGCATGATGGCCGCGGCGTCTCAATGAAGAAGAGAAAGCAACGCACATGCCTCGCCTGACCATTGTCTCCACCAGGGACTACCGGCAGCACGTCCTGGAGATCGAGGAGCGGGGCAACGGCTCCTGCTCGGTCGTGGTGCATCCGCCCGCGCGCCTCGGGAGGCCGCGGCAGGTGGAGCCGGCGAACGATGGCGCGCTGCTGATCGACCTGGTGAACCAGGCCAGGGCGGAGATCGACGAGGTGATGGGCCCCAAGCCGCCGCCGCGCCGTCCGATGATGCGCCGCCGCTTCGCCTGAGGCCCTCGCGCCCCTTACTCGGGCGCGATGCGGCCCTGCTGCACCACCTGCTTCCAGCGGGCGATCTCGCCCTTCTGGAAGGCCGCGAACCCGGTGGGTGTGCTGGCCACCACGTCGAAGCCGAGATCGACCAGTCGCTTCGAGGTCTCGGGGTGGCGCAGCGCCGCGGCGCAGGCGGCGTGAACCTGCTCCGCCAGCGGCGCGGGCATGCCGGCCGGGCCGCCCAGCGCCTGCCAGGAATAGACCACGAAGTCGGACAGGCCGCTTTCGGCCGCGGTGGGCGTTTCCGGCAGCACCGGGCTTCGTGCATCGCCGGTGAGGAAGATCGCCCTGACGCGGCCATCGCGGATGTGCGGCGCGATGGAGCCGAGGTTCTGGAAGGAGAACTGCACGTTCCCCGCGATCAGGTCGGTCGTGGCCGGGCCGCCGCCGGAATAGGGAACGTGGGAGGCCTCCGCGCCCGTGCGCTGCTTGAACATCTCCGCGGTCAGGTGGTCGGATGAGCCCACGCCGGAGCTGGAATAGGCGGCGGCCCCGTTCTGCGACTTCACCCAGGCCACGAAGCCCGGCAGGTCGGTGGCCGGGACCTTCTGCGGGTTCACCACCAGCACGTTGGGCGTGCGCACCGTCTGCATCAGGCCCGTGAAGTCGCGCGCGGGATCGTAGCTGAGGTTGGGGCGCAGCGCCGCGTTGATGGCCCAGGTGCTGATGGGCGCATGCATCAGCATCGTGCCGTCGGGCGTGCCGCGGATCACCACGCGCGCGCCGATCTCCCCGGTGGCGCCCGGGCGGTTCTCCACAACCACGCCCTTGCCGCTGCCGGCCTGGAGCTGCTGCGCCAGGGCACGGGCGACGATGTCGGACGAGCTGCCGGGGGTGAAGGGCACGATGATGGTGACCGGCTTCGACGGCCAGCCCTCCTGCGCGCGCAGGAGGACCGGTGCGGCGAGGCCGCCGGCCGCGAGGCCGAGCAGGTGGCGACGGTTCATGGGTTTCTTGTTCTCCCTTGGACGCTTCCGGTTCACACGGGGTCGAGCGGGGCCTTGCCGGCCAGCACGGCGGCCACGTTGTCCAGCGCCCTGAAGCCCATGGCGTCCCGCGTTTCCACCGTCGCGCTGGCGACGTGGGGGGTGAGGAAGACGTTGGGCAGCTCGGCGAAGCGGAGGTCGAAGTCGGGCTCGCGCCGGAACACGTCGAGCCCGGCGGCGAAGAGGTGGCCGGACTTGAGCGCGTCGATCAGCGCGTCCTCGTCCACCAGCGCGCCGCGGGCGGTGTTCACGAAAACGGCGCCGCGCGGCAACAGGGCGAAGTTCCCGGCCGTCATCAGCGTGCCGGCCTCGCCGCCCGGCAGGTGCAGCGAGAGGATGTCGCAGCGCGGCAGCATGGCGGCGAGATCGGGCACGTATTCGGCGCCCATCTCCTGCTCGGCCGGCAGGCGGCGGCGGTTGTTGTAGAGGATCTTCATGCCGAAGCCCTGGGCGCGCCGGGCCATGGCCTGGCCGATCCGCCCCATGCCGACGATGCCCAGCGTCTTGCCGCTGGCCTGCAGGCCCAGGAAGTCCGGCATGCCGAAGCCCTGGCGCCAGCCCTTGCGCATGGTCGCCTCGTACTCGTGCCCGCGCCGGCAGGCGTTGAGCAGCAGCATGAAGGCGAGGTCGGCCGTGCAGTCGGTCAGCACGTCCGGCGTGTTGGTGACGATCACGCCCGCGGCCTTCACGGCGGCGGAATCCATGTGGTCGTGGCCGACGCTGGTGTTGGCGACGATGCGCAGGCTGGGCGGCAGGTGGGCGGCGTGTTCGGCGGTCAGCCGCACCTTGCCGCCCGAGACCAGCGCGGCCAGCCCCTTCTCGGCGACGATGGCCAGCGCTTCCCCGGCGTCCATGTCGTGGTCGGCGACAATGGCGCCGAAGTCGCGCCGGGCGCGTTCCGCCACCGCCTCCGGCACGCGGCGCGCCACCAGAACCCCGCCCGTCGCCGCCGTGTTGTCCTGGACCATCGTTTCTCGCTTCCTGCGTGCGGCGGGCGATCGCGCCGGCCTCGTGGGGCGATCCTGCCCGCGCGGCGGCGGCTTGTCAGGCCCGGGAGGCGTGATGCTCAGGCGGCGGGGGCGGGCAGGCGCATCCATTCGGGCAGGCGCGGGCGCAGCACCGCCCCGCCGCAGGAGAGGGAGGGGGCGCGGGCGGCCTCCAGGCGCAGCAGGGCCAGGCCGAGCCCGTCGCGGCCCGAGCGCATCTCGCCCACCGTGGCGCCATCGAGCGTAACCGGCGTGTCGCGCGGGGGCAGGGGGCCTTCCACCGCCACGGGCACCAGCCGGCGCTTGAGCAGGCCGCGGTAGCGGGTGCGGGCCGTCAGCTCCTGGCCCATGTAGCAGCCCTTCTCCCAGGCGATGCCGCCCAGCTCGTCGAAGCCGGCCTCCAGCAGCACGGTCTTGTCGCGGTCGAGGTCCAGCACGCCCCCGGGCAGGCCGAGGTCCAGGCGGTGGCGGTCGTATTCCGCGGGGTCGCCGCTCAGCGCCGTGCCGTAGAGGCGCCATCCCGCGGCGGGCAGGCGGGGGTCGCGGCGCGCGACGGAGGACATCGGCGGCTCCTCGCCCCAGACGGCGCCCACGGCGATTTCCGCGGAGCGATCCGCGATCGTCACCTTGGAGCGCAGCCGGAAGCGGGACAGCGTGGTCACGACCAGGGCCGCGTCCGCGCGGGGGCAGTCCAGCAGGATGGCGTCGGGGCCCAGGGCCTCGGCCTCGAAGAGCAGGAAGTCGGTGATCCACTTGCCCTGGGGCGAGAGCAGCGCGGCCCAGCGCATGCCGGTGCCGAGGGCCGAGACGTCGTTGGAGACGAGGCCCTGGAGAAAGGTGGCGCGGTCGGGACCGGCGACCTCCACGAGGCCGCGGTCGGGAAGGGGGGCGCTGGGCATGGGGGGCAGATCGGGCGCCGCCGGGCCCGGCGCAAGCACCGGAGGGGGGTGCCGCGTTGTCGCCGGGCACATCATCACGGAATCCTGCCCCATGCTCTTCGTTTCGTCCGGCCTCGGCCTGCTGGTGATCTCGATGCTGCTGGTCAGCGCGGTGGCCACCGGCGCGCTGGCGCAGACCGGCTTCACCATGGCCGGCCGCCCCGACCTGGCCTTTCTCGCGGCCAGCCTCGGGCTGCTCGCCGCGGCGGGGGTGAACTGGGTGGTGGGGCGGCGCCTCAACCGGCAGCCGGGACGGGAGATGATCGACGCGCGGACCGGGGAGCGGGTTCTGTTGCGCCGGCGGCACGCGCTGTTCTGGATCCCGATGGAGTACTGGTCCATCCCCGTGGCGCTGGCCGCCCTCGTCCCGCTCCTCGCGCTGCGGGGCTGAGGCGGCGGCCCCAACGCGACGCCCCCTCGCCCATCCCGGGGCGGGACGTGCTAGACCGTGCCGCCCATGCGGATCCTTTTTGTCACCTCCACCCGGATCGGCGACGCCGTGCTCTCCACCGGCCTGCTCGACCACCTGCTGCGAACCCATCCGGGGGCGCGGATCACGGTTGCCTGCGGCCCGGCGGCGGAGGGGGTCTTCGCGCGCATGCCCGGGCGGGAGCGCACCATCGTGGTCGCCAAGCGGCCCTTCTCCATGCACTGGCCCGTGTTGTGGGCGCAGGTGGCGGGAACGGTGTGGGACCTGGTGGTGGACCTGCGCGGCTCGGCACTGGGGTGGCTGGTGCCGGCGCGGCGGCGCGTGGTGATGCGCGGCGGGCGCCGGCCGGGGCACCGCCTGGGGCATATCGCGGCCGTGCTGCGCCTGGACCCGCCGCCGCATCCCGTGGCCTGGTTCGCGCCGGAGGACAGCCGCCGCGCCGCCGCCCTGCTGGGGGATGACCGGCCGGTGCTGGCGCTGGGGCCGACCGCGAACTGGGACGGCAAGGTCTGGCCGGCCGGACGCTTCGTGGACCTCGCCCGGGCCCTGCTCGGTCCCGGCGGCGCGCTGGAGGGCGCGCGCCCGGTGCTGCTGGGTGGGCCGGGAGAGGTGGAGCGGGCCATGGCGGCCCCGGTGGTGGCGGCGCTGCCGGACGCGCTGGACCTCGTCGGGCGGCTTTCCCTGCCGGAGGCGGCGGCGCTGCTGGCGCGGGGGCGGCTTTTCGTGGGCAATGATTCCGGGCTGATGCACCTCTCCGCCGCGGCGGGGGCGCCCACGCTGGGGCTGTTCGGGCCCACGCCGGCCGGGGAATACGGGCCGGTCGGGCGTGCCGCGCGGGCGGTGGTCTCGTCCGACGGGACCATGGCGGGGCTTGCGGTGGAGCGCGCGCTGGGTGCGGCGCAGGACCTGCTGGCCGCGGCCCCTCTTCCCGCGCCGCTGCACGCATGAGCGGCGCCGCGCCGCAGGCGGCGAACCGCATCTCCGCCCTGGTGGTGGCGCATAACGAGGCGGAGCGCTTGCCCGAATGCCTGGCAGCCCTGGGGCCGGCGGACGAGATCGTGGTGGTGCTGGACCGCAGCACGGATGGAAGCCTGGCCATCGCCCGGGCGCGCGCGAACCGGGTGATCGAGGGCGACTGGCCGCTGGAGGGCGACCGGCGCAACGCCGGGATCGCCGCCTGCACCGGCGAGTGGGTCCTGGAGGTGGATGCCGACGAGCGGGTGCCGCCCGCGCTCTGGGCGGAGATCCGGCGGGTTTGCGCGTCCTCGGCCCACGCGTTCCACCGCGTGCGGATCGACAACCACGTGGGCGGGCGGCTGATCCGCGGCGGCTGGGCGGGCAGCTTCGGCACCACCTCCAAGCCCATCCTGTTCCGGCGCGGCGCCAAGCGCTGGCGGGCGCAGCGGGTGCATCCGGGCCTGGACTGGACGGGAACGGAGGGCGAGAAGATCACCGCCCACGGCATCCACCACGCGCTGGACCGCGACATCTCCGACATGCTCCGGCGGCTGGACCGCTATTCCAGCGCAAAGGCGGCGGACCTGCTGGATTCGGGCAAGATCGGCTCGCTGCCCGACAACCTCCGCCGCTTCGTCAGCCGCTTCTTCAAGTCGCTGGTCTCGCGCGGGGGCTGGCGGGAGGGGGGCTGGGGGGTGCTGCTGGCCTTCTGCACGGGGCTGTTCCCGCTGTTGTCCCATCTGAAGGCCCGGCTTGAGCCGGAGAGGCACGGCGGGCGGCCGCGGGGCGGCGACCGGCAGGCCGGGCCTTGATCCTTCTTCTCACCCAGAACTTCCCGCCCGACCCGGGCGGCATCCAGGCCCTGATGGGCGACCTCGCGCGCGCGCTGGCCGCGAGCGGGCGCGAGGTGCTGGTGCTGGCCGACCATATCCGGGGGAAGGCATTGGCCGAGCCGGATTGGGGGGCGGGGATCGTGCTGCGGCGCTTCGGCGGGCCGCGCCCTTTGCGGCGGTGGCGCAAGGGCCTGGCCGCACGGCACGCGCTGGCCCGGCAGCCGGTTCGCGCCGTGATCGCCGATAGCTGGAAGAGCCTGGAGGCGCTGCCCCGCCCCGCCGTGCCCACGCTGGTTCTGGCCTATGGCTCGGAGTTCCCGCCTGAGGCTTCTCCGCGCAAGCGGCGGCGGATCGAGGCATCGCTGGCCAGGGCGAGCGCGATCGCGCCCATTTCGGCGTTCACGGAGGGGCTGATGCGGCCCTTCCTGGGGGCGGGTGCCCCCCGCCCCGTGGTGGTCCATCTGCCCATCCCGCCACAACCCGGGCCCACGGCGGATAAGCTGGCCTGGGTGAGGACGCTTCGCGGGGAGGGGCCGCTGCTGCTGACCATGGCGCGGCTGGAGCCGCGGAAGGGGATCGACCAGGTGATCCGCGCCTTGCCGGAGCTGGCGGCGCGGCATCCGGGCCTGCGCTACGCCATCGCCAGCGACGGGGAGGACCGCGTCCGCCTGGCCGGGCTGGCGCGCGAGCTGGGGGTGGAGGAGCGGGTTCGCTTCCTGGGATTCGTGGATGCGGGGGCCAAGGCGGCGCTCTACGCGGGGGCCGATGTGTTCGCCATGCCGACGCGGCGGGTCGGTGCCTCGGTGGAGGGCTTCGGCCTGGTTTACCTGGAGGCGGCCTGGTACGGCGTGCCCTCCGTTGCCGGCCGGGACGGCGGCGCGGCCGAGGCGGTGGCGGATGGCGAGACCGGGATCGTCTGCGAGGGGGACGACCCGGCGGCGGTGGCGGCGGCGCTGGGGCGGCTGCTCGGGGACGAGGCGCTGCGCCGCCGCATGGGCATGGCGGCGGCACGGCGGGTGAGGGACGATTTCAACTGGGGCTCGGTTCTGCCGCGCTACCTGGCCCTTATCGGGGACGGGCCGGCAGCCGGTTCATCGCGCTGAACACGGCGATCACAACCAGCAGCAGGCCGATCCACCACTCCTGCCAGACGCCGTAGCTCAGCATTCCCACGGTTGCGGCCGATGCCAGCACGCCGGTGCCGGCGGGCCCGCTGGCGGCGGCGGCCCAGGACAGGCCCAGCATCAGCAGCGCCACCAGGACGGCGCCCACCCCGCCCAGTTCCAGCCAGACCTGGATCATGGCGTTGTGGGTGTGCAGCGGCAGGCGCTGCGCCTCTGGCCGGGCGAACCAGGCGCGCGAGGCGGGGGAGGTGAGGCCGAAGCGGGTGAGGGTTGCGGCATCGAAGACGTCGCGCCCGCCGGGCACGCTGCGGCTGGCTTCGCCGCCCCAGCCCACCACCGGGTGCTCGGCGATCCGCCCGAGGGCGAAGTCCCAGATCAGGATGCGATGGGCGGCGGAGGGTGGGATGGTTTCCAGGGACGGCAGGCGGGGCAGGACCGCGCCGAAGACGAGCGGCGCCGCGACGAAGCCCGCCGCCAGCGCCGCCCCGATGCCGCGCGCGAGCCAGGGGCCGAGCATCCGCGCCGCCAGAAGCGCCAGCAGGCCGAGGACGGCGGCGATCTTGGCGGAGGTGGCGGGCAGCAGGAGCAGGGTGATCATGCCGCCCGCCACCAGCGCGGCGCGGGCCTGCCACGGCACCTGCCGCAGCGTGGCGGCGAGGGGCAGCAGGACGGCGATGAGCGAGCCGGCCGGCTTGAGCCCGAAGAAGAGGGTGGCCGGCGCTTCCCGCAGGCCGCGGACGGCGGCGCGGAGCGCGTTGCCGGTGACCTGATCGAGGAAGGCGAGCAGGATCCCGAGGGCCAGGCCCCAGAACAGCAGGCGCAGCATGCGCTCGATCCGCGCCGGGGGCTCTTCGGCCAGCGCGCGGGCGGTGGCCGAGCCCAGGAGGACGAAGCCGGCCGCGCTCAGCGCGGTGGTGGCGGCCCGGCCGGGTTCCTCGGCCCAGGCGGCGGTGAGCAGGCACCAGGCGAGGGGCAGCAGCGCCAGGAGGGTGGTGCGGCTTTCATGCCGGACAAGCGGCCAGGGAAGGCGGCCAAAGGCCTGCCGGTGGGCGAGGATGGCCGCGATGAAGGCGATCGTGCCTGCCAGGGCGATGCCACGGTACTGGCCGACGGCGATCGCGGGCATGACCAGCAGGAGGATACCCATGGGCCGGCTCGCGCCGCCCGGGCCGCGGGCTGTCAAGATGAGGGATTTCCTGCGGGGTGGGCGGGCGCAGAATGGATCACGCAGGGGCCGGGGGCGCAAGCCGGGGCGGGCGGGGCCGTGGCCGGGAAAGCTAGGATGGACCGGTGGTGCCAGGCCCCGAACAGGGTTGCCACGGCGCCGCGGGTTCTGAGCCGGTCCATCCATCCGGGGTCCCGTGCCCCAGGTCTGCCGATCTTCGTGCGCCGCCCCCGCCGGACGCTGCGTTGCCGAGGGAACCACGGGCCTGCCGGGCTGTTCCACCGGGCGGACCGCCATAAGATGGCACGAAGCTGATGAACAACAAGGAAACGCCGACCATGCGCCCATTCCGGCGCGCCCTTCTGGGTGCCATGGCCTTCTCGCCCCTTCTGTCCCGCCTCGCCCTGGCCCAGGAGGCCGCCCTGACCCCCATCCTGTTCGTGCACGGCAACGGCGACCATTCGGCGCTGTGGATGACGACCCTGTGGCGTTTCGAGAGCAATGGGTGGCCGCGGGACCGGCTGCGGGCGCTGGACTTCACCGACCCCCTGGCGCGCGACGACGACGCGGTGGCCCAGCCCATGCGCTCCTCCTCCGAGGATGCCTGGCGGGAGATGGCGGCGGAGGTGGCGGCGCTGCGCGGGCGGACCGGGGCGGGGCGGGTGGCGCTGGTGGGGAATTCCCGCGGGGGATACCCGATCCGCAACCATGTTCAGCTTCATGGCGGGGGCGCGGAGGTTTCGCACGTGGTCACCTGCGGCACGCCGAACAACGGCATCTACAATTGGGAGGAGAATGCGGGGCGGGAGTTCAATGCGCGGTCCACGCTGCTGCGGGCGCTGAACGGGGAGGAATCCCAGGTGGTGCCGGGTACGGAGTTCCTGACGCTGCGCTCGGATTCCAACGATCTTTATGCCCAGCCGGAGGGGCGCTACGCCGGCCGGCCGGGCGTGCCCACGGGGGTGGGATATGACAGCCCGGCGCTGCGGGGCGCGACCAACCTGGTGCTGCCCGGGGTGGACCACCGCGAAACCGCCTATTCCGCCCGCGCCTTTCGCGAGATGTTCCGCTTCATCGCGGGGCGGGAGCCGGAGCGGCTCTCGGTGGCGGCGGAGGCGAGGCCGGTGCTGGACGGGCGGGTGACGGGCACCCCGGGCGGCGTTCAGACCAACCGGCCCGTAGCGGGGGCGGTGGTGGAGGTGTTCCGGGTTTCGCCCGAAACCGGGGAGCGCATGGGCGAGGCGGTGCATCGCCGCACCACGGGCGAGGACGGGCGCTGGGGACCGGCGGCGGTTGCGCCGGACTGGAGCCTGGAGATCGTGGTGGCGGCGCCGGAGCACCCCATCACGCATTCCTACCGCTCGCCCTTTCCGCGCTCCTCGGACGTGGTGAACCTGCGCCCGGCGGCGCCGCCCGTCGCGGCGGACCGGGGGGCGGGGGCGGTGGTGCGCTTCAACCGGCCGCGCGGCTATTTCGGCATCCCGCGCGACGTGGTGCTGCTGGACGGGCGCGAGCCGGCGGAGCTGCCGCGTGGGGTGGCGGCCGGGGCGACGGCGGTGGCGCGGCTGCCGGAGGCGGAGGTTGGCCGTGCGGTCGCGGGCGTGTTCAACAAGGAGCGGGTGGTGGCCCGCGCCTGGCCGCTGGCGGAGAACCGGATCAGCGTGGCCGAGCTGACCTGGTAGGGGCCGGCGGGCGGGGGCGGGCATCGCCGCCTCCGCCGCGTGCCGCCCTATCCGCCCGAGCGGCGTGCCAGGGCGCGCGCCAGCGGCGGGCCGAGCAGCAGCACAACCAGCATGCGCACCGTCTGCAGCGCCATGACGAAGGACATGTCCGCGCCGCTCGATGCCCCGATGGCGGCGACGGAATCGATGCCTCCCGGGCTCATCGCGAGATAGGCGGTCAGCGGATCGAGCCCGAGCGCGCGGGCGAGGGCGACCGACATCAGCCCGCAGAGGGCGATCAGCACGGCGATGCAGAGCAGGAGCTTCGGCAGGGCGGAGGCCGCCTGGGCGAGGACGCCCCGCGTGAAGCCCAGCCCGATCTGGAAGCCGATCGCGCCGAAGCCGAGCGCGCTGAGCCAGGGTGGCACCTGCAGCGCCACCAGCCCCGAGGACTGGAGGAGGGCGCCGGCCACCATCGGCAACAGCATCGGCCCCGCCGGGATGCGGGAGGCCCGGCCGGCCCAGGCGCCGAGCAGCGCGAGGGCCATGGCCGCCGCCACCGCCCGGGGCTGGAACGGCGCCGCCGCCATGGCCGCCGCGGCCGGGCTCGGGCCGGTCGCCAGCCAGTGCGCCACCGCGATGGCCACGCCCACGACGCAGACCACCCGCAGGTACTGCATCAGCGCCACCATCCGCACGTCGGCGCCGAAGGCTTCCGCCATCACCACCATGGCCGAGGCGCCCCCGGGCGCCGCGCCCCAGATGGCTGTGGTGCCCGGCAGCACCCGCCAGACGCTGAGGAGCCAGCCCAGCAGCAGGCTGACGAAAAGCGTGCCGAAGGCGGCCGCGGCGATATAGGGCCAGTCCTCCAGGAAGGAGTGGAGGATGGCGGCCGTGATGGTGGTGGAGATGAGGCACCCGACCATCCCCTGGCCCGCGACATAGGCCCGGCGCGGCAGGCGGATGGAAACGCCCGCCAGGCTGAGCACGATCGCCGCGACCAGGGCGCCGAGGAGGGATGAGCCGGGCAGGCGGGCAAGGGCGCCGCCGAGGTCCAGGAGGAGCGCCAGGCCGATCAGGAGGGCCCACTGGGCAGCGGCCGGCAGCCGCGCCAAACGAGCCGGCATGAGCATCACCTTGTTGCAATGGGAGGGATGATAGGCCGGACGGGCGAATGGGGGAAATCGCCCTCCCGCCCCCGGCGCCCCTGGAGTATCACCCCGCCCTGGCAATTTGGCGATGGAACGGCGAGATGGCGAGATACGACCTGATCCTGCGCGGCGGCACCGTTGTCCTTCCCTGGGGCGAGGCTTCCGTCGACGTCGCGGTGCGCGCGGGAAAGATCGTCACGCTCGGCGACCTCCGCACGGACGAGGCGGCAGAGGTGATCGACTGCGCCGGGCTGCACGTGCTGCCCGGGCTGATCGACCCGCATGTTCATCTGCGCGACCCCGGCGACGCGGCGGTGGAGACGCTGGCCACCGGCACGAAGGGCGCGGTGCTGGGCGGGCTCGCGGCGGTGTTCGACATGCCCAACACCCAGCCCTCCATCACCTCGGTGGAGCAGCTGGACTGGAAGCGCGGGTATATCCGGGAGAACGCCTGGTGCGACGTCGGCATGTATGTCGGCGGCGCGCGCAGCAACGTGGGCGAGCTCGGCACGCTGGAGCGCGAGCCGAATGTCTGCGCCATCAAGGTCTTCGCCGGTTCCTCCACCGGCGACCTGATGATCGAGGACGACGAGACGCTGGAGCGCGTGATGCGCAACGGCGGGCGCCGCATCGCCTACCACTCCGAGGACGAGTACCGGCTGCAGGCGCGGAAGCCGATGTTCGAGGCCGGCGGGCCGCACCGGCTGCACGCGGAATGGCGGGACGTGGAATGCGCTTTCCTCGGCACGCGCCGCCTGATGGCGCTGGCGCGCAAGACGAACCGGCCCGCGCATATCCTGCACGTCTCCACCGCGGAGGAGCTGGACTACATGCGCGACTTCCGCGACGTGGCGACCGTGGAGGTGCTGCTGAACCACCTCACGCAATGGGCGCCGGATGCCTATGACGCCCTGGGCGGCTACGCCGTGATGAACCCGCCGATCCGCGACAGGCGCCACTACGAGGCGGCCTGGGCGGCAGTGGCCGACGGCACGGTGGACACGGTGGGCAGCGACCACGCGCCGCATTCCCGCGCGGCGAAGGAGCGCCCCTGGCCGGCGACGGCCGCGGGGCTGACGGGGGTGCAGACCCTCGTGCCGATGATGCTCGACCACGTCTCGGCCGGGCGGCTGTCGCTGGCGCGGCTGGTGGACCTGATGGCGGCGGGCCCCGCGCGGGTCTACGGCGCGATCGGGAAGGGCCGTATCGCGGCCGGCTACGATGCGGACTTCACGGTGGTCGACATGGGCCGCAGCCGGGTGATCGAGCAGGACTGGCTGGTCTCGCCCTGCGGCTGGAGCCCCTTCGTGGGCACGCGCTGCCAGGGCTGGCCCGTGATGACCGTGGTGCGCGGGCGGGCGGTGATGCGGGAGGACGAGGTGCTGGGCACGCCGGGCGGCCTGCCCGTGCGCTTCGACGGCACGCGGGCCTGAGGCGGAGGGCCGGGGACAACCCCCGGCCCGGCTCAGCTTCGGCCGAGATGGCGCCCGAAGGCGTCGCGGATCGCGGCCATGGCGTTGGCGGCGTTCTCGGCGTGGCGGCGGGCCGCCTTCTCGGTGGACTCCACCTCGTCGATCGCCTCGATCGCCGCCTCGGTGCTTTCCTTGAAGCCCTCGTGCAGTTCCTCCAGCCAGGTGCGGAGCTCCTCCTCGTCGCCGGCGGAGCGCAGGTCGTCCACCACGGCCTCCACCTCGCGCACCATGCGCTCGGGGCTCGCGCCGCGCTGGAGCACCTGGGAGAGGCGGTTGAAGGCCGCGCGCGTGGGGGCTGGAGCGCGCTTTGGCGCCGCGGCCGTCGATCGGGCCATGGAAGGTCCTTGGTGATGGGTGGTGAGAGCCCGGCCTGGGCCGGGCCGCATCCCCCTGAGGTGGGGCGCCGGGGCGATAAATCCAAGTGTTTCCCTGTGCTTGAAGGGCCTTCCTAGAGCAAACGTTCCGGCCAGGGCTCGACCGGCGGGGCGGGTCGCGCGTCGCCGACCGGGCGCGGCGGCGGGTTGCCGGGCGGCGGGCTGATCCAGCAGTCCACCGCGCCCAGGCTGCGGGTGCAGTGCGGCTGCGGCGCCGCGTCGGGCCCGGGGCGGCAGTAGCGCTCGCGCGCGTCCAGGTAGGCGATGGAGCAGTCCCGCCCGGTGACGCCGGAAACCACGATGTCCGGCACGGCGCGGCCGGTCAGCATCAGGGACACGCCGTTGGCCGCGGCCAGCGGCACCACCGCGCCGCAGCCGGGCAGCGCGAGCAGTGCCAGGAGGAGCGGAAGCAGGAGGGAAGGGGCGGGCATGCCGGCACGATGCACCGGGCGGGCTTAACGCCCTGTGACGGTCCCGCTATACCCCGGCCGGCCGCTCCTGCGGCAACGCCTGCGGCACCCGTGTGGCATCAAGGGGGAAGGAACCCGCTTGCCCGATATCTTCGACGAGGTCCGCGAGGATCTCCGCGCCGAGCGCGCCCGGCAGCTCGGGATGCGGTACGGCGGGATCCTGGCGGCGGTTGCGCTGCTGGCGCTGATCGCCGTCGGTGGGTGGCAGGGCTGGCGCTGGTACCAGACCCGCGAATCCGAGGCCTCGGCCAACGCCTTCCTTCTGGTTCACCGCGAGGCGGAGCAGCCCGGGGCCGACCTGAAGGCCGCGGCCGCCCGCTTCCAGGACATCGCGAACCAGGCGCCTGAGGGCTACCGCACCCTGGCGCGGCTGCGCGCCGCGGCGCTGAGGTCCGAGACGGGCGACCTGCCCGGCGCGCTGGCGGACTGGGACGCGGTGGCGAACGACCGCGCGGCCGACGCGCTGTACCGCGACCTCGCCAGCCTGAACTGGGTGCTGCACGGGCTGGACACGCAGGACCCGGCGATGCTCGCCGCCCGCATCACGCCGCTGACTGTGGAGGGCAACCCCTGGCGGGCCTCCGCGCGGGAGCTGCAGGCGCTGGTGGCGATCCGCCAGGGCCGGAACGACGAGGCGCGCCGCATCCTGGAAGCCCTTTCGGCCGATGCCGCGGCCCCGCAGGCGCTCCGTGACCGGGCCGCGCGCGTGGCGGCGCAGCTTCCGAATGCCTGACCCGATGCAGGAGAGCGTGTTGCCCATGAAGCCCACCCCGTCCCGACGCGGCCTGCTGCTGGGCGGCGCGGCCCTCGCGCTCTCGGGCTGCGAGACGATCGACAGCATCCTGGGCGACAAGAAGACGCCGCTGCCGGGGGAGCGGCTGCCGGTGATCCAGCAGGACCGCGAGCTGGCGATCGACCCGGCCGCGGCCGGGCGGCCCGTGGAGCTTCCGGCGCCCGTCGCGCGGGCGGATTGGCCGCAGGCGGGCGGGGTGCTGTCGCATGATCCCGGCCCGGCCTCGGTGGGGACGGGGCTGCGGGAGGTCTGGCGGGCCAGCATCGGCACCGGTTCCTCCTATCGCCGCCGGATCACCACGGGGCCGATCATGGCCAATGGCACGGTGTTCACCGCCGACGCCTTCGGCACCGTCTCGGCCTTCGACGCCGCCGGCGGCGCGCGCCGCTGGACGCGGGAGACGACGCCGGAGAAGGACGACGTGGGCGCCGTGGGTGCTGGCCTCGCCTTCTCGGAGGGCGTTCTCTACGCGACCACGGGCATGGCCGAGTTGCTGGCGATCGACCCCGGCACGGGGGAGGTGCGCTGGCGCGCCACCACCGGGGCGCCGACGCGGGGCGCGCCGACGGTTGCGGGCGGGCGGGTCTTCATTCCCACTGTGGAGAACCAGCTTGTCGCCCTTTCCACCGAGGATGGGCGGCGCCTCTGGACCTATCGGGGCGCCGTGGTCTCGGCCGTGCCGCTGGGCCTGCCCGCGCCGGCGGTGGAGGGCGAGAGCGTGGTGGTGGGGCTGCCCTCCGGCGAGCTGGCGGCGCTGCGGGCGGGCGACGGCCGGGTGATCTGGACCGAGAGCCTTTCGGCGGGGCCCGGCGGCCAGCGCGGCAGCATGGCGGAGCTGGCCGGGGTGCGCGGGCTGCCGATCATCACCGAGGGGCGTGTCTTCGCCGCCGGTCAGGCCGGCACCTGCCTCCTGGTGGACCTCCGCTCCGGGCGGCGGCTGTGGGAGCGGGACGTCGGAAGCAATTATTCTCCGGCGGTGGCGGGCGACTGGATCTTCGTGGTGACGCCGGACAGCCAGATCGTCGCCATCGGCCGCACGGACGGGCGGGTGCGCTGGGTGTCGCTGCTGGACGAGCGCTCGGCGCGCGACCGGCGCCGCACCCCCGCCACCTTCGGCTCGCCCCTGGTGGCGGCCGGGCAGATTCTGGTGCCGTCCTCCCTGGGGGAGCTGGTGCTGGTGGATCCGGGAGAAGGGGGCATCGCCGGGCGGGTGCGCCTGCCGGATGGCGCCACCCTCGCGCCCGTCGCGGCGGGCGGCACGGTGTACGTGGTGACGGACGGCGGGACGCTGGTGGCGTTGCGCGGGGCCTGATCCCCCGCCAGCCGTTTGCTGCCCCGCCGAGGTCGCGCTTGACCCCTCGGCCCCGGCGGTGCTCTTGCGGCCTATGCTTCCCCGTATCGTCGTCATGGGCCGCCCCAATGTGGGCAAGTCCACCCTCTTCAACCGCCTCGCCGGGCGGCGCATCGCCATCGTGGACGACACGCCCGGCGTGACGCGCGACCGCAAGGAGGTGGTCGCGCGCATCGCCGGGCGCGACGTGCTGCTGGTGGACACCGCCGGGCTGGAGGAAGCCTCGCCCGACACCATTCCCGGCCGCATGCGCGCCTCCTCGGAGGCGGCGCTGCGGGAGGCGGACCTGATCCTGTTCGTGGTGGATGTCCGCACGGGCATGACGCCCGCCGACCGGAGCTTCGCGCAGTGGCTGCGGCGCCAGGGCAAGCCCGTGCTGCTGCTGGCGAACAAGGCCGAGGGGCGCCTGGGCGCCGCCAATTCGCTGGAAGCCTATGAGCTGGGCCTGGGCTCGCCGCTGCCGGTTTCCGGCGAGCACGGCGATGGCTTCGGCGAGCTGCACGACGAGATCCGCGAGGCCCTCCCGCCGGAGCCCGCGGAGGAGGACGAGGAGGACCCGGACCGGCCGCTGCGGCTGGCTATCGTCGGGCGCCCGAACGCCGGCAAGTCCACCCTGCTGAACGCCCTGCTGGGCGAGGAGCGGATGATCACGGGGCCGGAGCCGGGGCTGACCCGGGATTCGGTGGCGGTGAAGTGGATCGACGAGACCGGCAAGCCCGTGCGGCTGGTGGACACCGCCGGGCTGCGCCGGCGCGCGCGGATCACGGCGGCGCTGGAACAGATGTCCACCGCCGCCACCATCGCGGCGCTGAAGGAATGCGAGATCGCCGTGCTGGTGGTCGATGCCGTGCAAGGGATGGACGAGCAGGACCTGCGGATCGCGCGGCTGGCCGAGCGCGAGGGCCGGGCCATCGTGATCGCCTTCAACAAGTGGGACGCGGTGGAGGACCGGGCGGCGGCGCGGCGCAAGGTGGAGGACGTGCTGACGGCCTCCCTCGCGCAGCTCCGGGGCATCCTGGTGGTGCCGCTCTCGGCCGCGACGGGCAAGGGCGTGGAGAAGCTGATGCCCACCGTGCGCGAGGCCTACGAGACCTGGAACCGCCGCATCCCGACGGGTGCGCTGAACCGCTGGTTCGAGGACGCCCTGGCCCGGCACACGCCGCCGCTGGTGGAGGGCAAGCGCCTGAAGCTGCGCTACGCCACCATGCCCAAGGCGCGGCCCCCCACCATCGCGATCTTCGGGACGCGGGCGGAGATGCTGCCGGAGGACTACCGGCGCTATCTCGTGAACTCCTTCCGCGAGGCCTTCACGATGCCGGGGGTTCCCGTTCGGCTCAACCTGCGCGGGACGGAGAACCCCTACGCGGAGGAGTGATGGCGCTCAGGGCTGGTCCTCCCTGGCCCGCCCGACCGCAGGGGTGGCGACCGGCCGGCCAAGCTCGGTGCCGGCGCCGCGAAATCCCGGCGCCGGGGAAGTGACGGAAGGCACGGCCCGCGCTCCGGGCGTGCCTTCCGGTCAGGCGGCGCGGACGACCTGACCCACGCGCTCCTCGCCGGGCAGGCAGAGGGCGGCGATGCGCGGGGCGACGTCGGCGGGCTGGGCGATGCTGGCGGGGTCCTCGCCCGGCATGGCGGTGGCGCGCAGCCGGGTGGCGACGGGGCCGGGATCGAGCAGGTTCACCCGGAGGGGGGTGCTGGCGACCTCGGCGGCCCAGGTGGCGGTCAGGTGCTCCAGCCCGGCCTTGGTCGCGCCATAGGCGCCCCAGTAGGGCTTGGGCTCGCGCGCGCGGTCCGTGGTCAGGATCACGGCGCGGCCGGCATCCGAGGCGCGGAGCGGCGGGTCCAGGGTGCGGATGAGGCGCCAGGCGGCGGTGAGGTTGACCGCGACCACGTCGGCCCAGTCGCGCGGGGTGATGTGCGCCACCGGCGTCAGCGTGCCGAGGGTGCCGGCCGCGTGGACCAGGATGTCCAGCCGGCCGAAGCGCTCGATCACGGAGGGGCCGAGGGGGTCGAGCTTGTCGGCGTCCTTGGCGAGGTCGAAGGGCAGCAGGGTGGCGCTGCCGCCCAGGGCGCGGATCCGGTCGTCGGTTTCCTCCAGACCGCCCTGGCTGCGGGCGGTGAGGACGAGGTGCGCGCCGAGGCGGGCGAGTTCCACCGCAACCGCGGCGCCGATCCCGCGCGAGGCGCCGGTGACGAGGGCGACGCGGCCCTCAAGCGGCCGGCCCTCCGGCAGACGGGCGCTCATACGCCGTTCAGCGCCAGCAGGGCCGGCTTGCGCTCGGGGTGGCCCTGGAGGTCGGTCAGCGGGATGGAGTAGTCGCCGGTGAAGCAGGCGTCGCAGTAGCCGGGGTCGCGCGCGTCGCGGCCGCGGCGGCCGAGGGCGCGGTAGAGGCCATCCAGCGAGATGAAGGCGAGGCTGTCGGCGCCGATGATGCGGGCCATCTCCTCCACGTTGTGCTTGGCGGCGAGCAGCTTTTCGCGCTCGGGCGTGTCGATGCCGTAGAAGCAGGAATGGGTGGTGGGGGGCGAGGAGATGCGCATGTGCACCTCCTTGGCGCCGGCGCCCCGCACCATTTCCACGATCTTCTTGGAGGTGGTGCCGCGGACGATGGAGTCGTCCACCAGGATCACGCGCTTGCCCTCCAGCATGGCGCGGTTGGCGGAGTGCTTCAGCTTCACGCCGAGGTGGCGGATGCTGTCGGTCGGCTCGATGAAGGTGCGGCCCACATAGTGGTTGCGGATGATTCCCAGCTCGAAGGGGATGCCGGCTTCCTTTGAATAGCCCATGGCGGCGGGCACGCCCGAATCGGGGACGGGCACGACCACGTCGGCGTCCACGCCGCTCTCGATCGCCAGCTCCCGGCCGATGCCCTTGCGGGCCTCGTAGACGGGCGTGCCTTCCACCACGGAGTCCGGGCGGGCGAAGTAGATGTACTCGAAGATGCAGAAGCGGCTGGCGGTCTCGGCGAAGGGCTTGATGCTGCGCACGCCGTCGTCGTCGATGATGACGATCTCGCCGGGCTCGATGTCGCGGACGAACTCGGCGCCGACGATGTCCAGGGCACAGGTTTCGCTGGCGAGCACCCAGGCGTTGTTCTGGTCGGCGCCGAGGCGGCCCAGCACGAGGGGGCGGACGCCGAGCGGGTCGCGCACGCCCATGAGCGCGCCGTCGTGCAACGCGACGAGCGAGTAGGCGCCGTCCACCTGCTTCAGGGCGTCGATCAGGCGGTCCAGCACGGTGGCGTAGAGCGAGATCGCGATGAGGTGGACGAAGACCTCCGAGTCCGTGGAGGACTGGAACAGGCAGCCGCGGCGGACGAGCTGGCGGCGGAGCGTGAGGGCGTTGGTGAGGTTGCCGTTGTGGGCCACGGCGAAGCCGCCGAAGGCGAAGTCGGCGTAAAGCGGCTGGACGTTGCGCAGCGCCGTCTCGCCCGCCGTGGCGTAGCGGTTGTGGCCCACGGCGGCGCGGCCGGGCAGCCCCGCCATGACGCGGGCATCGCCGAAGATGTCGCCGACCAGGCCGAGTCCCTTGTGGGAGCGGAAGCCCTTCTCGCCGAGGGAAACGATGCCCGAGGCTTCCTGGCCGCGGTGCTGGAGCGCGTGGAGGCCCAGCGCGGTGAGGGCGGCGGCGTCGGGCGAGTTCCAGACTCCGAAGACGCCGCATTCCTCGTGGAATCCGTCGTCGTCGGGGTTGTGGGGGTCGCTCTCGAACGGGTTGGTCGTCAGGTCCGTCATGGGATCAGATCCTGTTCCGCGCGGGAGGGCGCAGGAGTTCTTCGGCGGTGGGGGCGCGGCCGGTGGACGCGTCGGGGAGGCGGGGGCGGTAGCGGGGCGGAAGCTGGCTGTTCAGCCAGGCCGCGCCGTCGGCGATCAGGGGCATGGAGCGGGCCTGCCGCACCGGGGCGGGCCAGAGGTCCGGATTGGGGACGAAGGCCCCGGCCGCGATATAGGCCACCAGGATCACCGCCACGCCCCGGCCCAGGCCGAAGACGATGCCGAGCGCGCGGTCGACGCCGCCCAGCACGGAGTTTCGCACCCCGCGGGCGATGAAAGCGATGATGATCTTCAGGATGATGAGGGTGACCACGAAGACCGTGGCCAGTGCCGCGGCGTCGGCCATCCACTCCTGCGGGAACAGGTTGGCGAAGAGGCCGCGCATGCCGTCCAGCATGAAGAAGGCGAAGAAGATGGCGCCCACCCAGGCACCCACGCCCAGCACCTCCCGGACGAGGCCGCGCAGGTAGCCGATGGCGCCGGAGACGGCAACCAGCGCGAGGAAGACGGCATCGACCCAGGTCATCTGCGGCGGCATATAGCGATGCGCAGGCGCGGCGTCACGCACCCGGCGGCCCGGCGGGTGCGGGGGTGGCATGTTCCCGCGCCATGGGACCGGGATGGACCCGGTGGGGCGGACCCTGCTAAAGGCGGAACGCCCGGGTGAGGATAAGGGCGGTGCCCCAGCCGAAGGTGCCGTTGATCAGGGCGGAGCGCAGCAGGGCCACGGTGTTGCCGCCCGCGAAGAGGGGCTGCCCGCGGAGCGAGGGCACGAGGGTCCAGCCGACCATGGCCGCGCCGAGGACGCCGATCAGGAAGCCCGCGAGCAACGCCGCCCCGCGCACACCGCGCAGCACGAAGGCGATGAGGATTCCCCAGAGGCCGCCCCAGAAGCAGAGGTTGGCGAGCGCCGGCACGCCCCAGGGCCCGACGGGGCGCAGCGACCAGGGGGCGTTCGGAACGTAGCCGGCCTTGTGCAGCAGCCAGATCAGGCCCTGGTGGAACACGACAACGGAGATCGCCGCCGCGACGAAGCCCAGCGCCGCCGTCCGCCCGACCGAGTTCCTCATGCCGTTCTTCGCCCTTCGCGATTCCCGCCCCGGACGGCATCACGCCGGACGGAGGGCCGCAAGGGGCCGGGCCTCACTCGGCCTCGGCCGGCTCGGGCTTCGCCTTTTCCTTTGCGCCCGGCTTGCGGGTGGCGCCGGCGGCGAAGGGGGCGACGAGGTCGGCGAGGTGCCCGGTTTCGCTCAGGCGTAGCCCCTCGGGCGCGGACAGGGCGCGGCCGCCGCGGGCGACGCGGCGGGGGAGGGTGGCGGCGGAGAAGCCGAGCTTGGCGGCCTCCCTGAGGCGAAGCTCGGTCTGGGCGACCTGGCGCACCTCGCCGGAGAGGCCGACCTCGCCGAAGAAGACGGTGTCGGGCGCGCAGGGGCGGTCGGTGGCGGCGGAAACCAGGGCGGCGGCGACGGCGAGGTCGGCCGCGGGCTCGTTGATGCGGAGGCCGCCGGCGATGTTCAGGTAGACGTCGTTCTGGCCGAGGCTCATCCGGCAACGGGTTTCGAGTACGGCCAGCAGCATCGACAGGCGGCCGGAGTCCCAGCCCACCACCTGCCGGCGGGGGCTGCCGCCCGAGGCCGGGGACAGCAGGGCCTGAATCTCCACCAGCACCGGGCGCGTGCCCTCCAGGCCCGCGAAGACGGCGGAGCCCGAAACGTTGCCGCGGCGCTCGGCGAGGAAGAGGGCGGAGGGGTTGGGGACCTCGGCGAGTCCCGTCTCGGTCATCTCGAAGACGCCGATCTCGTCGGTGGCGCCGAAGCGGTTCTTGGTGGCGCGGAGGATGCGGAACTGGTGGCCGCGGTCGCCTTCGAAGTAGAGGGTGGCGTCCACCATGTGCTCGAGCACGCGGGGGCCGGCCAGCGTCCCTTCCTTGGTCACGTGGCCGACGAGGACGAGGGCGAAGCCGCGGGCCTTGGCCAGCCGCCCCAGCTCGGCCGCGCAGGCGCGGACCTGGGAGACGGTGCCGGGGGCGGAATCGAGGCTGTCCAGCCAGACGGTCTGGATGGAGTCCATGATGACGAGGCCGACGTCGCGCTCCTCCTCCAGGCTGGTCAGGATGTCGCGGAGGGAGGAGGCGGCGGCGAGGCCGAGAGGGGCCGCGGCGACTCCCAGGCGCAGCGCGCGGAGGCGGACCTGCTCGATCGCCTCCTCGCCGGAGATGTAGAGGGTGCGCTTGCCGGCCGTGGCCACGCGGGCGGCGGCCTGCAGGAGGATGGTGGACTTGCCGATGCCGGGGTCGCCGCCGACGAGGACGACCGAGCCCGGGACAAAGCCGCCGCCGAGGACGCGATCGAGTTCCGCCATGCCGGTGCGGGTGCGGGGAGGAGGGGCGGAATGGCCCTTGAGGGGAACGAATTCGACGCGGCGGCCACCGATGGCCGCGGTTTTCGCGGGGCCGGGGCCGCGGGCCTCCACCACTTCCTCGGCCAGGGTGTTCCACTCGCCGCAGCCCTCGCACTTGCCCTGCCACTTCGCGTGGACCGTGCCGCAGGACTGGCAGACGAAGCGGTGGGAGGCTTTGGCCAAGGGGTGCCCGATCAGGAACGAAAGGTGGACACAGGGATGTAGCGCGGCGCGGGGCCGGAAAGAAGGGGTGGGGTTCCCTGCGCGCCCGAACCGGTTAGCCTCGGGCGGACAGAGCGAGGCGCCGATGACCCCTGAACTCCGCTGGCTGGCCTGGAGCGCGCTTCTGGGCTTCGTGCAGATCCTGGCCGCCGCCATCGCGACGATCCGCCAGCGCGAGGGCGGGCTGCAATGGGCGGCGGGGCCGCGCGACACGACGCCGCCGCCGCCGCAGGGAACGGCCGCGCGGCTGATGCGGGCGCGGGACAACTTCCTGGAGACCTTTCCGCTGTTCGTCGCGGCGGTGGTGGTGGCGCAGCTTTCCGGGCGCAGCGGGGCCCTGACGGGCTGGGGCGCGCTGATCTATTTCTGGGCCCGCCTGGCCTATGTGCCGGCCTATGCGCTGGGGCTGGCGGTGCGGCCGGTGGTCTGGGGCGCGTCGATCGCGGGAATCCTGATGGTGCTCTCGGCCGCGCTGTTCGGGTGAGGCCTCAGGTCCAGTAGAGGACCCGGGCCTGGGGCAGGTGGCGGGCGACGCTGCGCTCCAGCCCGGCGCGAAGCTCGGCCATCCGCTCCCGCGGGAAGACGTATTTGATCGAGCCGAACTTCGTTGTTTTCCGGGTGCGCTGCGCCGGGTCCATCTCGAGGGCGCTGCCGGGGTACCAGCCCTGGAGGATCTCGCGCGAGCCCTCGGTGAAGCGGTGGGTGATGAGTTCGACCGTGAGGTCCGGGTCCGGGGCACCGGACAGGGCGGCGCCGCAGTCGGCGAGCAGGGCGTCGTAGGCGGCCTGCCAATCCGGCAGGGCCAGGATGGGGGCCACGGTCAGGCCGATCCGGTATCCGGCCAGGGCGGCCTTGCGCATGGCGGCGAGGCGCCTGCTCACGCGCGGGGCGCCGCCCTCGAAGCGTTCGGCCGGGCGGGCGTTGACGGAAAAGCGGATGCGGGTGCGGCGTGCGTGCGGCAGGGCCAGAAGCGGGTCGATGGCGTCGAACTTGGTGGTGAAGCGGAGCTGGGCTTCCGCGTCCCAGGCGCCGAAGAAGCGGATGGTTTCGGCCAGGCTGCCGGTGATGTGCTCGATGCCCAGTGGATCGGTGTAGCAGGAGGCCTCGAAGGTGGTGCCCTCCGCCGCGCGGGCGGCGTTGCGGGAGGTGACCTGGCCCTGGCCGAGCAGGGGCGGGAGTTCGGCGAGGATCTCCGGCAGGTTGGCATAGGCGCGGATGATGGGCGGGCCCTTGAGCGAGCCGGCGAGGTAGCAGTAGGCGCAGTGGGCGGGGCAGCCCTCGGCCAGGTCGAAACGCCAGTCGGCGCTCGGCGGGATGGGCTGCGGGCGGCGGCGGCTGGGGGAGGCGGCGACGACGGCCATGGTGGTCTTGGCGTCGCGATAGGTGTCCGGCAGGCCGGTCAGGCGGTCGGCCTTCAGGCGGACGATCTCGGTGCCCAGCGCTGCGGCGCGCTGCGCCATCGCCTCGCCCTGGGGCCAGGAAAGGGCGGCAGGGGTGATGAGGAGGCGCTTGGGCACCCAGAGCGGGTGCGGGCGCGCCGGGGCCTCGGCGGCCAGGGCTTCAGAAGGCATAGCGCACCCGGCAATAGGGCATGCGGTCGGCCAGCAGGTCCTGGAAGCGGCGGAGCCAGCGGCCCTTCCAGCCCGTGCGGTAGCGCAGGTTCACGCCGCCGCCCTCCGAGAGCTTGGTTTCCTGGATGTCGGGGCGCCAGAGCAGCTCCTCGGCCTTCGGGTGCCAGGCGAGGTTGATCTCGTGCAGGCCCTCGTTGTGGGTGAGCATGATGATCTCGGCGGCGAGCTGGCTTTTCACCGCGTCGGGCAGGATGTCGTCGAGCTCGGCGAAGAGCTCCCCCCAGTCGGCCTCCCAGCCCTCCCGAAGGACCACGGGGGAGAAGTTGAGGTGGACCTCGTAGCCGGCCCGGTGGAGCTCGGGAATGGCGGCGATGCGCTCCGCCACGGGGGAGGTGCGGACGTCCAGCAGCTTCGCCATGGCGGCGGGCATGAGGGACATGCGGATGCGGGTGCGGCCCCGGGGATCGTAGGACAGCAGGCCCGGATTGGCCCACTTCGTCGCGAAGCTGCCCTTGGCGTTGGGGATGCCGCGGAAGGTGGCCACGAGGTCGCGGACGTTGTCGGAGATGAGGGCATCCACCGAAAGGTCGCCGTTCTCGCCGAGGTCGTAGACCCAGTCGCGCGGATCCACCTGGTTGGGCTCGGCCTTGGGGCCCTGGCGGGCGGCGTGGCGGGCGACGGAGGCGGCGATCTCCTCGATGTTGACGAAGACGCTGATGGGGTTGGAGTGCCCCTTGCGGCGCGCGACGTAGCAGTAGGCGCAGGCCATGGCGCAGCCATTGGAGGAGGAGGGCGCGATGAAGTCCGCGCTGCGGCCGTTGGGACGGAAGGAGAGGCCCTTCTTCACGCCGAGCACCAGCGTGTCGCGCTTGGCGCGGAGGAAGTCGCCGGGATCGGCCTCGCGCAGCTCGGGGATGCGCCAGTGGGAGGCGACGGGGATGCGCTCGGCCTCCGGGAACCGGGCGAGGATCTCGCGGCCGCGTGCATGGGCCTCGACCGCCGGTTCCAGATAGATACGGGCGATGTCGAGGAGGGGGCCGGTCATCCGGCTGGAGATATGGGGTGATGCGGCCGGGGCGACAGGGCGGCGGCCCTGCGTTTGCGCGTCGGGAGGGCTGCTTTAGCGCCTCAGTTCCATGGCGATGGGGCCTTCGCGCTCGCCCCGCGCGAACTGGTCCACCAGGGGATTGCCGGTCTCGCCGAGGGTTTCGGCCGGGCCGGTCCAGACGATGCGGCCGTGGTGGATCATGGCGGCCGTGTCGCCGATGCGCCGGGCACTGGCCATGTCGTGGGTGATGGTCACGGCCGTGGCGCCCAGGCGCTGGACGCAGTCCACGATCAGGCCGTCGATCACGGCGCCCATGATCGGGTCGAGCCCCGTGGTGGGCTCGTCGAAGAAGATGATGTCGGGCTCGGAGGCGATGGCACGGGCCAGCGCCACGCGCTTCTGCATGCCGCCCGAGAGTTCCGCGGGGGAGAGGTCCCCCACCGCGGCGTCCAGGCCGACATCGGCCAGGGCCTCGGCGGCCTTGTCGCGGGCCTGGGCGCGGGTGATGCGCTTCTGGGCGAGGAGCTTGAAGCAGACATTCTCCCAGACCGGCAGGCTGTCGAAGAGGGCGCCGTTCTGGAAGAGCATGCCGGTGCGGTCGAGCACCGCCTCGCGCTCACGGGCGGACATGGAGAGGACATCCCGGCCGTCGATCTCGACGGTGCCGGAATCGGGGGTGATGAGGCCCAGGATGCACTTGATGGTGACGGACTTGCCCGAGCCGGAGCCGCCCAGGATCACCATGGAGCTGCCTGGCATGACGTCGAGGTCAACGCCGTCCAGCACCTGCTTGGATCCAAAGGCCTTGCGGAGGCCGCGGAGGCGGATCTTCGGGACGGTGCCGCTCATCGGGCGAAGAAGACCTCGGTGAGCACGTAGTCGAGGGCGAGGATGAGGATGGAGGAGGAGACCACGGCGGTGGTGGTGGCCCCGCCCACGCCCTGGGCGCCGCCGCGGGAGGTGTAGCCGCACCAGGTGCCCATCAGCGCCACGATGAAGCCGAAGACGGCGGCCTTGGCCAGGCCGCTGACCACGTCGATCGCCTGCAGGAAGTCCAGCGTGGACTTCAGGTAGGTGGGGCCGGAGAAGCCGAGCTTGAGGGTGGCGATCAGGTAGCCGCCCATGACGCCGAGGACGTCGGCCACGAGCACCAGGAGCGGCATGGCCAGGGTGGCCGCCAGCAGCCGGGGGGTGACGAGGTACTTCACGGGATCGGTGGAGAGGGTGGTCAGGGCGTCGATCTGGTCGGTGACGCGCATGGTGCCGATCTCGGCCGCGAAGGCGGCGCCGATGCGCCCCGACACCATGAGGCCGGCGAGCACGGGGCCGAGTTCGCGCGTGATGGAGATGACGACCACGTTGGCGACCGCCCCTTCCGCCCCGAAGCGGGAAAAGCCGGAATAGGACTGGAGGGCGAGGACCATGCCCGTGAACACGGCGGTGAGGCCGACCACGGGGAGGGAGAAATAGGCGACCTCGATGAAGGCGCGGAGGAAGAGGCGGGGGTGGAAGGGCGGGCGGACGGCGTGGCTGATCGCCTCCAGCGCGAAGAGGGTCACGGCGCCGGCGGTGCGGCACAGGTCCAGCGCGGCGCGGCCAAGGGCGGCCAGCCCGTCCAGCGGGCGGGCGAGGAGGGAGGAGGCGTTCACGCGGCGCGCAGGTATTCGCGGCGGTAGCGGGCGCCGAGGGAGGTCAGCACCTCGTAGCCGATGGTCCCCGCGCGGGCGGCGACATCGTCCGGCGCGGTGCCGGGGCCGATCAGCTCGATCATCGAGCCGGGCGCGATGGTGGGGTGGTCGGTCACGTCGAAGGTTGTGAGATCCATGGATACCCGGCCGACCAGGGGCACGTCCCGGTCCTTGAAGCGGGCGGTCGCGTGCCCGGAGAGGGACCTCAGATAGCCGTCGGCATAGCCGGCGGCAACGGTGGCGATCCGGGAAGGGCGCGGGGCGGTCCAGGTGGCGCCGTAGCCGACGGGGGTTCCGGCCGGGATTTCGCGGAGCTGGAGGACCGGGACCTCCAGCCGGACCACCGGGCGCATGGGGTTCGGGCGGCCGGGCGTGGGGTTCAGGCCGTAGAGGGCGCAGCCGGGGCGGGCGAGGCCGGAGGCGAAGGGCGCGCCGAGGAAGAGGCCGGAGGAATTGGCGAAGGAGAAGGGGGCGGCGGGGAGGCGGGCGCGGGCGGCGGCGAAGCGGGCGGCCTGTTCGCTGTTCAGCGGGTGGGCGGGGTCATCGGCGCAGGCCAGGTGGGTCATGACGCAAAGGAGGTTCAGGCCGGCGAGGGGGGAGGGGTTTTCGGCCAGGGCGGCGGTTTCGGCGGAGGACAGGCCCAGGCGGGCCATGCCGGTGTCGATGTGCAGGATGGCGGCCGCGCCGGTGCCGGCCCAGGCCGCGATGTCGCCGGGGCTGTTCAGCACGGGGGTAAGGGCGGCGTCCTCGTCGGTGCCGGGGGCGAAGCCGTTGAGGACGGCGATGGTGGGGCCGGGGCCCAGGGCGGCGCGGACGGCCATGCCTTCCGCCGCGTGGGCGACGAAGAAGTGGCGGCAGCCGGCCGCGGCCAGGGCGGGGGCGACCTCGGCGGCGCCGAGGCCATAGGCGTCGGCCTTCACCGCCGCGCCCGTTTCGCCGCCGCCCATGGCCCTGTGGCGGTCGCGGAGCGAAGCCCAGTTGGCGGCGATGGCCGGAAGGTCGACAGTCAGGACGCCCGTGGTGTCAGCCGTAGTCGTTCTCGTCGTGGGTCTGGTCGAGGTCGCCGAAGCGGGTGAACTCGCCTTCGAAGAAGAGGCGGATGGTGCCGGTGGGGCCGTGACGCTGCTTGGCAATGATCAGCTCCGCCTTGTTGTGCGCCTGCTCCATGTCCTTCTGCCACTTGTCCGTGGCTTCCGTGAACTTCTCCGGATTATCGAAGGCCAGCTCCTTCGGCATCTTCTGCTGCAGGTAGTATTCGTCGCGGTAGACGAACATCACGACGTCGGCGTCCTGCTCGATGGAGCCGGATTCGCGGAGGTCGGCGAGCTGCGGGCGCTTGTCCTCGCGCTGCTCCACCTGACGGGAGAGCTGGGAGAGGGCGATGACGGGGACCGACAGTTCCTTGGCGATGGCCTTCAGGCCCTGGGTGATCTGGCTGATCTCCTGCACGCGGTTTTCCGGCCGGGTGCCGGCCGCGGGGCGCATGAGCTGGAGGTAGTCCACGATGATGAGGTTCAGGCCCTTGGTCCGCATCAGGCGCCGGCAGCGGGTGCGGAGCGCGGAGATGGTGATGGCCGGGGTGTCGTCGATGAAGAGGGGGAGGGTGGACAGCTCGCGGCTGACCTCCACGAACTTGTCGAAGTCGCGCTGGGCGATGTCGCCGCGGCGGATCCGGTCGCCGGAGACCCGCGACTGCTCGGACAGGATACGGGTGGCGAGCTGGTCGGCGCTCATTTCCAGCGAGAAGATGGCGACGCCGCCGCGGACCACGGCGTTGGGGTCCTTCTCCTGCGCTTCCCGGATCACGGCCTGGGCGGCCCCGAAGCCGATCTTCACGGCCAGCGCGGTTTTGCCCATGGCAGGGCGGCCGGCGAGGATCAGGAGGTCGGAGGGATGCAGGCCGCCGAGCTTGCTGTCGAGGTCACGCAGCCCCGTGGAAAGGCCCGAGACCCCGCCGGGGGTGGAGAAGGCGCGCTCGGCGAGTTCGACGGCGGCGGTGAGGGCGCGGTCGAAGGAGATCAGGCCGCCCTCGGCGCTGCCCTCGGTGGCCAGGTCGAACAGGGCCTGCTCGGCGGCTTCGAGCTGGGCCTTGCCGTCCAGGTCGGGCTCGGCCCCGAAGGCGCGGTTCACCACGACCTCGCCGAGATCCACGAGCTGGCGGCGGAGGAAGCAGTCGTGGATGACGCGGCCGTACTCGCCGGCATTGATGATGCCGACCATGGCCGTGAGGAGCTGGGTCAGGTAGGCGGGGCCGCCGACCTCGTCGAGGAGGCCGGAATGCTCGAACTCGGCGCGCAGCGTGACGACGTCGGCGAGCTGGCCGGCTTCGACCCGGCGCTGGATGGCCTTGAAGATGCGGCCATGGATGGGGTCGGCGAAGTGCTCGTCGGCCAGGAACTCCGAGACGCGCTCATAGGCCTTGTTGTTGGCCAGAAGCGCGCCCAGCAGGGCCTGCTCCGCCTCGGCGTTCGAGGGGGGCAGGCGCTGGGACAGGCCCAGCAATCCTGGGCCGGCCGGCTCCGCGAGGCTATCGAAGGCGTTCATGGGCCCAGTCTAGCCCTCGGCGCGCTCCGCGTCCTGTTTCACCTGTTGCCGGGGTCCTGTGGATGGCGGTGGATCATGTGGATAAGCCGCGGCCCGCTCGGCATCCAGCATGTAGTCGCGCGTGAGGGGAAGGGCATCCGCGGAGCGGGTCAGCTGCATCTGCCAGTTCATGTGGCCCCAGCGTCGGAAGGACAGTTCCGAGGCCGAAAGGTAGAACTCGAACATGCGGCAGAAGCGCTCGTCGTACAGGGCCTTGATCGCGTTGCGGTTTGCCGCGAACCGGGCGCGCCAGTGGGCGATGGTCATGGCGTAGTGGAGGCGGAGGATCTCGATGTCGGTGATCCAGAGCCCGGCCTTCTCGGCCGCGGGAACCACCTCCGACAGGGCGGGGGAATAGCCGCCGGGAAAGATGTACTTGGTGAGCCAGGGGTTGGTGGTGGCCGGGCCCTCGGACTGACCGATGGCGTGGATCAGGGCGACTCCGTCCTCCTTGAGGGCCGCCTTCACGGTGCGGAAGAAGGCCGTGTAGTGGTTGATGCCGACGTGCTCGAACATGCCGACGGAGACGATGCGGTCCATCGGGCGCTTCCAGTCCCGGTAGTCCATCAGCTCGAAGGACACGCGGTCGGACAGGCCGGCGGCTTCGGCGCGGGCGCGGGACTCGGCGAGTTGTTCCTCGGAAAGGGTCAGGCCGGTGACGCGGGCGCCGTGCTCGCGGGCGAGGGTGATGGCGAGGCCGCCCCAGCCCGAGCCGATGTCGAGCACCTCGAGGCCCGGGCGGTCGAGGCGGAGCTTGCTGGCCAGGTGGCGCTTCTTGAGGGCCTGGGCTTCCTCCAGGGTTTCACGGCCGGTCGGGAAGTAGGCGCAGGAGTACTGGAGGTCGGCATCGAGGAAGAGAGCGTAGAGGGTGCCGTTCAGGTCATAGTGGTGGGCGACGTTCTGGCGTGCGCGGGTGGCGGTGTTCAGGTCCAGCAGCCGCCGGCGCAGCCAGCGCAGCACCTCGCCGGCCCGCAGCGCCGGGTGGCTGCCGCCCTGGGCGAGGTTGAAGATCATCAGGTCCAGCAGGTCGTAGATGGTGGAGCCCTCGATGGGCTCCACGCTGCCGTCCATGTAGCCCTCGCCGAAGGCGAGGCCGGGATTCATGACGAGGCGGCGGAAGATCGCGCGGTTGGTCAGGGCCATGGCGGCCTGGGGGCCGGGGCGGGTGCCGCCGAAGGTGGCGGTGCTGCCATCGGGGCGGCGGAGCCGGAGCGTGCCGTGACGGATCAGCCGGGGAAGAACGGAATCGAGCAGCAAGTGGTGCCCTCCTTTGCGTGGAAGGCTGTTCGCATGAAGGAGGGGGATCAATTGCCGGGGATCAGGATCGCGCGACGGTGATCGCCCCACATGCAAATGGCCGCCCCCGTGAAGGGGCGGCCATCCGCGGCAATCCTCGCGGGGGAGGTTCTTACTCGCTGGCGGCGCCCAGCTCGGAGAGCTCGGCGGCCAGCTCGGCCTCGAGGCTGGCTTCCTCGGCTTCCTGCTCGGCGCGGAGGTCCTCGCCGCGCATCTGCTTGTCGGCTTCCTCGGGCGTGCGGGCGATGTTCACGACCACGGGGATCGAGACCTCCGGGTGCAGCGCGATGCGGACGGTGGTGAGGCCCAGCGTCTTGATCGGCTGCTCCAGGATGACCTGCTCGCGCGTGATGGTGAGGCCAGCGTCCTTGGTGGCGTCGGCGATGTCGCGGCCGGAAACGGAGCCGTAGAGGGCGCCGCTCTCGCCGGCGGAACGGATCAGGACGACCGTGAGGCCCTCCATCCGCTCGGCCACGCGCTCGGCCTCCTCGCGCCGCTTGAGGTTCTGGGCCTCGAGCTGCGCGCGGTCCTGCTCGAACTTCTTGAGGTTGACCTCGGTCGCGCGGATGGCGCGGCCGGAGGGCAGGAGGAAGTTGCGGGCATAGCCGGGCTTCACCGTGACGGTGTCGCCCATCTGGCCGAGCTTCTCGACCCGCTGCATCAGGATGACGTTGATCATGGTGCTATGCCCCGATCAGTCGTTGATGACGTAGGGCAGCAGCGCCAGGAAGCGGGCGCGCTTGATGGCATTCGCCAGCTCGCGCTGCTTCTTGGCGGAAACCGCCGTGATGCGGGACGGCACGATCTTGCCGCGCTCGCTCAGGAAGCGGGACAGCAGGCGCACGTCCTTGTAGTCGATCTTCGGCGCGTTGGGGCCGGAGAAGGGGCAGGACTTGCGGCGGCGGTAGAAGGGCCGGCGGGCGCCGACGGCCGGGCGGCGCGCGGCGGGGGTCAGGTCGGTCGTGTCGGACATCGGTTCTTACTCCTCGCCGGAACCATCGAGATCGTCGCGGGGACGGGCGCGGAACTCCTCGCGGTCGTCGCCACGCTCACGGCCACGGCCGGAGCCGAAGCGGCCGGCGGGGCGGGGGCCGCGGAAGCCGCGGTCGCGCTCGCGGTCGTCGCCGCGCTTGGCAAGGATCGCGGAGGGGGCGTCGTCGATCGCCTCGATGCGCAGCGTCATGTGGCGCAGCACGTCCTCGTTGAGGCCGAGCTGGCGCGTCACTTCCTTCTCGGCGACCGGCGTGCAGTCGATGCCGAGGAGCATGTAATGCGCCTTGCGGTTCTTCTTGATCTTGTAGGCGAGGCCACGGAGGCCCCAGTACTCGCGCTTGCGGATCTCGCCGCCGGTCTCGGCGATGATGCCGGCGACCTGGTCGGCCACGGCCTCGACCTGGGCCTGCGTGAGTTCGTTCCGCGCGATCAGCACGGTTTCATACAACGGCATCGGTATCCCTTCGGATGGCTCAGCCCGAGGGCCCGTGCGGGATGCGCGGGCCGGAATGGGCATAGCCGGGCGCGATGCCTCGCGCCCGGCAGGGTGGGCGGGGCCTATAGGGGATTGGCGGGGGTGGGGCAAGCGGATCCTGAGTTGTCACGGGAGGATCCGAACGGCGGCCCGGAAGGAATATTTCGAACTCAAGATGAAAAAGCAAAACATTATGGATGTGGAGCGGTTTCACCGGAAAATGATGAAAGCTGCCTCCATCGCTGATCTAACGATTATGCGACCTCCGGTATGCGCCAAGTGGAAACCGTCATTGAGGTCGATGAGCTCACGGGAGCGTCGGTTCTTATGCACAACGACATGCAGAAGCGGCTTGCCGCGGAGTTCTTCGGAACTTTCTGGCTGGTGTTCGGTGGTTGCGGTGCCGCGGTCTTCGCGGCTGCCTTCCCGCAGCTGGGAATAGGCTTCACGGGCGTATCCTTCGCCTTCGGCCTGACGGTGCTGACGATGGCCTATGCGGTGGGGCACATCTCGGGCGGGCATTTCAACCCGGCGGTGACGCTGGGCCTCTGGGCGGCGGGGCGCTGCGCCAACAAGCACGTGCTGCCCTACGTGGTCGCGCAGGTGGTGGGCGCCGTGGTGGCGGCGGGGATGCTGTGGCTGATCGCCTCCGGCAAGCCCGGCTGGGTGCCGGCCGGCTTCGCCTCCAACGGCTACGGGGAGCTGAGCCCGGGCAAGTACTCTATGATGGCCTGCCTGGTGGCGGAGCTGGTGCTGACCTTCTTCTTCCTGATGATCATCATCGGCACGACCTCCAAGGGGGCGGCCACGGGCTTCGCCGGCATCCCGATCGGGCTGGCGCTGACGCTGATCCACCTGATCTCGATCCCCATCACCAACACCTCCGTCAACCCCGCGCGCAGCACGGCGCCGGCGCTGTTCGGGGGGGCGGAATACGTGGCGCAGCTCTGGCTGTTCTGGCTGGCGCCGATCGCGGGGGCGATGCTGGCGGGCATCCTGGCCAAGATGATCTACGAGCCCGCCGACGCCGTGGACACGACCGTGATGGAGGAGGGGCGGGTGGTCTAGCGCGGCCCCGGGCGGGCCGCGCTACATCTCGACCCAGCGGCGGAGCAGGTTGTGGTAGGCCGCCGTCATGGCCAGGACCCCGGCATGGTCGTCCGGAAGGTCCTGGCGCAGCGCGATGATCCCCATGTCCAGGTCGTAGAGGAACTGGCGCTGGCCATCGTCCTTGACCATGGACTGGGTCCAGAAGAACGAGGCCCACCGGCTGCCCCGCGTGACGGGGTTCACGCGGTGCAGGGAGGTGGCGGGATAGACCACGAGGTCGCCGGCGCCGAGCTTCACCTCCTGGGTGCCGTAGGTGTCCTCGATGACGAGCTCGCCGCCGTCATAGTCCTCGGGGGCGGACAGGAAGAGGGTGGAGGAGACGTCCGTGCGGATGCGCTGGCCGGTGCCGGGCACGGGGCGGATGGCGTTGTCCACATGGGCGTGGAAGGTCATGCCCACGTCGTAGCGGTTGAAGAGCGGCGGGAAGACCTTCAGCGGCAGGGCGGCGGTGGCGAAAAGCGCGCTGCGGCCGAGGGCGCGGAGGACGAGGTCCGCCAGCTCCTTGCCCTCGGCGGAGTCCTGCGGGACCTGCAGGTTGAATTTCGCCTTGGCCGATTGCTCGCCCGCGGTGGCCTTGCCGTCCACCCAGGCGGCGGCCTCCAGGCGCTCGCGGCAATAGGCGACCTCGGTGGGCGTCAGGACCTGGGGGATGCGGACGAGCATCGGCTACACCTCGATGGGACGAGCGGACGGAGATCGGAGCGGCCGCTTCGCCGACGCGCCGCCGGTTTGGTCGGAAAGCGGCCGCTCCACAAGGCTGGGTCCGCCGTCAGAAATCGGCGGCGAGGGAAACGAGGACGGTGCGGCCGGCGGCAACGGTCGCGCGGCCGTTGAACAAGCCTTCGTAGTTCGTGCGGTTGGTCAGGTTGTAGCCATTCACCCGCACCGTGAGGTTCTGATTGATCTTGTGCTGCACCAGGGCATCGAGGCTGACCGTGTCCGGCGCCTCGGCGACGTTGTCGAGGGTCAGGGAGACCTTGCTGCGATAGATCACGCCTGCGCCGAGGGTCACGTTCCAGGGTGTGTCGGGCGCGATGTCGTAGGTCGTCCAGAGCGAGGCCGAGTGCAGCGGCACGAACTGAACGCGCTTGCCGAGATTGGCCGGCGTGGCGGAACGGGTGGTTTCGCTGTCCAGGTAGGCATAGGCGGCATTGACGTTCCACTCCGGCGTGATGCGGCCGGTCAGGCCCAGTTCGAGGCCCCGTATCCGCTGCCGGTCCCCGGTCTGCAACACCGAATTGGCGTCGTTGGGATCCTGCACGAGAGCATTGCCTTTCTCGGACTGGAACAGGGCGGCGGTCGCGCCGAGGCGGTTCCCGAACAGCCCGATCTTTGCGCCGACCTCGTGGGTCGTGTTGCGCTCCGGCTCGAAGGTGCTGCGGAAGTTTGCCGCCGTGGAGGGAAGGGTCGTGAAGAAGGTGCCGGGCGGCGTCGTTGAGGAGGAGTAGGAGTAATAGTAGGTCTGGTTGGGCACGGGCTCGAAGATCACGCCGGCACGCGGATCGAAGTAGCTGTCGGAGACGTTGAAGTTCTGGCTGGGGGCGAGGCCCGGCGTGCCCGCCTGGTAGTCGAGGTCGAACTTGGTCCAGCGGAAGCCGCCGAAGACCGAGAGCTGGTGGTTCAGGTAGAGGCGCTCGTTGGCGAAGAGGCCGAGATTGGTCAGCGAGGTGTCGCGCTGGTTGTTCGCGGGCCCGGTCGAGAGGCGAAGGCCGTTGTTGGTTTCGGAGTTCAGCAGGGTCACGCCCGGACGCGTGGGCACATAGGAGAAGCCTGTGCGGTCGACGGTCTCGTGCGAGATGTCCACGCCGGTCGTGAGCTCGTGCCGCAGGGGACCCGTGCGGAAGCGGGCGATGCCGGTGGTGAGGTTCTGGATCGCCTCGTTCACCTGGTTGTAGGTGCCATTGCTGCCGCCGCCATAGGCCAGGCTGGGGTTCAGGCCGCGGAAGAACTGCCCGGAGCAGGAATTCGCCTGGGTGACCGTGTTTGATTGCCGGCCGCAGCTCGGCGCCGTGAGTGCCGTGTCGCGGTTCACGCGGGAAAGGCGGGTGTCGTTGCTGACCGTCAGCCATTCGCCGAAGCTGTGCGCGAAGCGAGCCGTCAGGCGGTCGACGTCCACGTCGTCCCGGTCGTTTCCGATGCCGTAGAAGTTCGCGCGGCGGACGCCGAATTCGGGCGCGGGGCGGCCGATGGAGTTGGCGCCCCGGAAGAGGACGGGCGTGCCGCTGTCGATCGTGTGGACATCGTGGTAGTGCAGGTACTCCACCGAGAAGGTGGTGGGGGTGCCCAGGCCGAAGGCGATGGAGGGGGCGATGCCCCAGCGGCGCGTGTCGATGTCGTCGCGGCCCACCAGACTGCTGCTCTGGCCCATGACGTTCAGGCGGATGGCCGCCGTCTCGCTGATGCGCTGGTTGATGTCGGCCGTGGCGCGGGCATAGGGGCCCGTGCCGCCGGTGACGACGCCGGAGTAGCGGTTCTCCAGCGTCGGCGTGCGGCTGTTGACGTTGATGCCGCCGCCGATGGCGCTGGTTCCGATGGCGAAGCCCGAGGCGCCCTTGAGGACCTGGACGTTGTCATAGGTGAAGGCGTCGCGCTGGTAGGAACCGAAGTCGCGCAGGCCGTCCACCAGCACGTCGTTCTGGGCGGAGAAGCCGCGGATGCGGAACTGGTCGCCGGTGACGCCGCCAGCGCCCTCGCCAATGGTGGAGGTGATGCCGGGCACGTTGCGGAGCGCCTGTTCCAGCGTGGTCACGTTCTGCTCGCGCAGGACCTCCTGGGGGACGACGTTGATGGTCTGCGGCGTGTCCTGGACGGCGCCGGGGAGGCGTACGTTGCCGGTGGGCGCCTGGAGGGTGTTGTTGGGCCGGGCGCCGGTGACGGAAACCTCGGGCACCACGACCTCGGCCACGGGGAAGGGGGCGGCGGGGGCCGCGGCGGTGCCGGACGGCGCGGTCTGGGCGGCGGCGAACTGGGCGAAGGCCATGCCGCCCGCGACCGCGGCGCCGAGGCTCAGCCCGGCGACCAGGGCGGTGTTGGGGGCCGTTCTTGCCCTGTTGCCGGAACCGTTCATTGCTTCGTCACCCAAGTTGATAATGCGAGTGACTCTTAGTTACATCCGGTTTGAGGGTCAAGGAGCGGGCCGAGCGCCGGGGAGGCGGGGCCGGGGGCGGCGTTGCCCTCCTGTGACGGGCGCTGCCATGATCCGCTCTCCGGGCCGCCATATTTCCCCGGCAGCCTGGCAAAGCCTGGCCGCCGGACAGGCCCAACACGCGGAGGATGCCCTCACGATGATCTCCCTCTCCCGCCTCGCCCTCGTGGCCTGCCTCATGGGCGGCCTCGGTGCCCTCGCTCCGTCTGCCCAGGCCGCGCCGGTTTCGGCGGCGCCCATGCTGGGTGCCGCGGAGTCGGGCCTCCATGACGGGCTGGTGGAGGACGTGCGCTACGTGACCCGCTGCCGCCCCGTCGTGGTGCATCGCCGGGATCGCTTCGGCCGCCCGGTGCGGGTCCAGCGCGAGCGCTGCCAGCGGGTCTGGGTCGGCCGGGGCCGCTGACGCGCGCCGTGGCGCGCTGACGGGCGCGCTGCCTGCCGCCCATGGATGCGCCATGGAGGCGAGGGTGGGCGTGGCTGCGGGGGATCATCCCGGCGCTTGCTTCCCACCCTCGCCCAGGTGATTGACAGTTCCGTGACGCGGCCCTACCCCGCCGCGCCCGTCCCGGAAGGTGTCTCCCCAATGGCTCTCGCGCTCGTTTTCCCTGGCCAGGGCAGTCAGGCCGTCGGCATGGGCCGTGACCTGGCCGGAGCCTTTCCGGCTGCGCGCGAGGTCTTCGAGGCGGTCGACGAGACGCTGAAGCAGCACCTTTCGCGCCTGATGTTCGAAGGCCCGGCGGAGGAGCTGACCCTGACGGCGAATGCCCAGCCGGCGCTGATGGCGGTTTCGCTGGCGGTGCTGCGCGTGCTGGAGGCCGAGGGCGGGCTGGACGTGCGCGGGCGCGTGGCGCTGGTGGCGGGGCATTCGCTCGGGGAATACAGCGCGCTCGCGGCCGCGGGGGCCTTCGACGTGGCGCAGGCGGCGCGGCTGCTGCGGCTGCGGGGCGATGCGATGCAGGCGGCGGTGCCGGCGGGCACGGGCGCGATGGCGGCGCTGCTGGGTGCCGAGATGGACCAGGCGCGGGCGATCTGCGAGCGGGCCTCGGTGGATCCCCTGACGGAGGAGAAGCAGGTGGTGGAGGCCGCCAACGACAACGGCGGCGGGCAGGTGGTGATTTCCGGCCACAAGGCGGCGGTGGAGCGGGCCGTGGAGATCGCCAAGGCCGAGGGTATCCGGCGCGCGATGATCCTGCCGGTTTCGGCGCCCTTCCATTCCTCGCTGATGGCGCCCGCGGCGGAGGCCATGGCGGAAGCGCTGGAGCGCGACCCGCCGCGGGCGCCCTCCGTGCCGGTGGTGGCCAATGTGACGGCGGCCAAGGCGACGGATCCGGGCACGATCCGGGAGCTGCTGGTGCGGCAGGTCACGGGCACGGTGCGCTGGCGGGAATGCGTGGCGGCCATGGTGGAGATGGGCTGCGACACCTTCGTGGAGGCGGGCTCGGGCAAGGTGCTGACCGGGCTGATGAAGCGAAACGCCCCGGATGCGCGGGCCATGGCCTGCGGCACGCCGGCCGAGATCGAGGCGGTGCTGCGCGCGCTGTGACCCGGATCACGGTGGAAGACGCGCCCGGCCCGGCCGGGCAGCCCGTTGGGCGGGACGAGGTCTGGGCGGGGCTGCTGGCCTTCAACGAGGCGGGATCCGGGCCCGGATCCTTCGCTTCCCGCCCGCTGAGCGTGCTGCTGCGGGGCGAGGACGGGGCGGTGCTCGGCGGCCTGGTGGGCCGGAGCTATTCGGGCTGGCTCTACGTGGAGTTGTTTCACCTTCCTGAGGAGCATCGCCGCGCGGGGCTGGGGCGGGAGATGCTGTCCGTCGCCGAGCGCGAGGCGGTGGCGCGGGGCTGTGTCGGGGTGCGGCTGGAGACCTATTCGTTCCAGGCGCCCGGATTCTACGCTCGCATGGGTTATCGGGTGGTGGGGCAATTGCGCGACTGCCCGCCGGGGCATACCCGCTTCTCGCTTGCCAAGCGCCTCGATGGCGTGCCGCTGGAGGAAATCGCATGTTCGACCTGACCGGGAAGTCCGCCCTCGTCACCGGAGCCACCGGGGGGATCGGGGCCGCCATCGCGCGGGGCCTGCATGCCCAGGGGGCGCGGGTGGCGCTGACCGGGCGCCGGGAGGCGGAGCTGGCTGCCCTGGCCGCGGAGCTGGGGGAGCGCGCCTTCGTGGCGGCCGCCGACCTGTCCGATCCCGCCGCGCCGGCCGAGCTGGTGGAAAAGGTGGAGGCGGCGTTCGGAGGGCTCGACATCCTCGTGAACAATGCCGGGCTGACGCGGGACGGCCTGGCGCTGCGCATGGGCGACAAGGACTGGTCGGACGTGATCGAGGTGGACCTGACGGCCCCCTTCCGGCTGGCGCGGGCCAGCCTGCGGGGGATGATGAAGCGGCGTTCGGGGCGGATCATCTCCATCGCCTCGATCGTGGGGGTGACGGGCAACCCGGGGCAGGCGAACTACGCGGCGGCCAAGGCCGGGCTGATCGGGATGAGCAAGGCGCTCGCCCAGGAGGTGGCGCCGCGCGGCGTGACCGTGAACGTGGTGGCGCCGGGCTTCATCCAGACGGCCATGACGGACGCGCTGAACGAGGCGCAGCGCGCGGCGCTGATGGGCCGGATACCGCTGGGCAAGATGGGCTCGGTTGCGGACATCGCGGCGGCGGTGGCCTACCTGGCCTCGGACGAGGCGGCCTGGGTGACCGGGGTGACGCTGCACGTCAACGGCGGGATGGCCATGATCTGACGCGGCGCGGCGGGCACACCGGGGCTTGATCCGGGGGGCGCAAGGTCCATCCTGCCTTCCCGGCCAAAGCGTGGTCTAGGCCCCCGGAAACAGGCATGCTAAGGCCCGCGCCCTGCGCCCGGGCGTTTACGCGAGACGGCCCGCCCGGCCGGCACAGACGGATTTCCGGCGGTTCACCGCCATCAGGAGAGAGCAAGCGCGATGAGCGAAACCGCCGAGAAGGTGAAGAAGATCGTGGTCGAGCACCTCGGCGTCGAGGAGGCCAAGGTCACCCCGGAGGCGTCCTTCATCGACGACCTGGGCGCGGACAGCCTGGACACCGTCGAGCTGGTGATGGCCTTCGAGGAGGCCTTCGGGGTCGAGATCCCCGACGACGCCGCCGAGAAGATCACGACGGTCGGCGACGCGATCACCTATATCGACGCCCACAAGACGGCCTGAGGGCCAAGCCGGGGCGGCGAACGGCCAGAGGGCCGGTCGCCGCCCTTTCTGAAACGGATGCGCGAGGCGGAGCCGGGATAACCGGTTACCGCCCGGACCCGGATCAACGGCCGGGCGGTGCGCGGGAGGAGTAGCGAGAGTGTTCGGTCAGCTCAGGGCCCCGCGCCGCGTCGTCGTCACCGGGATGGGCATCGCCTGCCCGCTCGGGCTCGGGGTGGAACGCGTCTGGAAGCGCATGCTGGGCGGTGAGTCCGGCATCGCCGCGATCCAGTCCTTCGATGTCTCGAACATCCCGGCGAAGATCGCCGGCATCGTGCCGAACGGCACGAAGGCCGATGGCGGGCTGGACCTGGCCGAGTGGATCCCGGTCAAGGACCAGAAGAAGATGGACCGCTTCATCCAGCTCGCGCTGGTGGCGGCGACCGAGGCGGTGGAGGATTCCGGCTGGGTTCCCGAGAGCGAGGATGACCGCCACGCGACGGGCGTGATGATCGGCTCCGGCATCGGCGGGCTTCAGACGATCTACGAGGCTTCCATTCAGATCGCGGCGGGCAAGCACCGGCGGCTCTCGCCCTTCTTTATTCCGTCGGCGCTGATCAACCTCGCCTCCGGGCATGTTTCCATCAAGTATGGGTTCAAGGGACCGAACCATTCGGTGGTGACGGCCTGCGCCACGGGGGTGCATGCGCTGGGCGATGCGGCGCGGCTGATCGCGCTGGGCGATGCGGACGTGATGGTGGCCGGCGGCGCCGAGGCCGCGGTCAGCGAGCTGGGCATGGCGGGCTTCGCGGCCTCCCGTGCGCTGTCCACCGCCTTCAACGACACCCCGGCCGAGGCGTCCCGCCCCTGGGACAAGGACCGCGACGGCTTCGTGATGGGCGAGGGCGCGGGGGTGCTGGTGCTCGAGGAGTACGAGCACGCGAAGAAGCGTGATGCCAAGATTTACGGCGAGGTGATCGGCTACGGCATGTCCGGCGACGCCTATCATATCACCGCCCCGGCCGAGGGCCACGAGGGCGCTTTCCGGGCGATGACCGCCTGCCTCAAGTCGGCGGGCATCGGCACGGGCGACATCCAGTACATCAACGCGCACGGCACCAGCACGCCGCTGGGCGACGACCTGGAGTTGCAGGCGGTGGAGCGGTTGTTCGCGGAGGATGCCAAGGGCGTCGCCATGTCCTCCACCAAGTCCGCCATCGGGCACCTGCTCGGGGCCGCGGGGGCGGTTGAGGCGATCTTCTCGCTGCTCGCGATCCGCGACGACGTGGCGCCGCCGACGCTGAACCTGCACGAACCCTCCAACCCCTCGGCGATCGACCGGGTGGCGAACGAGGCGCAGCCGCGCAGGATCGAGGTGGCGCTGTCCAACTCCTTCGGGTTTGGGGGCACCAATGCCTCCATCCTGTTCAAGGCCGCGGCCTGAGACGCTGCCCCGGGTCTGGCCCGGGGGTTGAGGGGATGGCTTGCCAATGGGACGGGCGATCCGCGCGCTGCTGATCCTGGTGTTGCTGCTCGGCCTGGCCGGGGGCGGCGCGTTTTTCTACGCCCAGTCCGTCTATGAACGGCCGGGGCCCCTGGCGGCGCCGGCGCAGGTTGTGGTGCCGCGCGGGGGTGCCGAGACGATCGGGGCGGCGCTGGCAGAGCGGGGCGTGGTGGCGGATGGCCGAGCCTTCCTGGCGGCTGCCTGGGCCACGCGGGGGCAGGGGCCTTTGCGGGCGGGGGAATTCCTTTTTCCGGCCGGGGCGTCGCTGGCGGATGTGCTGGGGGTGCTGCGCACCGCGCGGCCCGTGCAGCGGCGACTGACCATTCCCGAGGGGCTGATGGCCCGCCAGATCGTCGCGGTGATCGACCGCGCCGAGGGGCTGGTCGGCGAGACGCCGCCGGTCGACGAGGGCGAGGTGCTGCCCGAGACCTACACCTACCAGTACGGGGATACGCGGGCGGCCATCGTGCGCCGGGCGATGGCGGCGATGGACGAGGCCCTGAAGGAGGCCTGGGCCAACAAGGCGCCGGACCTGCCCATTTCCTCGGCGCGGGAGGCGCTGGTGCTGGCGAGCATCGTGGAGCGCGAGACCGGGCAGGCGGCGGAGCGGCCGCGGGTGGCCTCGGTGTTCCTGAACCGGCTGCGGCGCGGGATGCCGCTGCAATCCGATCCGACCGTGGCCTATGCCGCGACGGACGGCGCGCCGCTGGAGCGGGGCCTGACGCGGGCGGACCTGGACCGGGAACACCCTTTCAACACCTACCGCAACCGCGGGCTGACGCCGGGGCCGATCGCTTCCCCGGGCAAGGAGGCCTTGCGCGCGGTGACGCGGCCGGAGGCGACCGACTTCCTTTACTTCGTCGCGGATGGCAGCGGCGGACACGCCTTCGCGCGCACGCTGGAGGAGCACAACCGCAACGTGGCGCGCTGGCGCGAGGTGGAGCGCGCCCGGGGAGCGGCGGGCGCCGGGGCGGATCCCTCCCCGGGCCCGGTGCCGGCCACGGCGGCGCCGCAGCGGTGAGGCTCCGCGCGACGCGGGGGGCGTGAGCGGCCCTCCGGGGCTGCGCGGCTGGCCATTGTGGTGGCGGCTGCTGGTGATCGCGGGGCTCTGGGGCACGGCCTTTCCGGTGATACGCCAGGCCGCGCGGTCGATGCCGCCTTTCTCCTTTTCCTTCAGCCGGGGCGTGGTGGGCTGCGTCGCCATGCTGGGCTTCGCCTTCGCGACCGGGGCTTTCCGGGGGCTGGGGCTGCGCTTCTGGCGGCATGGCCTGGTGCTGGGAAGCACCAACGGGTGGCTGGCGAATTGCCTGACCGCCATGGCGCTTCTCTCCCTTGGCGCGGCTTCGGTGGCGCTGGTCCAGTCCACCACGCCGCTCTTCGTGGCGCTCCTGGCCTTCGGCTTTCTTCCGGCGGAGCGGCCGGGACCGCGGACGCTCGCGGGGATGATGATCGGGTTCCTGGGGATCGCGGTGATCCTGGGTCCTCAGGCGCTTTCCGGCGGGGAGGCGGGGCTGGCCGGGCTGCTCGTGCTGGTGGTCGCCTTCGGTTACGCCGTGGGCACCATCTATGTGCGCCGGGTCCGGCCGGGCAGCCCGGTGGCGCTCTCGGTCGGGCAGCAGGTGGTGGGCACGGCGGGCGCGGGGCTGCTCAGCCTGTTCTTCGATCCTGCCGGCAGCTTCGACCAGCCCTGGGCGGTCTATGGGGCGGCGCTGTGGGTGGGGCTGGTCGCCTCGGCGGTGCCGCTGACGCTGTTCCTGATGCTGCTGCAGCGGGCGCGGGCGACGGATGGCGCGATGACCAGCTACCTGCAGCCGGGCTTCGCGGCGTTGTTCGCGGCGCTGCTGCTGGGGGAATGGCCGGAACTGCGCGTGGTGGCGGGGGGCGTGGTGATCCTGGCGGGGGTCTGGCTGGCCACCAGTGGAGCGCGGGCGGCCTGAGGGTGGCCGCCCGCGGAATGGCTCAGGCCGGCTCGGGCACCGGCTCGGCCGGTGCGGCGACATGGGCCCGGCTGCGCATCAGCGGCTGGATGCGCTCGCCGAACTCCACGATGCCGCGCTGGAAGTCGTCGAAGGTGAGGAGGACGCCGGCGAGGCCCGGGACCTCCGCCATCTCGTCCAGCATGCGGGCGACGGAGGCGTGGGAGCCGATCAGCGTGCCCATGTTCAGGTTGATGGCCCCTTCGGGCAGCGCATACTGCTTGGCGTTGGTGTCCGCGCCCGAGCGGGTGTCGGCGGCGGCCTGGCCGGCCATCCAGGCGATGGCCTCGCGGTCGGCGCCGGCCTGGTAGTGCTGCCACTTGGCCATGGCGGCCTCGTCCGTCTCATCGGCGATGATCATGATGAGGGCCAGCGAGCCGACCTTGCGGCCCGTCGCCGCGGCGGCCGCCTGGACGCGGGCGGTCATGGGGGCGAGCGCCCCGGGGGTGTTGATCCCCTGACCCAAGCAGAAGTTGTAGTCGGCGTAGCGGGCCATGAAGTCGAGGCCGGCCGCGCTCTGGCCGGCGCAGACGATCTTGATCTCCCCGGCCGGCATGGGGAGGAGACGGCAGTCGTCCATCTGGAAGTGGCTGCCCTTGAAGTCGGAGCGGCCGGTGGCCCAGAGCTCGCGGATGATGGTCGCGTATTCCGAGAGGTGGTCGTAGCGGCTGGCGAAGTGCTCGTCGCCGGGCCAGAGGCCCATCTGGGAGTATTCCGGGCGCTGCCATCCGGTGATGAGGTTCACGCCGAAGCGGCCGGGGGCGATGGAATCGATGGTGACGGCCATGCGGGCCATGATGGCAGGGGGCAGGACGAGGGAGGCGGCGGTCGCGAAGAGCTTGATGCGGGTGGTGACGGCGGCGAGGCCTGCCATGAGGGTGAAGGATTCCAGGTTGTAGTCCCAGAAACCGGTTGCTCCGCCGAAGCCGCGGAGCTTGATCATGGAGAGCAGGAAGTCGAGGCCGTAGTGCTCGGCCTTTTGGGCGATCTCCTTGTTCAGCTCGAAGCTCGGCTTGTACTGGGGGGCGTTGGACGAGATCAGCCAGCCATTGTTGCCGATGGGGATGAAGACGCCGACTTCCATGATCCGGTTCCTTTTCGCTGACCCTCGGTGAGGCTGGGCTGCGAAAGGCGGAGCAAATCCCGTTCCATGCCGGGAGGGGCGAGGGGCCTTTCCCGCGCGCAGGTCTTTCAGGAAAGCCTTTCTCTCCCCATACAGGGAGCTGCATTACAGAAAGGACATGTTTGAGCCGTGGAAGCCGAAGTCATCATCGCCCTCGTGGCCCTGATCGGGATGGAGGTGATCCTCGGGATCGACAACCTCGTCTTTATCGCCATTCTCACCAATCGCCTTCCGGTGGAGCGGCGGAGATCGGCGCGGCTGATCGGGCTCGGGCTCGCGGTGGTGATGCGGCTGGGCATGCTGGCCGGGGTGGGCTGGCTGATCTCCCTCACCCAGCCGTTCTTTTCCGTGCTGGGAATGGATTTCTCCGGCAAGGACCTGATCCTGATCGCGGGCGGGCTGTTCCTGATCGGCAAGGCGGTGGTGGAGATCCACCATCGTGTGGACCCGGCGGCGCAGGCCGAGGAGAAGGCGGCGAATGCGGTGACCGCCAGCTTCGGCGCGACCGTGTTCCAGATCATCCTGATTGACATGGTGTTCAGCGTGGACAGCATCCTGGCGGCCGTCGGGTTGACCACGGTGATGTGGGTGATCGTTGTCGCGATCCTGGTTTCGGTGACGGTGATGCTGCTGTCGATGGATGCGCTGTCGAACTTCATGGAGAAGAACCCGACGGTGGTGATGCTGGCCCTGGCCTTCCTGGTGATGATCGGGATGGTGCTGCTGGGCGAGGGCTTCGGCTTCCACGTGCCCAAGGGCTTCGTCTACGTCGCGATGGCTTTCGCGGCGGGGGTCGAGGGGCTGAACATCTGGGCTCGGCGTGGCTCGGAACGGAAGGTGGCCGATCCGGAGATCGTCACTCCCGTGAGCCGGCCTTCGACGGAAGCCGGCTGAGCCAGGCGGGCGGCAGGGCGCCCATGAGGCGGGCTGCCGCATAGACGGGCCAGGGAAACACCACCCTTGCCCGGCCCTGCGCGATGCCGCCGAGGCTGCGTCGCGCGGCTTCCTGCGGTTCCATCAGGAGCGGCATGGGGAATTGGTTGGGCGCGGTCATCGGCGTGCGGATGAAGCCTGGACAGATGGCGTGCAGGCGGATGCCGTCGCGGCGGGCGGTTGCGTCCGTCGCCTCGGTCCAGCGCTGCAGGGCGGCCTTGGAGGCCGAGTAGGCGGGGGCGCCGGGCGAGGCCACGAAGGCGGCGATGGAGGCGATGGCGGCGATGCGGCCGCGGATTCCGTCCGGACCCGGTGGCTGGGCGCGCATCAGGTCGAGTGCGGGCAGGATGGTGTTCAGGGCGCCGGTGAGGTTCACGGCAAAGATGCGGGCGACCTGGTCGGGTGATTCGCTGGTGCCGCCGGTGCCGGCGGAGGTGCCGGCGTTGGCGACCAGCAGGTCGAGGCCGCCGGTGCCTTCGATCCAGGCGCGGGCGGCGGGCGCGTCGGTGACGTCGAACGCGGTTTCGGTGACGGTGGCGCCGGCGGCGCGGCACGAGGCGGCGGTGGTGCCGAGGCGGGCGGGGTCGCGGCCGGCCAGGTGAAGGATGCGCCCGGGGCCGGCAAGGGCCTGGGCGAGGGCCGCGCCGAGACCGGAGGAGGCGCCGGTTATGGCCGCGCGGGAACAGTTGGGGAGCCAAATCGGGAGGCTGCCTTGCATCGTCCCGTCTCCCGCCGCAGAAGGCCGCGCATGTCCATCCGATCCATGACCGGCTTCGCGCGCGCCACCGGCACCCTGCCGGACGGCACCCCCTTCGCCTGGGAGCTTCGCAGCGTCAACGGGCGCGGGCTGGACGTGCGGCTGCGGCTGCCGGGTGGGCTCGATGTGCTGGAATTGCCGCTGCGCGAGGCGGCGGCGGGGCGGTTCGCGCGGGGGAACGTCAACGCCACCCTGACCGTGAAGCGGGAGGACCGGGCGCCGAAGCTGGTGCTCGACCAGGCCGCGCTGGACCGGGCCATGGCCTTGGTGCGCGAACTGGCGGAGCGGATGCCTGGGGCTGCCGCGCCGCGGCCGGAGGCGGTGCTGGCGCTGCCGGGCGTGTTGCGAACCGAGGTGGAGGTGCCGGACGAGGCGGCGGAGGGCGCGCGGCGGGCGGCGGTTTCACAGGGCTTCACGCAGGCGCTGGAGGAGTTGTTCGCGGCGCGGGCGGCCGAGGGCGCCCGGCTCGCGGCGATCCTGGCGACGCTGCTGGACGAGATCGAGGCGCTGTGCCGGCGGGCGGTGGCGGAGGCGGCGGGGCAGCCGGCGGCGCACCGGGCGCGGCTGGCCGGCGTTCTGGCGGAATTGCTGGATGGGGAGCGGCGGGTGCCGGAGGACCGGTTGGCAGCCGAGGTGGCGCTGCTGGCCGCGCGGTCGGATGTGCGGGAGGAGCTCGACCGGCTGGGGGCGCATGTGGACGCGGCGCGGGCGCTGCTGGCCGACCCCGCGCCGATCGGGCGGAAGCTGGAGTTCCTGACCCAGGAGTTCGGGCGTGAGGCGAACACGCTGGGCGCCAAGTCGGGCAGCCTGGCGTTGACGCGGATTTCCCTTGAGTTGAAGGCCGCGATCGAGCGGCTGCGCGAGCAGGCGGCGAACGTGGAATGAGTGGCGTGATGAAGCGGCGGGGGCTCTGCCTGGTGCTGGTGGCGCCCTCGGGCGCGGGAAAGACCAGCGTGTCGCGGGCGCTGCTGGAGCGGGAGGCGGAGTTGTCGCTCTCCGTTTCCGCCACCACGCGGGCGGCGCGGCCGGGGGAGGTGGAGGGGGTGCATTACCACTTCCGCAGCCAGGAAGAGTTCGAGGCGATGGAGGCGGCGGGGCTGCTTCTGGAAAGCGCGCATGTCTATGGCCGGCGCTACGGCACGCCGCGAGAGCCGGTGGAACGGGCGCTGGCCGGGGGGCGGGACGTGCTGTTCGACGTGGACTGGCAGGGGCACCTGCTGCTGCGGGCCGCCATGCCCGAGGACGTGGTGGGGATCTTCCTGCTGCCGCCCTCCATCACGGAGCTGGAGCGGCGGCTGCGGACGCGGGGGCAGGATAGCGAGGAGGAGATCGTCCGGCGCATGGGCAAGGCGCGGGACGATGCTTCCCACTGGCGGGAATTCGACCATGTGCTGGTGAACAGCGTTTTCGAGGATACGGTGGAGACGGTGGCCGCCATTCTGCACGCGGCGCGGACGGCGCGGGCGCGGAACCCCTGGCTCGGGGATTTCGTGGCGGGGATGGGGTAGTGCTCGGGGTCCTCGGCCTCGTCGCGCCGGTTTTCCTGCTGATCGCGCTCGGCTACGGGGCGGCGCTGCGGCGGATGGTGGCGGACGAGGCGCTTCGGGGACTCAATGACTTCGCCTACTGGCTCTGCGCGCCGGCGCTGCTGTTCGTGTCGGCGGCCGCAGGAGGCGGGCTTGCCGCGCATGGCGGGCGGCTGGAGGTGGCCTTCTTCGCGGGGGCGCTGGGGATTTACGCGGCGGCGCTGGCCTTCTCGCGGCTGGTGGCGGGGAGGGGGCTCGCGGAGTCCGGGCTGTTCGCCCTGAACTGCGCCTTCGGCAACACGCTGATGATGGGGGTGCCGGTGGTGCTGGCAGCCTTCGGGCCGGGTGGACTGGGGCCGGCCACGGCGATCATCGCGCTGTATTCGCTGATCTTCATGCCGCTGACGACCATCGTGGCGGAGATGGGGCTGGCGGAGGGAGCCTCCCCGATGCGGGTGGTGCGGACCACGATCCGCTCGGTGGCGCGGAATCCGATCGTGGTGTCGGTGGTGCTGGGGAACCTTTGGGCTCTGGTGCTGCCGCCGCCGCCCTTTTTCCTGGTGCGTTTCCTGGAGCTTCTGGGGGCGGGGACAAGCCCGCTGCTGCTGTTCTGCCTGGGCGCCTCGCTGCGCGATTTCCGGCTGCGGCGGGACTGGGTAGATGCGGTGGTGATCAACGCGCTGAAGCTTGTGGCCATGCCGCTGGTGGTGCTGGCAGCGGGACGGCTGGTCGGGCTCGGGGCGCTGGAGCTTTCGGTGGCGGTGACGATGGCGGCGATGCCGACGGGGGCGAATGCCTTCCTGATGTCGCGGCGTTACGCCGTGGGAATGGAGCGTTCGGGCGCAGCGGTGCTGCTCGGGACCATGGCGTCGGTGCTGACGCTGAGCGGGGTGCTGGGCTGGTTCGCGGGGGCGGCGCCCTGAGCGGCCGCCTCCGCGCCTGCGCTCAGTGCAGGCGAAGCTCGCCTTCCGCATAGGTGAAGTCGGCGGGGCGCCAGAGGGCGGCGGAGGCGACGCGGACGGAGTGGAGCGCGCCCTCGATCTCGCGCCGCCAGAAGTCGAGGAAGCCGTGCAGCTCCGGGAAGTTCGGGGCCTGATCGACCTTCTGCCACACGAAGGTCTGCAGGAGGGCCGGATGGTCGGGCATCCGGTACAGGATTTCGGCCGTGGTCAGGCGCCAGTCGGGGATGCGGACGACGCGCTCGATGCCGTGCAGAAGCATGTCCCAGTTCCTCTCAACCAGGCGGCGAGAGTGCCGCGAGGGGCTGATGGTGCCATGCAACATCAACCATGGAAGACAATAAATGTTTCATATCAATGCTTTGGCACTCCACGCCCGAGAGTGCTGCCGGACTTGACGGAAGGGGGGTCGATCCCCTAGATCGCTGGCACTCACCGGGTGCAAGTGCTAACGGCCCCTCGGGACGTGGTTCGGGCACCCGGCCGGGTTCATCCCAGATAAAGGCTCAGGAGAGGACCGCATGACCAAGTTCCGTCCCCTGCACGACCGCGTTCTCGTTCGCCGCGTCACGGCCGAAGAGAAGAGCGCTGGCGGCATCATCATTCCCGACACCGCCAAGGAGAAGCCCCAGGAGGGCGAGGTCGTGGCCGTCGGCGCCGGCGCGCGCAACGAGCAGGGCCAGATCGTGGCGCTGGACGTGAAGGCCGGCGACCGCATCCTGTTCGGCAAGTGGTCCGGCACCGAGGTGAAGCTCGATGGCGAGGAGCTCCTGATCATGAAGGAGTCCGACATCATGGGCATCGTCGACAACACCGGCGCCACCACCGCCAAGGCCGCCTGAGCAGCAACGAGAAGCAGGAGAAGCAAGTATGGCAGCCAAGGACGTCAAGTTCGGTTCCAATGCCCGCGAGCGCATGCTGCGCGGCGTGGACATTCTCGCCGATGCCGTGAAGGTCACGCTGGGCCCCAAGGGCCGCAACGTGGTGCTCGACAAGAGCTTCGGCGCGCCGCGGATCACCAAGGACGGCGTGACCGTCGCCAAGGAGATCGAGCTGGCCGACAAGTTCGAGAACATGGGCGCGCAGATGGTGCGCGAAGTGGCCTCGAAGCAGAACGACCTGGCCGGCGACGGCACCACCACCGCGACCGTGCTGGCCCAGGCCATCATCCGCGAGGGTGCGAAGGCCGTGGCCGCCGGGCTCAACCCGATGGACCTCAAGCGCGGCGTCGACAAGGCGGTCGCCGTGATCGTCGCTGACCTGCAGGCCAAGACCCGCAAGATCACGACCTCCGCCGAGGTGGCCCAGGTCGGTTCGCTCTCCGCCAATGGCGAGACCGAGATCGGCGAGATGATCGCGCAGGCGATGGAGAAGGTCGGCAACGAGGGTGTCATCACCGTCGAGGAAGCCAAGTCCATCCAGACCGAGCTCGACGTCGTCGAGGGCATGCAGTTCGACCGCGGCTACGTCTCCCCGTATTTCATCACGAATGCGGAGAAGATGATCGCCGAGCTCGAGAACCCGTACATCCTGATCCACGAGAAGAAGCTCTCCCAGCTGCAGCCGATGCTGCCGCTGCTGGAAGCCGTTGTGCAGTCCGGGCGTCCGCTGGTGATCGTGGCCGAGGACATCGAGGGCGAGGCTCTGGCCACGCTCGTGGTGAACAAGCTGCGTGGCGGCCTGAAGATCGCGGCCGTGAAGGCCCCGGGCTTTGGCGACCGTCGCAAGGCGATGCTCGAGGACATCGCCATCCTGACGGGTGGTGAGGTGATCTCCGAGGACCTCGGCATCAAGCTCGAGAGCGTGACGCTGAACCAGCTCGGCCGTGCGAAGAACATTCGCATCGAGAAGGAGAACACCACGATCATCGACGGCGCCGGCGAGAAGTCCGCCATCGAGGGCCGTGTGGAGCAGATCAAGGCGCAGATCGAGGAGACCACCTCGGACTACGACCGCGAGAAGCTGCAGGAGCGCCTGGCGAAGCTGGCTGGCGGCGTGGCCGTCATTCGCGTCGGCGGTTCGTCCGAGGTCGAGGTGAAGGAGCGCAAGGATCGCGTCGACGACGCGCTGCACGCGACCCGCGCCGCGGTTGAGGAAGGCATCGTTCCCGGCGGTGGCGTGGCTCTGCTGCGCGCCAGCCTGAAGCTGTCCGACCTCAAGGGCCTGAACAACGACGAGCAGGTCGGGATCGAGATCGTTCGGCGCGCCATTGCGGTGCCGCTGAAGCAGATCGCCGAGAACGCCGGCAAGGACGGCGCCGTGATCGCTGGTGAGGTGCTCCGCTCCGACGCCTACGAGTACGGCTATGACGCCCAGACCGACGAGTACAAGAACCTCGTCGAGGCCGGCATCATCGACCCGACCAAGGTCGTTCGCACGGCCCTGCAGGATGCCGCTTCGGTGGCCTCGCTGCTGATCACCACCGAGGCGATGGTGGCCGAGCGCCCGTCGAAGGCGGCTGCTCCGGCCGGTGGCCCGGGCGGCGGCATGGGCGGCATGGGTGACATGGACTTCTGATCGGCTCTCGCCGGCCCGGTTCGCCGGGCTGGCGGGGATCAGGCGTTCAAGGAAGGGGCGGCCCGGCGACGGGCCGCCCCTTCTGCGTTCGGTGGCCCGCTTCCGGAGGGAGGGTCGCAGCCGAGGGGCGGCCTACAAATCCTTTCGTTGAAGCGGCGCTTGCGAGGTTGTGATCGGCCGAGGGCCTCGCTTAGCTTTCAGGCATGCTTTCCACCAGAGGTTGTGATGCAGGCCCTGAACTCGCTATCGGCCCTTCGTCTGACACTGGCCCGGTCCTACGACCTCTTCTATGGGATCGGCTTAGGGACTTTTGGCTTTCTGTTCGATGGGCCGAGTCCGATGCCGAGCCGGGACGCGACTACCGGGAAGGCTGAGGAACGGGCACGCGCAGTTCCGCCGCATCCGGGTTTGCCGGCCCTGGTTCATTCCGGCCGGTCGCAGTAGCCGAGCCGATCCCCGGCGGTCTGGAGCCTCCGGACGGAGGCCGCGCCCGGATCGAAAGCACCCATCACCCGCGGGCATCCGTCGATTACGGGGCGGGCTCCCTTGCACTGGAGGGGTGGGGCTTCGTATGGCCACTTCGCATGATGCGGGAGGCGCGGCGATGCCGAGGGGCACGGTGATCTGGTATCAGCCGCACAAGGGCTATGGCTTCATCCGGCCCGAGGATGGCGGGCCGGATGTGCTGGTCCATGCCTCCGCCGTGGAGGCGGCGGGCCGGCGTGAGCTTCGCAAGGGTGAGGAGGTCACCTACGAGGTGGAGCAGAGGCCGAAGAAGCCGGCACCGTCGGTGACACGGCTCCTGCCGGACTGAAGTTCGCCTACTCCTCCCAGACCTTGATGGCCGACAGCTTGCCGAGAACGCCCTTGGCGCGCACGGACTGATCGGCCGTGGCGGGGGTGACGGTCACGACGGCGGCTGCCTTCTCCGATTCAGGCTTCACGTTCGTGCCCGAGGCGGCGGAGACGCCTTCGCTGGCGGCACCGGCACCGAGGCCCGCGACGGCCGCTGCCGCGATCGCGGGAAGGGCCGCGCCGCCGGTGGCGACCACCGCGCCCGCCGCGGCCATGCCGGCACCTGCGGCCGCCATGCTGGAACCCATGGTGCGGAGGTTGCGGTGCTCGTCCTCCTGGACCTGGCCTTCCGGCTCTCCCGGCGGCTGGGGCGGGGCAAGGGACGTTTCGCCCGTACGGATGGCGACGAGTTCCTGCGGAATGGCCTCGGCGTTGAGGTACTGCAGGGCGGACTCGGCTTCCTCGCGCGTGGCGAAGCTGGCGTTGACCGTGGGGTGGGTGGTGTGGCCGGTATTTTCGGGCATGTCATGCTCCCTTCGGGATGTCATGACCCCCAACGCCGTTGCGGCGGGGATGTTGCCCTTCAGATGACCTGGTAACGGGCCTTGGCCGCGCGCTCGATGGCGCCGGCGATCAGGCGGTCGATGTCGAGGGTGATGCGGAAGTCCTGGAGGAAGCGGAGTTCCTCCTGGGAGGCGTCGCCGTCGGCGGCGGCGATCTCGCAGGCCAGAAGGTAGGCCGTCTCACGCAGGCGGGGCGGCAGGGCGTCGCGGATCATCTCGGCGGCACGGTCCAGGCCGTCATTCTGGTCCAGCAGGCCCAGAACCACTTCGGTGACGGTGTCGATCTCCGTGGGGTGGAAATCGCCGAACACGGGCAGCTCGCGCACCAGACGGGACATGGTGGCGAGTTCGGCGTCCGACATGCCGCGGTCGGACACGCCCATCAGGACCATGGCGCAGATCAGGGCTTCCTGCGCGGAGAAGCGGGTGGGAAGGGCCGGCTGGGCGTCCATCGCGTTCGTATCCATCATGCGCGCAGGGTTCGCGCGGCCGCGCGGGCGCGTCAATCGCCGCGAGGCGCGCCAACCGGGAATTGATCCTCCAGAAAGGAACGGGTCTCGCGCACCGCCTCCGCCAGGCCCATGCGGCGCACGGGGACGCCTTCCGGGAGGCCGGCGAGGAGGCGGGTGGGCGCGCGGGCGTCGAGCAGGACGAAGACGCCGCGGTCGTCGGCGCGGCGGACCAGGCGGCCGAAGGCCTGGCGGAGCCGGTGGCGGGCTATGGCGTCGTCATAGGCCTTGGGGCGGCCGCCGGAGAGATGGGTGCGGCGCTCGCGGTGGAGGATGGTGGGGCGGGGCCAGGGGATGCGGTCGAAGACGAGGAGGCGGAGGGAGCGGCCGGGGACGTCCACGCCGTCGCGCAGCGCGTCGGTGCCGAGGAGGCAGGAGTCTTCCTCGGCGCGGAACACGTCCACCAGGGTGGCATTGTCCATGGCATCGACGTGCTGGGCGTAGAGGGGAAGGCCTGCGGCTTCCAGGCCGGGGGCCATGCGGACATGGGCGTCGCGCAGGCGCCGGATGGCGGTGAAGAGGCCGAGCGCTCCCCCGCCTGAGGCGCGGAAGAGCTGCTCCATGGCCATGGCGGCCTGCGAGCCCTCGCGGGAGACGTCGGTGACGACGATGGCGAGGGTCTGGTCGGGGTAGTTGAAGGGGGAGGGGACGGCGGCGCGGATGGCGGGAGAGGGGAGGTGGTTGGCGCCGGTGCGGGCCTCGGCTTCCTCCCAGGCGGCCTCGCCGTCGGGCTCGCCGCTGTCGCGGAGCGTGGCGGAGGTGATGAGCAGGCCGTGGGAGGGGGCGGCGACCGCGGCGGCGAAGGGTTCGGTGGGGTCGAGGAAGTGGCGGTGCAGGGCGGCGTCGATCACGCGGCCCTCGCGGCGGGTGAGGGCGAGCCAGTCCACATGGGCTGGGCGTGTGCCGGGCTCGGGTGGGCGGGCGGCGAGGGCCTGGAGCATGGCGCGCCAGGCGCCGAGCGGGCACAGGCCGCGGCGGTCCACCACGCGGCGGGCGGTGTCGAGGCGGATGCGGTCGCCCGTTTCGAGTTCGGCATCGGGGTCCTCCAGCAGGCCGGTGAGGCGGGCGTGAAGGGCACGGAGCGGGGTCTCGATGCGGCCGAGGGCGTCCTCCAGGGCGGCGCCGGACTCGGCCACGCCGGGGTTGAGGGGGTGGAGGTCGCATTCGGCGTCGTAGCCGGTGTCGGCCTCGGCCGAGCGGGCGAGGACCTGGGTGATGACGGTGCGGAGGAAGGCCTCGGCGGGGTTGGTGGCCGTGGGGATGCCGGGGCGGGGGTCCTCCTCCTCCTCGTGGGGGGCGCGCTCCTCGGGTGCGCCGAGGCGGGAGCCCCAGCCGGGGCCGGGGAGGGAGCCGGCATGGCGGAGTGCTTCCTCCACGAGGGGGAGGAGGGCGGGGTGGTCGGTGGTGGTTTCCTCCAGGCGGCGGCGGAGGCCGCGGGCGCGGCCGCGGGAGCCTTCCGCGCCCAGCAGCCAGCGGCGGAGCTCGGCCATCTCGCCGCCGGAGATCTCGGCGGAGAAGGCGCTGTCGGCGGCGTCGAAGAGGTGGTGGCCCTCGTCGAAGACGTAGCGGAGGGCGGGCTTGTCCTCGCCGCCGCCGAGCGCGGCCTGGACCATGACGAGGGCGTGGTTGGCGATCACCAGCCGGGCGGTGCGGGCGCGGCGGATGGAGTGCTCGACGAAGCAGCGGCGCCAGTGGGGGCAGGCGGAGTGGATGCATTCGCCGCGCCGGTCGGTGAGCCCCGCGACATGGCCCCAGGGGAAGAGTTCCGCGATCCAGCCGGGGAAGTCGCCGCCCTGCATGTCGCCGTCGCGCGTGGCGAAGGCCCAGCGGGAAACGAGGGAGAGGGCGAGGAGGCGGGATGGCATGGCGCCGCTGACGGCTTCCTCGTGGTTGAGGAGGCAAAGGTAGTTCTCACGGCCCTTGCGGATGACGACGTGCCGGCGGCGGTCCTCGGGATCGGGGTAGAGGCGGTGGAGTTCCTGGTCGATCTGGCGCTGGAGGTTGCGGGTGTAGGTGCTGATCCAGACGGGGGCGCCGTTGCGCTCGGCCCAGAGGGAGGCGGGGGCGATGTAGCCCAGGGTTTTCCCGGTGCCGGTGCCGGCCTCGGCGAGGACCAGGGCGGGCTGGCCCTCCACCTCGCGCGGGGCGAAGGCCAGCGAGGCGGCGGAGGCGTAGTCGGCCTGGGCGGGGCGGGTTTCGGCGTCGGCGCCGAGGATCTCGGCCAGGCGCTTGCGGGCTTCCAGCGGCGCGATGGGGATGGAGGCAGGCGGGGTGGGGGGCGCCGTTTCCTCCCAGTCGGGAAGGCGGCGCCAGACTTTCAGCGCGTCGGCGGACGCGTGGGGATCGGGCTGGCCGAGGGCGGCGAGGACGCTGGCTGCCCAGGGCCAGTCGGCGGCGTCGCGCAGGCGGGCGGTGAGCTGGGCGGCGTCGCGGTTCGGCAGGGCGTGGCGGGTGGTGGCGAGGTGGCGGAGGAGGGTGGTCGCGATCTCCGGAAGGAGGATGGCGGCGGCCTCGTCGTCCTTGGGCGGATCGAGTTCCAGGGCGAGGGCCAGGCCACGCGGGGTGGGCGCTGCGGGCTGGGCCGGCATGGCGAAGGCGAAGAGTTCGAGAAGGTCGAAGGCCACGGGGAAGGGAGGCAGGCCCAGGCGGCGGGCCGTGGCGGGAGCGTGGACGAGGAGAGGGGGCGGGAGATCCGGCAGGCGGCGCGCGAGGTCGGAGGCGGAGAGGGACTCGATCTCGCCCTCGGGAGTGAGAAGGGTGGCGCGGCGGATGCCGGCGACCAGGGCGGGGGCTTCCGGCAGCAGCAGGCGGGGTGTGGCCGGAGCGGGGGGCATCGGCGGGTCTATACCTGCTTTGTTCGCGCGGGGGAGCCCGCCGCCCTATTTCCATGATATTTCCGTGGGACACCGCAGGGGGCGGGATGGCCCGTGCTATGGGGCCGTCCCCCAACCCTGACCAACCAGAGCAGGAACCAGAGCGTGAACCATATCTCGCCGGCCGGGACCGGATCGAAGCTGAAGCCGGGCGTCGTCACGGGCGCCGACTACCTGACGCTGCTGGAGGCGTGCCGCGCGGGCGGCTATGCGCTGCCGGCGGTGAACGTGGTGGGCACGAACAGCATCAACGCCGTGCTGGAATCGGCGGCGAAGAACAAGGCCGACGTGATCATCCAGCTCTCCAACGGGGGTGCGCGCTTCTTCGGCGGCGAGGGCTGCCCGGACGCCAACGCGGCGCGGGTGCTGGGCGCGGTTTCGGCGGCGCAGCACGTGCACACCATGGCCGCGGCCTATGGGGTTTGCGTGGTGCTGCACACGGACCACGCCGACCGTTCGCTGCTGCCCTGGGTGAACGCCATGATCGACCATGGCGAGGAGCACATGAAGCGGACGGGCAAGCCGCTCTTCTCCTCCCACATGATCGACCTTTCGGCCGAGCCGCTGGAGACCAACATCGCCGAGTGCGCGGCGGTGCTGAAGCGCATGGCGCCCCTGGGCATGAGCCTGGAGATCGAGCTGGGCGTGACGGGCGGCGAGGAGGACGGGATCGGGCACGACATCGAGGAATCGGCGGACAACGCGCATCTGTACACGCAGCCCGAGGACGTGCTGCGCGCCTGGGAGGTGCTTTCGCCGATCGGGCATGTGACGATGGCGGCGTCCTTCGGGAACGTGCACGGGGTTTACGCGCCGGGCAACGTGAAGCTGCGGCCGGAGATCCTGAAGGCGTCGCAGGACGCGGTGGCCGGGAAGTTCGGCGGCGGCGACAAGCCGATGAGCCTGGTGTTCCACGGCGGGTCGGGGTCCGAGAAGGACAAGATCACCGAGGCCGTTTCCTATGGCGTGTTCAAGATGAACATCGACACGGACACGCAGTTTGCCTTCGCCGAGCCGGTGGGTGCCTATGTGCAGGCCAACCCGGTGGCCTTCACGCACCAGATCGACCCGTCCAACGGCAAGCCGACCAAGAAGCTGTATGACCCGCGCAAGTGGCTGCGGGCGGCGGAGAAGGGCGTGGCGAAGCGGCTGGACGAGGCCTTCGCGGACCTGGGCTCGGCCGGGCGCAGTCTGGCGGGCTGAGACCGCGCCTGGCGGGGGCCTTGGTCCCCGCCTTCCGCTGCGGCAGCCGCTGGTGGCCACGAGGGCTGCCGGATTCGATGGGGCGCGGAAGGGGAAGCCCTTTCGCGCCTTTTTCTTGTCTGGCCGGGAATGAATAGAGGCACGAAGCCTTCCTCACGGTGCCGAAAAAGGCTGTGTGCCGGATTTTCTATCCAACGGAACGCACGTGGGGGCGTTGTCGGGGCGGGGTTCACATCCAGCCCAGGACGAGGATTAACCTATGTTTTATCACGATAAACGGCTTCAGTACCCGGTTGTGGTGAACACGCCGGACCCGATCTTCGCGCGCATGCTCCAGCAGGCGATCGGCGGGGTGGAAGGCGAGATCCGGGTTTGCATGCAGTACTTCTTCCAGGCCTGGGGCAACCGCTCGCCCAACCCGAAGTACCGGGACATGCTGATGCACACGGCGACGGAGGAGATCGGGCATATCGAGATGCTCGCCAACGCCGTGGCGATGAACCTGGAGACGGCGCCGACCAAGCTGCAGGAAGAGGGTGCTGCGGACGGCATCGTGGGCGCGGTGATGGGGGGCGGCAACGCGCGCCACACGATCGAGGGCATGCTGCACCGGCACATGCTCTCGACGGGGATGGCGGCCTTCCCGGCGAATTCGGACGGCGTGCCCTTCGACATGTCGCATATCTATGCCAGCGGCAACTTGGCGGCGGACATGTACTGCAACGTGGCGGCGGAGAGCACCGGGCGCGTGCTGGCCGTGCGGCTCTTCAACGCCACGCAGGACGCGGGCATGAAGGACATGCTGCACTTCCTGATCGCGCGCGACACGATGCACCAGCAGCAGTGGCTGGCGGTGATCGAGGAACTGGGCGGGGCCCAGGGGGCGCTGCCGATCCCCAATTCCTTCCCCCAGGAGAAGGAAGACCAGCGGCACAACTACGACTTCTTCGACACGGGGCTCCAGGGGTCCGAGGCTCCGGAGGGGCGCTGGACGCAGGGGCCCTCCCTGGACGGGAAGGGGCAGTTCTCGGTGTTCAAGAACGTGCCAATGGGGCCGGTGCCGAACCTGGGGCCGGCCCGGCCGGACAGCGGGGCGGAGAGCCAGCAGATCGCCTGAAAAGGGAAGGGCCGGGGATGAACCCCGGCCCTTTCGGCGCCTGGCGCCCGGGGCGCGGCCCGGCGGAGGTGTTCAGGCCGCCAGGCGGACGGGAAGAGCCTCGGCGATCTGCACGGCGTTGAGGGCGGCGCCCTTCAGGAGCTGGTCGCCGCAGACGAAGAAGTCGAGGCCGTTTTCGCCGAAGACCGGGTTGGCGCGGACGCGGCCGGCCTCGACGTCGTAGCGGCCGCTGGCGGTCAGCGGCATGGGGTAGAGGGCATTCTCCACGTCGTCCACGAGCTTCACGCCAGGGGCGGTGGAGAGGATGCGGCGGGCGGCCTCGGCGGTGACGGGGCGCTCGGTTTCGATCGTCACGGCCTCGGCATGGGCGCGCATGGTGGGGACGCGGACGGCGGTGCAGGAGATCAGGAGGTCGGGCAGGCCCATGATCTTCCGGGTTTCCCAGGTGACCTTCATTTCCTCCCGCGTATAGCCGTTGGGCTGGAAGCTATCGATGTGCGGGATGAGGTTCATGGGAAGCGGGTGGCGGAAGAAGCTGTTCTTCGCCTGGCCGCCGTTCAGCAGAACATCGCGCAAGCCATCTTCCAGTTCCTGCATGCCTTCGGCGCCGGCCCCGGAGGCGGCCTGGTAGGTGGAAACGATCACCCGCTTGAGGCCGAAGGCCTCGTGCAGCGGGGCGAGGGCGACGGCCAGAATGGCGGTGGTGCAGTTGGGGTTGGCGATCAGGCGGGCGTTGCCGGCCGCGGCCGCGTTGACCTCGGGCACCACCAAGGGGACGTCGTTCTCCAGGCGGAAGGCGGAGGAGTTGTCGACCACCACGGCGCCGGCGGCCACCAGTTCGCGGGCATGGGCCTTGGACCATTCGCCGGAAACGGCCAGGAGGGCGAGGTCCAGGCGGGGCGGGGTGGCGGGGTCGTAGACCTCGATCCGTTTGTCGCCGAAGGGGGTGGGAATTCGGGTGCCGGCGCTGCGGGTGGAGGCGAAGAGGCGCAGCTCGGTCACCGGGTAGCCGCGGTCCCCCAGGACCTGCACCAGTTCCTTGCCGACGGCGCCCGTGGCGCCGAAAACCCCAACGCGCATGACCTGCGTTCCTTGCGAGGCGTTGTATGGGAGGACCGAGATGGGCCCGCCCGGCCAGAGTGGCAGGGTGCCTTATACAGGCGGGCGCGCGGGACGCGAGGCGCGCGTTGCGGGGATCAGGGATGCCGGCTTGTTGAAGGGGCGCGTTGACCGGGCGGGGTGGCGGGGGCAATTGGGGGCGGCCATGCAACGTCCCCCCGCCGATCCCTCCCTTCGTGATGTCCGCGCCTGGCCTTTCGAGGAGGCGGCGAAGGTCGCCGGCCGTGCCTCGGTGGGCACCAAGGGCATGGCGCTGTTCGAGACGGGGTATGGGCCTTCGGGGTTGCCGCATATCGGCACCTTCGGGGAGGTGGCTCGCACCACCTGGGTGCGGCAGGCCTTTGAGCGGCTGACGGGGCTGCCGTCGCGGCTGCTGGCCTTTTCGGACGACATGGATGCGCTGCGGAAGGTGCCGGACAACGCCCCGCAGCCGGAGATGCTGCGGGCGCATCTGGGGCAGCCGCTGACGCGGATTCCGGACCCCTACGGCACCCATGAGAGCTATGGCGCGCATAACAACGCGCGGCTGCGGGCCTTCCTGGACGAGTTCGGGTTCGATTACGAGTTCGCGTCATCGACCGACTACTATGGTTCGGGGCGGTTCGATCAGGCCCTTTTGCGAATGTTGGCGGTGCACGAGGCGGTTCGGGGGGTGATCCTGCCGACGCTCGGGCCGGACCGGCGGGCGACCTATTCGCCCTTCCTGCCGATCCATCCGAAGACCGGCATCGTGATGCAGGTTCCGATGGAGGAGGTGCGGCCGGAGGCGGGGACGGTGGTCTGGCGCGATCCCGCAAGCGGAGAGCGCTTCGAGACGCCCGTGACCGGCGGCCATGTGAAGGCGCAGTGGAAGGCGGACTGGGCGCTTCGCTGGTTCGCGCTGGGCGTGGATTACGAGATGTCGGGCAAGGACCTGATCGACAGCGTGAAGCTGTCCTCGGCCATCTGCCGGGTGCTGGGGGGGGAGCCGCCGGTTGGCTTCACCTACGAGCTGTTCCTGGATGCCCAGGGGCAGAAGATCAGCAAGAGCAAGGGCAACGGGCTGACGATCGACGAGTGGCTGCGGTATGCGCCGCCCGAGAGCCTTTCGCTGTTCATGTACCAGCAGCCCGGGCGGGCGAAGCGGCTGCATTTCGACGTCATCCCGCGGGCGACCGACGAGTACCTGGCGAATGTGGAGAAGCTGCGGGCGGCGGCGGATCCGGCGAACCCGGTCTGGCACATCCACGGCGGGGCGTTGCCGAACGGGGCCGGGAGCCCGATCACCTTCACGCTGCTGCTGAACCTGGCGGTGGCTGCCAATGCCGAGACGCCGGAGATGCTGTGGGGCTACCTGCGGCGGCACGCGCCGGAGGCGACGCCGGAGGCCTCGCCGATGCTGGCGGTGCTGGTGGAGCGGGCCTCGGCCTATTACCGGGACGTGGTGAAGCCGACCAAGCGGTTCCGCGCCGCGTCCAAGGCGGAGCGGGAGGCGTTGCTGCATCTGGCCGCGTTGCTCCGGGAGAACCAGGGGCGGATCGAGGCGCTTCCGGCGGGGGCGCGGCCGGCGGCCATCCAGGACCTGGTTTACGATGCGGGGCGCCGGGAGCCGTTCCTGCAGCCGGGCAAGGACCCCTCCCGCCCGGGCGTGTCGCGGGCCTGGTTCGCGGCGATTTATCAGGTGCTTCTGGGTCAGGAGGAGGGGCCGCGCTTCGGCGGCTTCGTCGCGCTCTACGGCGTTCCGGAGACGGTCGCGCTGATCGAGGGGGCGTTGGCGGCCGCCCCCGGCCCCGAACTGGGTGCCGCATGAGCTGGGCGCTGATCCGCAAGCACGGGCCCACCGTTTTCGGGCTGATCCTGCTGGTCGGCGCGCTTTACGTCGTGCAGCGGGAGTTCCGGAGCCTTTCCGTGGCGGATGTGGGGCGGGCGCTGGAGGCCACGTCGCAGCGGCAGCTGTGGATCGCCGGGGGGTGGACGATCATCGCCTATGCGGTGCTGACGATCTACGACCGGCTGGGATCGGTTTATGCCGGCAAGCCCATCTCGTACCTGCGAACCTCGCTCGCGTCCTTCTGCGCCTACACGCTGGCCCATAACCTGGGCTTCGCGGCGGTGTCCGGTGCTGCCGTGCGCTATCGCTTCTATGCGGCCTGGGGGCTGACCTCGGTCGAGATCGCGAAGGTGATCGCCTTCACCTCCCTCACCTTCGGGCTGGGAGGCTTCGCGCTGGGCGGGCTGGTGCTGGTGCTGGAGCCTTCGGTGCTGCCCTGGGTGGGCGAGGCGGCCGGGGAGGTGGTGCCGTCCTGGGTGGCGCAGGCGGTCGGGGTCACGATGTGGGCGATCGTCGCAGTGTACGTGGTGCTGTCGCGGCGCTTTCCGCACTTCAAGGCCTTCGGGCACCAGATCGACCTGCCGGGGTTTCGGATGGCGGTGGCGCAGGTGGCGCTGGCCAGCGTGGACGTGGCGGTGACGGCGGCGATTTTCTACTCGCTGCTGCCGGAGGCGCCGGGGCTGACCTTCTCGAAGTTCCTGGGCATCTACATCGCGGCCTATACCGCCGGGCTCGCGGCGAGCGTGCCCGGCGGGCTTGGGGTGTTCGACGGCTTCATCCTGCTGAGCCTGGAGCCGTACCTGCCTTCGGCCCAGGTGATCGGAGCGGTGCTGCTGTTCCGGCTGTTCTACTACATCGTGCCGCTGTTCCTGGCGGGCGGGCTGTTCGCGGCCTTCGAGCTGGGGCAGCGGCGCCCCGCCATGGGGCGGATGCAGGTGGAGACGCGGGTGACGGGGGCGCTGGAGGTGCCGGTGCTCGCGGGGCTGACGGGGCTGGGCGGGGTGGTGCTGATCTTCGTGGGCGCCCTTCCGGCCAGGGGGTCCGACATCGCGCACTGGGGCGGGGAATGGGCGGCGCTGGCGAGCCAGTTCGCGGCCTCCATCGTGGGGTCGCTGCTGCTGGTGGTGTCCTATGGGATGATCCGGCGGTTGCGGCTGGCGTGGTGGGCGGGGTTGTTCCTGCTGCTGAACGGGGTGGCGATCCTGCTGGTGCGGGGCGATCCCTGGTGGGTGGCCGCCGGCTACCTCGCGGTCGGGCTGTTCCTGGCGGCCATGGGGGGCGCCTTCTACCGCGATGCGCGGCTGACGGGGGAGCCGCTGACGGCGTCCCGCGTGTTCTCGCTCTCGGCCGGGGTGATCTGCGGGCTGACACTGGCGACCGTGGCGTATCACGGGCGGGTTTCCGAGGCCGCCTGGTGGGAGGTGGTGCTGCTGTCCGGGATGCCGGCGCCGCTGCGCTTCGGGGTGGGGGCGACGGCGCTGCTGCTGTTCTTCGCGGCCTTCCGTCTGCTGCGGCCGGCGCGGATCCGGGCGGAGGACTACGACGAATCGGCCCAGGCCAGGCTGGCGGCGCTGGGCGCGCGGGTGCCGGCCCATGCGGACGGGGTGGTGTTCGCCGATGGCGGGCGGGCTGGCTTCGCGTTCCGCCGGCTGGAGGGGATCTGGGTGGCCGAGGGCGACCCGGCGGGGGCGCCGGACGCGCGCATCAGCGCGATCTGGCGGTTCCGGGATCTCTGCGACGCGGCCGGGGTGGCGCCGGCTTTCGCCGGTGTGGGGCACGGGATGCAGCGGGCCTATGAGGCGGCGGGGATGGCATCCGTGACCTTGCCGGATGGGCGCTCGATGGCGCTCTCGGGTGACCAGGACCCGCAGAAGGTGCTGCGGTTGCTTGCGGCCGGCGGGGCCGGGGACTGAGGGAGCGGTTGCCTATTGGCTGGCCCAGACGATGCGGTGCATCCAGGTCAGTTCCTCCAGCTCGAAGCTGTAGTTCGGGTGGGCGGGGTTGAGGCTGGAAAGCTCGATCCGGCGGGCGGACTGGCGCAGGAGTTCCTTGGCCATGACCTCGCCGCCGCTGGTGCGGACCACCACGCGGTCTCCGCGCCGCACGGGGGCGCTGGGGGAGACGATGATGACGTCGCCGTCACGGAAGACGGGTTCCATCGAGTCGCCGCTGATTTCGAGGGCATAGGCGTTCGGGTCCCCGACCTCGGGAAGGCTGATCTCGTCCCAACCGCCGCCGACGGGGTAGCCGCCGTCGTCGAAGTATCCGCTGCTGCCGGCCTGGGCGAGGCCGATGAGCGGGATGCGGCGGTTGGGGCGGGATGCCGTGCGGAGGTTGCCGGTGATCAGGCTGGCGAATTCGTCCATGCCCGTGCTGGTGGCGGCGAGGACCTTGGCAACGCTTTCGGTTGAAGGCCAGCGGGCGCGGCCGTCAGGGCCCGTGCGCTTCGACGGGTTGAAGGCCGTGGGATCGAGTCCCGATTTGCGGGCGAGGCCCGAGGCGGAGAGGCCGTTCTCCGCTGCCAGGGCGTCGAGCGCGCGCCAGATGTCGCTGTGTTGCATGTTTCCTATCATATAGGCGGTGAATCACGGGGCAACAGGAATAACGTCGTAGAATCGCCTTGACGTTCACGAGTTCGCGGGTAGATGTTCATGTTGTGTTCACAACCGACAGGATCAGCCCCCGATGACCCGTCCCGCATCCGGCACTCTTCGTGCAGCGGTTGCTACCCTCTCCAGCCTCGACAAGGTGCAGCCTTTCCGCAGTGCCGACGAGGCCTGGTTCTGGACCATGTCGGCCCTTGTCGCGCGGCGCGACGGGGCGCGCATCGTGTCCGGCCGAGGCCTGGTCAGCCGGCCCTGCGAGCCCGATGACGTGGTGAAGTGCCTCGACCGGCTGTACCGGCAGCGTCGGATCGACCTTGCCCATGCCCGGATCATGCGGATCTGGGGGGAGCGCGGCACGGCGCCCGACCCGACCTCTCCGCGGGAGCGTGGCGACCACCGGCTTTGGCGCGAGGCGATGGACCGCATGGAGTGGCCGCTGCGGCTGAAGGGCATCGTGGGAGGGGCGGCCACGAGCGCCGAGGCCGGCGGCGTGGTGCCCTTTCCAGGGAGCTGACCCTTTGGAAAGGCTGCGTTTGGCGAATACGGCCGACCTGCTCGACGCCGCACCGGGGAACCGGGGCGGCGTTGCCGTGCGTGGTGGCGCCGGGCACCGGCGGGTGGCGGAGTCGCGGCCGCAACTGCTGTGGCTGGCCTTCGGCGGGCGGGCGGACCAGGGATGGATGCGGCTGCTTCGGCCGGAGTTCCGGCACTGCTTCGCGGCGCTACGCGACGAGGCCGGGTGGACGGTGCTGGATCCGTTGTCCGGGCGGTTGCTGGTGACGCGCCTGGATGTGGGGGCGGGGTTCGACCTGCCGGGCTTCTGGAGGAGGGCGGGGTGCCGGGTGCTTGGCCCCTTTGTTCCCGGCGAGCCCTCGCGCGCCTGGCCATGGGGGCTGCCATTCTCCTGCGTGTCCCTTTGCCGGGCCTTGCTGGGCACGGGGGCTCCCGTGGCCATGACGCCATGGGGCTTGTTCCGGCAGTTGGAGAAGAATTTCCAAGAAAAGGAAAATCTTCTTGACAGCGGGGTGGCTCGCCTGTAGAACCCTCCTTGTCAACGGGTGAATTGCGCCTGGCGACGCACCGCCCCGATCGCTTCCGAACTTTCAGACCCGGCCCGGACCCTTCCGGCGCCGGGTTTGCGCTGTTGGGGACGGGCCGATCAGGCGGAGCGGGATTTCAACAGAGAGGAGCAGGCGCGCATGGGCGACAGCAACCCTTCCCCGCCGCGCCCCGAGGGAGGGGCCGCGGCATGACGCCCGACGAGATCGTTGCCCGCGCCGAGCGCGCGCTGGAGCGGCGCCGCCCCTGGGAGGCGGTTTGGCGCGATTGCTACGACCATGTGCTGGCCTGCAGCCCCGGCACCGGCGGTCCGGCGCTGTTCGACGGTACGGCGGCCGATGCGGCGGAGAATCTGGCGGCTTCGCTGCTGGCGGAACTGACGCCGCCCTGGTCCCGCTGGTTCGGCCTGGCGCCGGTGGAGGATGGCGCGGACCCGGCTCTCGGCGCCGCGCTGGAGGGGGCAGCGGAGGTGCTGCAGGGGCACCTGGACCGGTCCAACTTCGCGCTGGAGATGCCGCAGGCCTTCCTGGACCTGGTGGTGGCCGGCACCGGCGTGGTGCTGGTGGAGGAAGCGCCTTCCGGCGAGGCTTCGGCGCTTCGCTTCACGGCGGTGCCGCTGCGCGAGGCGTTGCTGGAGGAGGGCGAATCCGGGCGGCTGGACACGGTGTTCCGGCTGGTGCGCATGGGCGGGGCAGCGATCGCCGCGCGCTATCCGATGGCGGCGCTGCCGGCGGACATGCCGGGGGCGGATGAGGGCGGTGACGGCCACCGGGTGATCGAGGCGGTGTGGCCGGGCCTCGGCGGCACCTGCTTCGCCGCGGTGCTGGAGCGCGACGGCGAGGCGACGCTGCTTGGTTCGGGACGCTTCGAGGAAAGCCCGTTGCTGGCCTTCCGCTGGATGAAGGCGCCGGGCGAGACCTATGGCCGCGGCCCCGTGATGAAGGCGCTGCCGGATATCCGCACCGCCAACAAGGTGGTGGAGCTGGTGCTGAAGAACGCCTCCATCGCGGCCACGGGAATCTGGCAGGCCGATGACGACGGCGTGCTGAACCCGGCAACAGTGCGGCTGGAGCCGGGGGCGATCATTCCCAAGGCGGTGGGGTCCTCGGGGCTCACGCCGCTGGCGGCGCCGGGTTCGTTCAACGTGTCGCAGCTTGTGTTGTCGGACATGCGGGAGCGGATCCGCGCCGCCCTGCTGGCAGACCGGCTGACCGTGCCGGGGCGCCCGAACATGACGGCAACGGAGGTGCTGGAGCGGAGCGCCGAGACGGCGCGGCTGCTCGGCGCCACCTATGGCCGGTTGCAGGCCGAGCTGCTGACGCCGCTGATCGCGCGGTGCCTGTCGATCCTGCGCCGGCGCGGGGAGGTGCCGCCGATCCTGCTGGACGGGCGAGAGGCGCGGATCGCCTATCGCTCCCCGCTGGCGCGGGTGCAGGGGCGGGCGGATGCGGCGAACACGATGCTGTTCCTGCAGGCCGTGGCCGCGATGGGGCCGGCGGCCTCGGGCGTGGTCGACCTGCCGGCGGCGGCGCGGCACCTGGCCCGAACCCTTTCGGCGCCCAGCGCCATCCTGGCGCCCAATCAGGAGAAAGAGAGCGCATGAGCGAGAACCTGCTGGAGGTCGAGCCGCTGCCCGCGGAGGAGGTGGTGCCGGAGGACGCCGTTCCCGCGCGGCCCGAGGACGTGCCGGAGAAGTTCTGGGATGCCGGGCGCGGCGTGTTGCGGACGGAGGCGCTGCTGAAGTCCTACCGCGAGCTGGAGCGCAAGCTCTCGGCCCGCTTCGCCCCCCCGGGGGAGGATGCGCCGGAGGAGGAGCGGCTGCGCTTCCGGCGGGCGATCGGGGTGCCGGACACGGCGGAGGAATATGCCGTGGAGCCCCGGCACGAGCTGGTGGGCCCCGATCCCGAGGTGAATGCCGTGCTTCACCGCGCGGGTTTCACCCCGGCCCAGGTGCAGCTTGTTTACGACCTGGCGGCGGAACGGCTGTTGCCGATCGTGGCGGAGGCGGCCTCGAACCTGGAGGCGGAGCGGCAGCGGGACCGGCTGCGGGCCGAGTTCGGCGGTGAGGCGCGGTATTGCCGCACCGCCGGCCAGATCTCGGCCTGGGGCAAGGCGAACCTCCCGCCGGAGGTGCTGGCGGCGCTTTCCACCACGGCGGATGGCGTGATCGCGCTGGCTCGCATGATGGAGAAGGGCGAGCCGGTTCTATCGCGCCAAGCCGAGGCCCCGGCGGCGGCGGACGAGGCTGCGCTCCGACGGATGATGCGCGACCCGCGCTACTGGCGGTCCCGCGAGCCGGACTTCGTGAAGAGGGTGACGGAGGGTTTTCGACGCCTCACGGGAGGGTGATTCCGAAGCTCAACCGAATCTTCAGGTTCCTGCGCTAAGTTCCTGAAACCGAGGTTCGGCTGGCGTGTTCTTCCGATACCTCCGCGACGTGATCACCGCATACTTCCCCCCATGGTGATCGCGTTGTTGCCGGCCCCGCATCCCCCCTCGTGCGGGCTGGCTGCGGGGGCGGGTGGCACCGTACTTCCCCTTGGTGCCGCCCGCCCCCGTTTTCTTCGGCCCGAAAAAGGCCCCTTCGCTCGGCGAAGGGGCCTTTTCGCGTTTCGAACCCGTTTTTCCGGCGCGAACAACCTGCCCTGGCCCCTGATGGCCGCGGCGGGCGCGTGCCGTTTCGCGCGCCGTTCGGCCACGCCCCTTCCGGCCGTGCCAACCGGCCGGCCGCACCCCCAGCACCGAAACCCCATCCGAAGGAGGACGTGCGTGTCCGCCACGATCGACCAGGCTTTCGTCAAGCAGTTCCAGGCCGAGGTGCACGAGGCCTTCCAGCGCCAGGGCAGCAAGCTGCGCCCCACCGTGCGCTCCAAGACGGGCGTGCAGGGCGCCTCCACCGTGTTCCCGCGGGTCGGCAAGGGCGTGGCTGCGGCCAAGTCCCGCAACGGCGTCGTGCCGGTGATGAACCTCGACTATTCCGCGGTGGAGTGCTTTCTCCAGGACTATTACGCGGGCGAGTGGGTGGACAAGCTCGACGACATCAAGACCAACGTCGATGAGCGCGCGATCGTCGCCAATGCCGGCGCCTACGCGCTGGGCCGGAAGACGGACGAGTTGATCATCTCCGCGCTCGATACCGGGATGCAGGAGGCGGTGGGCACCGCGTCGGGCCTCGCGGACACGGACGGGCTGACCAAGGCAAAGGTGCTGATGGCCTTCGAGATGCTCGGCGCCGCCGATGTGCCCGATGACGGCAACCGGTATGCGGTGGTCGGGTGGAAGCAGTGGAGCCAGCTTCTGCAGATTCCGGAATTCGCCAACTCGCAGTTCATCGGCGAGGGCGACCTGCCGTGGAAGGGCATGCAGGCGAAGCGCTGGCTGGGCGCGCTGTGGATGCCGCATTCGGGGCTGACCAAGAGCGGCAACCTGCGCTTCTGCTACTTCTACCACCGCACGGCCATCGGCCATGCCGTGGCGCAGGACGTGGTGACGGACGTGACCTGGCACGGCGATCGCGCCGCGCACTTCGTCAACAACATGATGAGCCAGGGCGCGGTGCTGATCGACAACGCCGGCGTCGTGCGGATGCGCGCGGCGGAGTAGCCGCAGAGAGCATCGAAACGGCGCCGCGCGCGACGGGTATCGCCGCGCGCGGCGCCGCCCATTCTCCGGGAGGATGCGCGCCGTTGCTCAGGCGGAGCGCCCTGCGCAGGGCTGGCCGCCCGCTGGCGCCGCCTGCCGCCGGCTCCGTGCCGGCGGCGTTCGCGGTCGATCCGCGGTCGGCCCCGCGCGCCTCCATCCGCTTGCCCTCCAAACCCCATCCAGGGAGCAACGATACGATGGCGCTCTCCGCCCTCGCCCTCTGCACGCGCGCGCTGCTCAAGGTCGGCGCGCAGCCGGTCGCCTCCCTCGAGGAAGGGACGGCCGAGGCGGAGGTGGCCGCCAACCTTTACCCGGGCTCGCGGGACTCGCTGTTGTCCTGCCATCCCTGGACCTTCTGCACGGGGCAGATGCGCCTCAACCGGCTGGATGCCGTACCGGTGGCGGATCTCGCGAACGCCTTCCAGCTTCCCGCGGGGCTTCTGCGCGTGATCTCGGCCGGAACCGGGCGGGGGCGCGGCGCGCCCTATCGCATCCATGAGGGCCGGCTGCACGCGGATGCGGCCGAGGTGACGCTGACCTATGTCTTCCGGGCCGACGAGGCGGAGTTCCCGCCCTTTTTCGCGGCCGCGCTGGTTTCGCGGCTGGCGGCGGAGTTCTGCCTGCCGCTGACGGAGAACACGTCGCGCGCCGAGATGCTGCACCGCCTCGCCGAGGCCGAGCTGCGCCAGGCGCGGCTGGTCGACAGCCAGCAGCAGACGACCCGGGGCTTCGAGAACTTCCCGCTCGCTAGCGTCAGGGGTTGAGCGCCATGCCCGCGATCAGGCGCGCGAAGAGCGCCTTCACGGCCGGGGAACTGGCGCCGGAGCTGTTCGGACGCGACGACGTGCCGGCCTGGGGCAACGGGGCCGCCCGGCTGCGCAATGTGTTCATCCAGCCGACCGGCGGCGTGCAGCGCCGGCCCGGGCTGCGCCACCTGCTGACGCTGCCGGGCACGGCTCGCCTCGTTCCCTATGAAGCGAGCACCGAACTGACCTTTCTGCTCGTGCTCACGGACGGAGCCCTGCGCGTCGTGCGCGACGACATGCTGGTCACGCAGGTGGCAGCGCCATGGACGGCGGCGATGCTGCCGCAGATCACCTTCACCCAGAACGCGACGATGCTGCTGCTGCTGCACCCTTCCATGCCGCCACAGGTGGTGCGGAGGTCGGACGAGGGAAACTGGTCGGTCAGCCCCTTCGCCTTCGCGGCGGAGCCCTTTTTCCGGCATGCACCGGCCGGGATCGGGCTGGTGCCGAGCGGCACCACGGGCAGCGTGTCGGTGACGGCCACGGACGCGGTCTTCGCGGCCGGGCATGTCGGCGCGCAGCTTCTTCTGCGCGGCAAGCGGCTGCGCATCACGGGCGTGGCGGGCGCGACGGCGGCCACGGCGCAGGTGGTGGACACGTTGGAGTCCACCGAGGCAAGCACGGAATGGACTGAGTCCGCGTTCAGCGGCGCGCATGGCTGGCCGGTCAGCGCCTGCTTCCATCAGGGAAGGCTGGTGCTGGGCGGCGGGCGGGACGCGCCGAACCGGCTGTGGTTCTCGCGCAGCGCGGACTACGGGAACTTCGACCCCGGCACGGGGCTGGACGATCAGGCGATCGCCTTCTCGCTCGTGTCGGACCAGCTCAACGCCATCCGTGCCGTGTTCGCGGGGCGGCATCTGCAGGTTTTCACCTCCGGCGCGGAGTGGATGGTCTCCGGCGACCCGCTGACGCCGGCCTCCATCCAGGTGACGCGGCAGACGCGGGTGGGCTCGATCGCCGAGCGCAGCGTGCCGCCGATCGACGTGGACGGGATGACGGTGTTCGCCTCGCGGTCCGGGCGGGCGGTGTGCGAGTTCTCCTATACCGACCTGCAGCAGGCTTATCAGGCGGATGACCTGGCGCTCGTTGCGCGGCACCTGGTCGTGACCCCCGTTGCCATGGCCTACGATTCCCGCAGGCGGCTTCTGCACATTGCGATGGCGGATGGCGGGCTGGCGACGCTGACCATCTACCGCGCGGAGCAGGTGACGGGCTGGACACGCCAGGAAACCGACGGTGCCTTCCGCTCCCTCGGGGAGATCGACGGCACGCTCTACGCCGTTGTCGAGCGCGCGGGCAGCTTCCGGCTGGAGCGCTTCGACGACGCGATGGGCATGGACGCCGCGGTGATGGCCAGCGGCGACGCGTCGGGCCTGGCATGGTCCGGGCTGGGACATCTGGAAGGGCGCGACATCGGCGTGCTGGCGGACGGCGCACCGCGCGGCGCGGCGACGGTGACGAACGGACGGGTCACGCTCGATGCGGTGGCCACCAGCGTGCAGGCGGGGCTTTCCTTTGCCCATGTGGTCGAGCCGATGCCGCCCGAGAGCGCTTCGGCGGCCGGGGTACGGATGGGGCCGCTGCGGCTGGTCGCCGCACGCTTCCGGCTGTTCGGGACGGGCGCGCTCTCGGTGGATCTCGGACGGGGCGTTCAGCCCGTGCCGTTCCGGCGGCTGGACACCCCTGTGCTGGACGCGCCGCCACTCGCCTTCACCGGCGATGTCACCCTGCGCGGCCTGGGCTGGCGGCGGGACACGTTTGCGCCGCTCTGGCGGATCGAGGGTGACGTGCCGCTGCCCTTCACCCTGCTTTCCGTCACCACAGAGACGAGGACGACCGACTGATGGCGCAGCTTGCCCCCATCGTGACGCTCGCTGCCACCGGCGCTTCCATCTACGCGCAGACGCAGGAAGCGGAGCGGCAGAAGAAGAACGCGCGGACCCAGCAGGAGAACGCGGCGGCGCAGCAGGCGGCGCAGCGGCAGGTGCTGGCCGTGCAGGCGGCGCAGGACACCGCCGAGCGGCAGGCGGCGCTGGAGCGCGGCATCGCCTCCGCCCGGGCCCGGCTGGCTGCGGGCGGGGTGAACCCCAATGACGGCTCCGCCGCAGCCCTGACCGAAGGCCTGCGCAGCACGGCCGCCGCTGCGCAGGCGAGCGACGACGCGACCTATGCGGCACGGCTCACGGCCGGACGCAGGTCGCTGCTGAACCAGGACTCCTCGATCCTGAACTGGGCACGCGCGGGGCAGGGCCTCGGACGCGTTGCGAGAAGCCTGCTGGACTGACCCCGAGACACGCCCCCGCGGCAGAACTGGAGATCCCTGATGCCCGAGCACATCCGCATCGGCGACATCGCGCCGCGCGTGCAGTACGTGGCCGACGGTGCGCAGAACAGCTTCGTTTATCCCTTCCCCGTTTTCGGGGCGGGCGACATGGACGTGCATGTCGATGGCCTGTTCATCGCGGGCGGCTATGCCGTTTCCGGTGCCGGCAGCTCGGAAGGTGGGCTGGTCACCTTTGCCGTTCCTCCGGCGGCGGGCGCAAAGGTGGTGCTGCGGCGCCGGCTGGTGATGGAGCGCGTCACCGATTACCAGCCCAATGGCGTGTTGCGCGCCAACACGTTGAACGACGAGCTGGATCGCCAGGTGGCGGCCCTGCAGGAGCTGCGCGAGGACATCGCGGGTGCGCTCCGACAGTCGCCGGGCGAGGTGGGGGCGCGGCTCGAATTGCCCATGCGGCCGGCGCGCGCAAACCGGCTGCTGGGATTCGACAGCCTCGGCGATGTCGCGACCTTCTCCCGCGGCGAGGCGACGCTTTCGGCGCCCTTCCCGGGCGGCGTCCCGCGCACGGTGGAGGACAAGCTGTCCGAACGGCTGTCCGCGCGTGACTTCGGCGCGGTGGGCGATGGCATCGCCGATGACGGGGCGGCGCTGCAGGCGGCCATGAACGCCGCGGCGGCGTCCGGCAAGCACCTGCAGATCGGGGAGGGGACCTATCGCACGACCATACCGCTCACCTTGCCCGGGGCGGCCGCCGGGCTGACCATGCGTGGCGCCCTCCTGTATGACGGCGCGGGCGGCGAGGCGGCGCTGACGCTGGGCGATGGCGGCGCGGTGCGCAACCGCACCAAGGTCTATGAGGGGCTGCGGGTGCTGCGCAATGCGCTGTCCTCCTGGGAGGACGAGCGCGACGTGGGCATCGTGATCCGCAACCAGGACTCTGGCCTGATTGAAATCCGCCAGGTGGAGCGCTTCACCATCGGCGTGCAGACACTGGGCGTGGAGCGCGGCTTCGAGGACAGCGTGCTGCATCTCGGGCGCATGGTGGACAACCGCTACGGCCTCGACGTCCGCACGGCCAGCGCGGGGGCCTGGAACACCTCGGTCCGCTACCATGGCGGGCATTTCGCGATGTCGGCCGCGACATGGCCGGACAAGGACCGCTACGGCATCCGCCTCTCGGCCGCGCCCGGCGCCTATGTGGCGCACAACCGCCACGTGTTCGACGGCCCGGCCTTCGAGCTGCAGTCGCGCGACCGGCCTATCGACGGCATTCCCTTCCTGGTCGAGGTGAACTCGCGCGCCGTGATCGCGCGCAACATCCGCATGGAGGGCTGCGACGCTTACGTGGCCCGCCACACGGGGGCCGCGCAGGACCATGTCTATGAGGTGGCCTGGGCCAGCCAGGGCTACGGTGTCGATGTCGACTACACCGCCACGGCGACGCGCGTCGGCAGCGTGGTGCGGGCCTACCATCAGGCGGTGGCGCATCGCGACGCCACGCGCACCCTGGCGGAGGTGCCCAACCTGCGCGCCGCCGCGATCCGCTGGAACGCGACGGAAACGGGCTTCGAGAAGCTGGCCTGCCTTTCCACCAATGTCGGCGGAACACCGACCCTGCTCCAGCACTTCGCCTTCCAGGCGCTGGACAGCTACACGCTGACCGACCGTGGCGTGGTCCTCACGGGCGGGCGGGGCCTTGGCTTCGTCGTGGATGCGCGGCGCTGCAAGGAGTTCGCCCTGGCGGTGGACGCCGACGATCCCCGCATGATCATCCAGTGCTTCGGCGCGGGCGGCACGCTGCTGTCACCCGTGGATGGAACGATGGTGCGGGCATCCGGCATGTCGCTCACCTATGCCACGGGGCCACGCTGGTGGCAGGGCAACGCCGACAGCAACGACGCTGGCCTGACGCGCCTGCAGGTGATCCGCCTGGCGCCGCAGGTGCAGAGCGCGATCATCGGCGTGGCGCGCATCGACGTGGATTACGAAGTGCGGAGCCTGCGCCTCGCCTGCGATCCCTCGCAGAGCCCGCCGGTTCTCTACGGCACGCCGGAGCTGCCGCACGGCGTGCGGGAGCTCAGGGCGGAACTTGCCTGGGATCCTGCCTCCATCGCGGCCGGCGGCACGGCGCAGGTCAACGTGCCCTGCCCGGGCGCGCGGCCGGGGGACTTCGTGCAGGCGGCCTTCAGCCTTTCCACCTCGGGCGTCGTGTTCCTGGCGCAGGTGGGCGCGCAGGACGTGATCACGGTGACGGCCTGGAACCGGAGCGCGGCCGCGATCGACCTGGCGGCAGGCACGGTCCGCGTGCGGGCGGTGAAGTCGTGACGCCGCTGACGCCCGAGGAGCTGCGCCGTGCGGTGCGCAAGGTGGTCGCGGATTACGAGGCTTTCGTGGCCCGTGGGCCGGCTGCGGACGCCGAGGAGGACCCAAAGGCCTTCGCCGCCCGCCATGCCGCGGCGCGTTCCGCCCTGGCCCATCTCGAGCACCTGATGAAGCTCGCGCCCGGGGGGGAAGGAGAGTCGGTGGCCGGCGAGGCCGGAGCGCTGATCGCGCAGGCGAGGCAGTCCATCCGTGTCGACGAGCAGGTGGACCGGGAGGGCGAGGGAGGCATGGAGGATGACGACCAGTGCTGAGCCGCCGGGCCGCACGCCGGCCGGGTATGACTTCCTGGAGTTCCTTTACGCCTGGAACATGCGGGCGGGGGTACCGACCCCAGCGGTTCACCGTCGCGTCGCCCGCTGGTTCATGGCGCGCGAGGCGACGGGGGAGCGGCGCCTGCTGCTGATGGCGTTCCGGGGTTGCGGCAAGTCCACGCTGGTGGGGCTGTGGTGTGCCTGGCGCCTGGCGGTGAAGCCGGAGATGCGCATCCTGGTGCTGGCGGCGGACCACACCCTGGCCGCGCGCATGGTTGCCAGCGTGCGGCGCATCGTGGAGCGCCACCCCCTCTGCCGGCACTTGCTCGGCGGTGGGGAGGTCTGGGCCGCGGACCGCTTCAGCGTGCGGCGCCCCGGCGCGATCCGCGAGCCTTCCATGCTCGCCCAGGGGATCGGCGGGAACGTGACGGGGACGCGCGCCGAGCTGATCGTCTGCGACGACGTGGAGGTGGCGGGCAACTGCGACACGCCGGGCAAGCGGGAGGAGCTGCGCGAACGGCTGTCGGAATGCGAGTTCATCCTGACCCCCGGCGGCACCATCCTGTTCGTCGGCACGCCGCACTGCGCGGACAGCCTTTATGCCCCGGCCGGGGCGGAGGGTGCCTATCTCGCCACTTACCGGCGCCTCCGCATTCCGCTGCTGGACGGGCAGGGGCGCAGCGCCTGGCCCGAGCGGTTTCCGGAGCAGGCGATCCGCGCCCAGCGCGAGCGGGTGGGGCCGCTGCAGTTCCGGCGGCAGATGATGCTCGACTGCGCGGCCGCCGAGGCGGGGCGGCTCGATCCCGCGCTGATCGTGCGCTACGCCGAGGATCTGGACTACCGCGAGGCGAATGGCCGCCCGGTGCTGTCCCTGCTGGGGCGCCGCCTGGTTTCGGGTGGGGGCTTCTGGGATCCCGCCTATGGACGGCCGGGTCAGGGCGACAGCAGCGTGCTCGCCGCCATCTTCTCGGACGGGGAGGGCAACCACTACCTGCATCGCCTGGCCTATGTGACCCAGGACCCGGAGGCCCAGCCCGACCCTGCAACGCAGCAGTGCCGAAGGGTCGCGACGCTCGCCCGCGAGCTGCTGCTGCCCGTGGTGCGGGTGGAAACCAACGGCATCGGCCGCTTCCTGCCCGCGCTGCTCCGGCGGGAAATGGCGCGCGCCGGCGCGGCCTGCACGGTGATGGAGCACACGAGCCACCGCCCGAAGGCGGAGCGCATCCTGGGTGCGCTCGACCCGGCGCTCGCGGCGCGCCGCCTGCACGCGCACGAGGCGGTGTTCCGCACCCCCTTTCCGGGGGAGATGGCGGAGTGGAAGCCCGGCGCGCACGGGGTGCACGACGATGCGCTGGATGCGGTGGCGGGCTGCCTGCTCGCCGAGCCCGTTCGCCTGCCGGGGCTTCCCCCGGCGCCGCGCGGTGCGTCCTGGCGGGGGTGACGAGGCTCCTGTTCCGGCGCGCCGGACCCAACCGGCAGGCCTGCCTTCAAGGCAGGCCTGCCGCACCTCAGGCCGCCGACTTCCGCAGCACCTCCGCCGCGTGCCGCGCGCTTCCCGCCTCCGTCATCGCGAAGCGGCCCGGCGGCACTTCAGCCGCCATGCCCATCCCGCTCAACCGCCGAAGGCACGCCTCGTCCGGCAGGCCCGCCGGGCGCGTGCCGCCATGGGTCAGGAACAGGCGGTGCAGCGCCGAGCGGCAGCAGGTTTCCAGATAAGGCTCGTTCCACGTCGTCAACGCACAGCATCCCCGAGGGCGTCCCCAAAGGTCGGGGTGCCGTCACGCGGGATCAACCCCAACCGGCCCGATCCCTGAAGGAGGACCCATGCCGTCCTTTGTCACCGAATCCCAGTGGATTGCCGCTGCGGTGGACACGCCCTTCATGGCGGTGCTCGCCTGGATGCTCCACTCGCTCCGCCGCAGCCTGGCCCAGGCGCCCGAGCCCGGGCCGCGCGACGACGACCAGCACCGCGCCTCGCTGGAGCGCACGCGCGAGGACCTCACCGCCTTCAAGCTGGAGGTCGCGCGCACCTATGTGCCGCTCTCCCTCATTCGCGAGGTGGATGGGCGGCTGACCGGCCACCTGCTCCGGATCGAGCAAAAGCTCGACGAAGCCACCCGCACCGCCCACAGCACCGCCGCCCAGGTGCGCGTGCTCGCCGAGGACCGCTGACCATGACCGCCGCCGCCACCGAGATGCTGGCCCGCACCCTCTACGCCGAGGCCGGGATGCGCCCGGTCCGGGCCATCGAGGCCCTGGCCGCGCTGGCCGCGAACCGCGCCCGCGCCGCCCTGCCGCGCCCGGCGCGCGTCCCCGGCGCCGCGCCCTTCGCGCCCGGCGGACACGCCCGCCTTCCCGAGCCAAGCCCAGGCTCGATGGCCGACACCTGCCGCGATCCCTTCCTGTTCCCGGCCCGCAACCCCCGCCACCCTGCCCATGCCCTGCTGGATGCGCCGCCCGCGGCGGACCCGGCCATGGCGGTGTGCCGACGCATCGCCGCCCGCGCGCTCTCGGGCGCGCTCGCCGATCCGACCGGCGGCGCCACCCACTGGCACGCGGCCGACCAGCTTCCCGCCTGGGCCGTCGCGCGCGAGGCTGCGGCCGAGATCGGGGGGCTGGTCTTCTACCGGCTGCAAACCGGGCAGGCGCCCGCCCGCCCGGCCGCGCCCGCCCTGGTCGCCGCGGCCTGAACCGCTAGAAGGGGCTCATGGAACCCCTCATCCACACCCTCATGCGCGGCGCGGACTGGCGTGCCGCGCAACGGGCCGGCGCCTACCACGGCAGCGCCGACGACCGGCGCGACGGCTTCCTGCACTTCTCCACCGCGGCCCAGCTCCGTGCCAGCGCCGCGAAGCACCGCGCGGGAGAGGCCGACCTTTGGCTGGTCAGCGCCGAGGGCGCGGCCCTCGGCGGCGCTCTCCGCTGGGAACCGGCCTCGGGCGGCAGCCGCCCAGGGCTGTTCCCCCATCTCTACGGCCCGCTGCCGCTCGGGGCCGTGCGCGGTGCGGCCTTCCTGCCGCTGGGGCCGGACGGGCGGCACCGCTTCCCTGGCTGGGTGCCCTGAACGGCTAGCGGCGCTCCCCCACGTTCTTCGCGATCCAGTTCACCAGCCAGTCCGCCAGCTCGACCGAGTTCCGGTCCTGCATCAGCATGTGAGAATTGCCGGGGATGCCCATCTCGGGCAGCACCGCCACCTCCACCTTGCCACCCGCGGCGTTGGCGGCGCGGGCGAAGTCGCGGCAGGCCTTGAGGCGCGGCGCCCAGCGCGGGGACTCCTCCACGAAGTCGCCCCACAGAACCAGGATGGGCAACCCGGCATAGGGCGTCATATCCCCGTCCGCTGCCGGGCAGGCGCCAGGCTCGATCGAGACGATCCCGGCGATGCCCTCCCGGCTGGCCGCCGCTGCCTGGAAGGGAAAGATCCCCGACTGCGAATGGCTGACCAGCACCGCCCCCTCCAGCCGCGCGGCCAGCGCCGAGAGCCCCACCACCGTCGGGTGGGGGGAGGGGAGCGCGAAGTTCCAGTCGGGCACCATCTGCTTCCAGAACTCCTCCTGCGCCTCCAGCGGGAAGAGCAGGCCGGGAAAGGTCTCGGGCGCGCGGCGGCCGAAGCGGAAGATCGCCCAGGCATCCTCCCGCCCGGCGGCGAACACGGGCGGCAGGGTGTCCGCGCCGGCCTGCCCGGTTTTCACGGCATTGATGCTGGTGGGATGGGCGGCGGAACGGCCGCGCCAGGGCTGGTCCACCACATAGGTCGGGTGGCCCCGGCGCAGCAGCACCTCGTCCCAGCCCATGCGGCCGTCCGGGGTGGTTTCCCAGGTCTTGCCGGTGAGGCAGCAGCCGTGCACCAGCACCACAGGCCGCCGCCCGCCCGCATCGGCCGGCACCTGGAAGCGCACGTACATCTGGTCCAGCGTGATGGTGCCGCTCGGCGCGTAGGCGGGCATCGTGGACAGCGTGTCCGAGCGCAGCGCCCGCCCGCCCACGAAGAAGGAGCCTTGCCGTTCGATCGAGACGGGCCCCTGCAGCGGCCGCGCGGGCTCCTGCGCGGCGGCGGGCGTCAGCGCCGCCAGCGGCGCGGCCAGCAGGGCGGCGAGGCCGGTGGCCCGGGTTGGAAAGGGCATGGGCGATCCTCCGTTGCGTCGTGGCCGCACAGGGGCGGCCGGGCAGGGTAGGGGGCGCGCGGCCCGCCCTGTCAAACCCACCCGCTCAGGCCGCCCGCCCCCGCCTCTGCGCCATCACCCCCGCGAAGCTCACCACCGCCGCCCCCGCCCAGACCCAGGCCGAGGGCCAGACACCCCAGACCGTCACGTCCGCGATCACGGCGAAAACCAGCGCCGTGAACTCAAGCGGTGCCAGCCTGGGCGCGGAAGCGTGCCGGAAGGCCGCCGCCAGCGCGATCGTCGCGCCACCGGCCAGCACGCCGTTCGCCGCCAGCGCGAGGGCATCCCCGAACGGTGGAGTGGACCATTCCGCCCAGGCCCAGGGCAGCAGCAGGGGCAGGGTGGGCGCCGCGCTCCAGAGGATCAGCCGGGCCATGCCGGGCTCGTCCCGCAGGCTGCGGTTCATCACCAGCACCATGGCGTGGCAGAAGGCGCCCACCAGCCCCCAGCCATAGGCCACCCAGGCCCCCCCGGCCGAGAGCCCGGGCCAGAGCGCCAGCAGGACCCCGGTGAACCCCACCGCGCACCAGCCCCAGGCCGAGGCCGGCACGGGTTCCTTCAGCAGCAGCCGGAACAGCGCCAGCAGCATGAAGGGCGCGGTGAAGTAGACGAGGTAGCCCTCGGCCAGCGGCAGATGGCGGAGCGACATGAAGAAGCCGCCCCCGGAGCCCACCATGAAGCCCGCGCGAAGAAGCTGCGCCCCGGGCCTTTGCGTGCGGAGCGGCCCGAGCGCCCCGCCGCGCAGCAGCCCCACCACGGCCAGCAGCAACAGCAGCACCGCGTAGCGGAAGGCCAGCACCTGACTCACATGGTAGCCGCCCGACAGCAGCTTGGAGTTGGCATCAAGCACCGCGAAAAGCCCGAGCGCGGACAGCAGCAGCAATGGTCCGCGCAAGCGGCGTTCCCCCGTTTCCCAGAAACCGGTTGTTTCCGTGGCCGCGCTTGTCCCGTCCCCCCGCCGCGGCGTCAACGCGCCCCCGGCGTTGCCGTCACCCCTGGCCTCGCGCGCTGCGCTGCGGCACAAGCTATTCCCGATGTGCCCCGCCCTCGCCTCCGCCCTGCTGCCGCTCGTCCGGGGCCTGGACCCGGAAGGGGCGCATGAGTTCTCCCTCCGTGCCCTGAACTGGGGCCTGGCCGGGCGCGACCGCAAGCCGGACGATCCCATCCTGGCGGTGCGCGCGATGGGGCTGGATTTCCGCAATCCCCTCGGCCTCGCCGCCGGCTTCGACAAGAACGCCGTCGCGGTGCTGCCCCTGATGCGCCTGGGCTTCGGCTTTGTGGAGGCCGGAACGGCCACCCCCCGCCCACAGCAGGGCAACCCCCGACCCCGCGTGTTCCGGCTGGAGGAGGACCGCGCGGTGATCAACCGCCTGGGCTTCAACAACGCCGGGCTGGACGCCTATGCCGCCAACCTCGAGGCCCTTCCGCGCCCGCTGCCCGCGGTGCTCGGCGCCAATGTCGGCATCAACAAGGACAGCACCACGCCGGAGCGGGACTACCCCGCGCTCTATCTCCGCGTCGCGCCGCTGGTGGACTACGTCACCGTCAACGTGTCCTCTCCCAACACGCCGGGCCTGCGCGACCTCCAGGGCGAGGCGCGGCTGGCCGCCATCCTGGATGCCGTGCTCGCTGCCCGCGCGGAGCTGCCCCGCCGCCCGCCCGTGCTGGTGAAGATCGCCCCCGACCTGAGCGAGGCCGCGGTGGAGGCCATCGTGGAAACCTGCCTCAACCGCGACGTGGCCGGGCTGATCGTCTCCAACACCACCATCGCCCGGCCGGACACCCTGCGCTCCACCCAGAAGCGCGAGGCGGGAGGGCTGTCCGGGCGGCCGTTGTTCCAGGTCTCCACGGAACTCCTGCGGCGCGTGCACCGCCTGTCCCGCGGGCGGCTGACCCTGATCGGCGCCGGCGGCGTGGAGAGCGGCGAAACCGCCTACGCCAAGATCAAGGCCGGCGCCTCCCTGGTGCAGACCTATGCCGGCTTCGCCTATGCCGGCCCCGCCATGATCCCGCGCCTCAAGCGCGACCTTGCAGCCCTTCTCCGCCGCGACGGCGTCGCAAGCCTCGCGGACGCGATCGGAGCCGAAGCCTGATGCGCATCCTCGACGGCGTGGCCGAACTCGCCACCCGCTACCGCGGCTTCGTGCTGGACCTCTGGGGCGTGGTGCATGACGGCCAGGCCGCCTTCCCGGGCGTGGCGGACGCCCTGGCCCGCCTGCGCGACGCCGGCGCGCGCGTGGTGTTCCTGTCCAACGCGCCCCGCCGCTCCCACGTGGTGGAAGCGCAGCTCACCGGGTTCGGGATCGAGCGCGGGCTGTATCATGCGGCCATGACGAGCGGCGAGGTCACCTGGCGCCTGCTGCGCGACCGCACCCATCCCTTCGTGCGCGACCTCGGCCCCCGCGCCCTGCACATCGGCGCCACGCGCGACCATTCCGTGGTGGAGGGGTTGGGCATCACCCTGACCGACCGCGCGGAGGAAGCGGACTGGCTCCTCAACACCGGCCCGGACCCCGAGCGCGGCGGCCAGTCGGTGGAGCCCTACGAACCCGTGCTGCAGGCGGCGCTCGCCCGCAGGCTCCCCATGCTCTGCGTCAACCCGGACCGCCTGGTGGTGGTCGGCGGGCGGCTGATCATCTGCGCCGGCGCCCTGTCCGAGCGCTACGCGGCGCTGGGCGGCGCGACCCTCGAGATCGGCAAGCCCGATCCCGCCACCTATGAGCCCGTGATGGCCCTCATGGACCTGCCGCGGGACCAGGTGCTGGCGATCGGCGACAGCCCGCACACCGACCTTGCGGGCGCGCAGGCCGCGGGGCTGGACGCGGTCTGGGCGCTGGGCGGCCTGGCGGCGGAGGAAGGCCTGGCCAATGCCGACTCCGAGACCCTCGCGGCGCGCGCGGCGGCGGAAGGGGTTTCCCCCATCGCCGCGCTTCGCGGCCTGCGCTGGTAGGGCGGCCTCAGCGCCGGCCCGGCTCCACGCGGTCACCCACCCAGTTCCCGGCGCGGTCCAGCGCCCCGCCGGTTTCGCGTGCCGCGGTGCCCAGCGCGCCGCCCGTGCGGCCGGCCGCACGGTCGAGCGACCGGCCGGCCCGCTCGGCCGGTCCGGGCTCGGCGCAGGCGGCCAGTGCCAGCAGCGCGAACAGGGCAGGGAAGAAGGTGCGGTGCATCGGCCTGCTCCTTGTCGCAAAAGGGAAATGCAGGATGGCGCGGTGCCCGGTGTGCCGCCAGTCCCCAACCTCCGCCTTCGCGTTGACCCATCCGGGCCGCGACGCTAGTTCTGTTACGTGAGTGCTATCGATCCGGATGTCGCGGCCCAGTTGGCGATGGAACTGCCCCGCGACGTGTTCATCAGCATCGTCCGCGGCTTCGAGCAGGACCTCGCCCGCCTGGTGGGCCAGATGATCGATGCCGCGCGCGCCAACGATGCCGAGGATTACCGCCGTGCCGCCCATGGCCTGGCCGGGGCCGCCGGCTCCATCGGCGCACGCCCGCTGGAGAGCCTGGCGCGGCAGGCCATGCGCCGGGATGACCGCACGCCCGCGCAGCAGATGATCCTGCGCATCGGGGATGAGGCGAGGGCTGCCCTGGCAGAACTGGCCGCCCTGGCCGGGGAAAGCGGCCCCACCGCCTGAACCGGGCGGGGGCGCCGCCCTGCTCCGGGCCCGTGCCCGATCCGCATGATCCGCATGATTCGCGCGTTCGCCCGTGCCGGCCTCCGGTCGCGCGCTATCCCGCTGCCGCCACGCCCAGGGCAGGAGCCAGGCCGATGGCATGGCCCAGCTGGTCGCGCTGCACCGGCTTGGACAGGTAGTCGTCCATTCCGGCTTCCCGGCACTGCCGCTCGAACTCCGTGCCCACGGCGGCGGTGAGGCCGATGATGCGGGTCTCGCGGTTCAGCCCGGCATGGCGGATGGAGCGGGTGGCCTCCAGCCCGTCCATGACGGGCATCTGCAGATCCATGAGGATCGCGTCGAACACCGCCGCGCGGCAGTGCTCCACCGCCTCCTGGCCGTTGTCCGCGATGGTCACCTCCGCCCCCAGCCGGGCGAGAAGGGCACGCATGAGGAGCTGGTTGGTGGCGTTGTCCTCCACCAGGAGGATGCGCCGACCCTGGCCATGGGCCGGCGCGGGAAGGACGCGGGAAGGCCGCGCCTCGGCGGCAGGCGGGGAGGCGGGCGACGGGACCAGCGCCTGGCCCAGCGCCTCCCGCAGGCGGCCCGGCAGGGCGGGCTTGAGCAGCATGGCGTCGATCAGCCCGGGCGGCAGGTTCTGGCCGGACATCTGCTGCGCCTCCACCCCGAAGGAGCAGAGGATCAGCGCGGGGTTGCCCAGCGATCGCGCTTCCGCCCGGATGCGTCCGGCCAGCTCCAGCCCTCCCATCCCCGGCATGGTTCCGTCCAGGAACACCGCGTGAAAGGGGGTGCCGCGCCGCGCGGCCAGCCGCAGCAGGTTCAGCCCGGCCTCGGCGCACTCGGCCGCCAGCGCGCCGGCACCTGCCGCGCTGAGCTGGCGCACCATCGCCTCCCGGTTCAGCAGCAGGTCGTCCACCACCAGGATCCGGCGGCCGGCCAGTGGCGGGGGCGCGGGCCTCGGCGCGGGCAACGCCCCCACCTCGATCCAGAAGCGGAAGACGCTGCCGCCACCCCGGCGCGGCGTCGCCTCGACGCCGCCTCCCATCTGCTCGGCCAGCTTGCGGCAGATCGCGAGGCCCAGGCCCGTGCCGCCGTACTTGCGGCTGATCGAGGCGTCGGCCTGGGTGAAGCGCTCGAACAGCATGGGCACCTTGGCGGCGTCCACGCCGATCCCGGTATCGGCCACCGAGCAGGTCAGCCGCAGCAGCCCGTCCTCCTCCTCGACCGGGGCGGCGGCGAGGGACACCTCGATCCACCCGGCCTCGGTGAACTTGATGGCATTGCCGACCAGGTTGAACAGGATCTGGCGGAACCGCCCGGGGTCGCCCAGCACCTGGCGCGGCAGGTCCGGCGGCAGGGAGGCCACCATCTCCACGCCCTTGGAGGCGGCGCGATCCGCGAAAAGCTCCACGATGGTGGAGATCTCGTTCTCCAGCGTGAAGGCGATCCGTTCGTGCTCGATCATCCCCGCCTCCAGCTTCGAGAAGTCCAGGATGTCGTTCAGCACCATCAGCAGGTGCTCCGCGCTGCCCTGGATGGTCTCCGCGTAGCGGCGCTGGATGGTGTCGAGGTTGGAATCCAGAAGCAGGCCGGTCATGCCGATCACGCCGTTCATGGGCGTGCGGATCTCGTGGCTCATCGCGGCCAGGAACTCCTCCTTGGCCCGCGTCGCGGCGCGTGCCTCGCGCTCGCTCTCGCTCAGCGCATCGCCCTGCGCCTTGAGCGCCGCCGCCTGGCGCGACATCAGCCAGAGGGCCACGAGCATGATCGCGGCGATGGCGATGCCACCACCGATCAGCAGCGCGCCCAGCCGCTCCACCCCCTCGAAGGCCGCCGCCCGCCGGCGCGCGGCCTCGATCACCATGGTGCCGCCGCGCAGCGTGGAGAAGGAGGCGAAGACGTCCTGACCGTCCTGGTCGATGCCGGAGAAGGTTCCGCTGTCGCGCCGCGGCAGGAAGTCGCGGAACAGCCACGCGCTGCCGTTCGCCTCCCCCACGCCGTCCACCCGCCCGTCCGAGCGGGCGAGCAGCACCCCGTTCAGGGAGTGGATGCGGACGGTGACGCCGAAGGCCTCGGCGTGGCGCCGCCCGACGGAGATGAGGTAGTCCGGGTTGAGCAGCGCCACGGCCGCCCCGTTGAACTCCCCGCGCGCGTTGCGCAGCCCGCGGACGAGCGGGATGGACCAGATCCCCGCCGCCTGGATCGCCCGCGCCTGAAGCGCGGCCGAGCCGCCCAGGAAGCGCCCGGCCTCGGGCGATCCCAGACGCAGCGACGCGCCGCCCATGCGCAGCACCCGGAACCATTCCCGGTCGGCGACGGAGGCACCGCGCAGGTTCTCCACCGTCGATGCCGTGACCTGCCCGCTGCCGTCCACGATCAGAACGGCCCGAAGCTGCGGCACGTCCCGGATCCGCCCGGCCAGGGCGCGTGCCGTGGCCGCGGGGTCGGAATCCGTGCTGCGCTCGGCCATGTCCAGCAGCACGAAGTCCACGGTCTGGATGGCGCGGGCCAGCTGGTCCGCCATGGCGGCGGTGACGCCCATGGTCAGGCGCTCCGCTTCGTTCGCGGCCTCCCGCTGGCCGCGGTCGAAAAGGATGAGATAGACAGCCGCGAAGCAGATCCCGACCACCATGACCGTGGCCCCGAACAGGCGCCACGGGCGCGGGGTGCCCGGCCTGGACAGGCCAAGCTTCAGGACCCGGCCAAGGGAGAGCGCGTTTCTCATGCGTTGTGCCGCCGCGGCCATCATTGCAGGCCTTCTCGCGCATTGCGAGGGCGGCGGAGCCGCAGCCAGTGCCGCTCGGCGCCCCGCGGCGCCCGATGACCCTGAAATCGAAACGGAACGCGCGGCTGCCTTCCGTCTGGCCCTGATCCGCCCCCGCCCGGAGCTTTTGCTCCGCGCCCTGTCCGAGATCTCCGCCCTGTTCTGGCGCAACGCCCGCACCGGGAGCTGGAGGGGCTGGGTGCCGACCTGGCCCGCCTCTCCGCCGCGCAACCGGCCGTCACGGAAGCGGGGGCGCCGGGGTGGCCGGCTCACTCCGCCTTGCTGCTCGCCGGCGGCCCGACGGGGTTTGCGGATCGGGCTGGTGAACTGATTCCGCTCAGCCCTGGCCGAGGGATTCCAGCCAGCGCCGCTTGCCGCCTTCGGCCACATGCGCCTCGCCCAGAGCGCGGGCGCGGGGGGCATCGCCGGCGGCCACGGCATCCAGCATCGCCGCGTGTTCGGCGTTGCTCTGCCGCATGCGGTCCGGGTGGGCCAGCGATTGCTGGCGCGCTAGGTGGCTTTCCTTGATCAGGGAGTCGTAGAGCCCCGAGGCGCGGCGATGCCCGGCCGCGCGGTGCAGCGCCTCGTGGAAGCCGAGGTTGCGGGCGTAGTAGCCCGGGGCGTCCCCCGACTTCGCCATGCGCTCCATGGCCTCCACCTGCGCGCGAAGCTCCTCCAGCGTGCCCGGCGGCAGCGCGCGGCGGGCCATGCGCTCGGCGATGCGGGCCAGGATGAAGCCCTGCAACAGGGCCCGCATGTCGTACAGCTCCGCCATCTCGGCGGGCTCCAGCCGGCGCACGCTCATGCCCTGCCCGGCGGGGCCGGCCGTGACCAGCCCGTCCCGCTCCAGCCCCCGCAGCGCCTCGCGCAGCGGCCCGCGCGAAAGGCCGAGGCGTGCGGCCAGCGCCACCTCGTTGAGCCGCGTGCCGGGGGCGATCTCGCCCGACAGGATCAGCTGCTCAACCGCCGCCCGCGCGCGCTCGGACAAGGTGGCGGCCAGGGGGGGCGCAGCCGGGGGGAGGGTGTCCATGCCACCAAGGGCATCACGGCGCCGCGTGGCCTGTCAACAGCCTGTTGACAGGTGGGCGGCGCGCCCTCAGCCTGCGCGCCAGTCAGGAGGAGATGCCATGCTCGATGCCCCGAACCCGGCCGCCGCGAGCGGTGCGGATGCCACAGCCGGCGCGCTCTCCCGCTTCACCGTGCTCGACCTCACCCGCGTGCGCTCCGGCCCCACCTGCGTGCGGCAGCTGGCGGACTGGGGAGCCAAGGTCATCAAGATCGAGATGCCCGAGGGGCTGGACCAGGGCGACCCCATGGGCGGCCCCCGCGGCGGCCCGGACTTCCAGAACCTTCACCGCAACAAGCGCGGCCTGACGCTGAACCTGAAGTCGCCCGAGGGCGTCGCCATCCTCAAGCGCCTCGTGCGCGAGGCCGACGTGGTGGTGGAGAACTTCCGCCCGGACGTGAAGGACCGGCTGGGCATCGGCTACAAGGAACTCTCGGCCGAGAACCCGCGCCTGGTCTACGCCTCCATCTCCGGCTTCGGGCAGGACGGCCCCTATGCCGGCCGCCCCGGCTTCGACCAGATCGCGCAGGGCATGGGCGGGCTGATGTCCATCACCGGCCTGCCCGGCCAGGGCCCCGTGCGCGTCGGCATTCCCATCGCCGACCTCTGCGCCGGCCTCTTCGCGGCCCAGGGCATCATGGTCGCGCTGCTGGAGCGCGAGGTGTCCGGCAAGGGCCAGTGGGTGCAGACCTCGCTGCTCCAGGCCCAGGCCTTCATGCTCGACTTCCAGGCCGCGCGCTGGCTCCAGGCCGGCGAGGTGCCGAAGCAGGCCGGCAACAACCACCCGACGAGCATTCCGACCGGCGTGTTCAAGACCAGCGACGGCCACATCAACATCGCCGCCACCGGCAACGCCATCTGGAAGCGCTTCGCGGTCGCCGCCGGCGCGCCGGAATGGCTGGAGGACCCGCGCTTCAAGGATGCGGGCTCGCGCTCCGACAACCGCGACGCGCTGAACGCCTTGATCGACGAGAAGATCGCCGGGCGCACGAGCGAGGAATGGGTGACGGCCCTGAACGAGGCCGGCGTGCCCGCCGGGCCGATCTATTCCATCGACCAGATGTTCGCGGACCCGCAGGTGAAGCACCTGGGAATCGCGGCCACGCTGGACGACGGCACACGGGCGCAGACCTATGTGGCGCAGCCCATCGGACTGTCGCGCACGCCCGCGCGCATCAACACCCACCCGCCCGCCATCGGCGAGCATTCCGCCGCCGTGCTCCGCGAGGCCGGCTACACCGACGACGAGATCGCGGACCTCAAAACCCGCCAGGTGATCTAGGACCCATCATGCCCGACGCGCTTCCCCCGCCGAACCCGGCTCTCGGCACCGACAAGATGCTTTCCCGCAAGGAGGGCGGCGTCGGCTGGATGATCTTCAACAACCCCGAGCGCCACAACGCCGTCTCCATGGAGATGTGGGAGGCGGCGGAGAAGATCCTGGCCGATTTCGCGGCCGATCCGGCCGTCCGCGTGGTCGTGGTCACGGGCGCGGGCGGCAAGGCCTTCGTGTCCGGTGCGGACATCTCCAAGTTCGAGAGCGAGCGCTCCTCCAAGGAGGCGGTGGACGCGTATCAGGTGCAGACCGCGAAGGTTTATGACGCGCTGGCGGACTTCTCGAAGCCCACCATCGCCGCCATCCGCGGGCACTGCATCGGCGGCGGTTCCGCGCTGGCCGTGTGCTGCGACATGCGTATCTGCACGGAGAAGTCCTCCTTCGGCATTCCCGCCGCCAAGCTCGGCCTGGGCTATCCGCTGAAGGGCATCCGCCGGCTGGTGGAGATCGTCGGGCCTTCCTTCGCCAAGGAGCTGTTCTTCACCGCCAAGCGCTTCTCCGCCGAGGACGCGCGCGTGATGGGGCTGGTGAACCGCGTGGTGGCCGACGACGCGCTGGAGGCGACCATCGAGGACTACGCCGGCACGATCGCCGGCAACGCGCCGCTGACGGTGGATTCCGTGAAAGCCATCGTGCGCGAGGCGCTGAAGCCCCAGCCCGACGAGGCCCTCTGCGCGCGCCTCGTGGCGGAGTGCTTCGCCAGCGAGGACTACATCGAGGGCCGCCGCGCCTTCATGGAGAAGCGCCCGCCACAGTTCCAGGGACGCTGAATCCAGCGCCGCTGACACGGGCGCCCGGCAAGCCCCGCGCGAGATGGGGCCGGGCGCACCGATGAAGGGAGAGATACGATGATGCGACGCCGCAGCCTGCTCGGCGCCGGGGGCCTCGCCCTCGCGCTGCCCGCGCTCCAACTCCGCGCGCAGGAGGGATGGCCGAGCAAGCCCATCCGCATCGTCGTCGGCTTCGCGGCCGGCGGCGCCACGGACATCAGCACCCGCGTGATGCAGCCCAAGCTCTCCGCCCTGCTCGGCGTGCCCGTGGTGATCGAGAACCGTCCGGGCGCGGGCGGCAACCTCGCGACCGAGGTGGTGGTGCGCGCCCCCGCCGATGGCAGCACCTTCCTGATGGGAACCATCGGCGCGCTGTCCATCAACACCAGCCTCTACGCCAGCCTTCCCTTCGACCCGCAGGCGGACCTCACCCCCGTCTGCATGGCCGGCAACGTGCTGAACGTGCTCGTCGTGCCCGCCGAACGCCCGTGGAAGAGCGTGGCGGAACTGATCGCGGCGGCGAAGGCCGCGCCGGACACCATCACCTACGGCTCCTCCGGCGTGGGCGGGGCCGGGCATCTGGCGGGCGCGCTGCTCGACCGCATGGCCGGGGTGAAGACCGTGCACGTCCCCTATCGTGGCGGCGGTCCGATGATCACAGACCTGATCGGCGCCAAGATCGACTATGCCTTCTCGACCGCGCCCACGGCCCTGCCGCACGTGCAGTCCGGGCGGCTGCGCATGCTGGCGGTGCCGACGCTCAAGCGCGTCCGCTCCATGCCAGGCACGCCGGCGCTGGCCGAGACGCTGCCGGGCTACGAGGTGCAGAACTGGTACGCCCTCGTCGGCCCCAAGGGACTGCCGCCGGCGATCGTCGCCCGCATGAACGCGGCGATGCGGGAGGCGCTGGACGATCCCGCCGTGTCCTCCTCCCTGGAAGGGCAGGGGGTGGAGCCGATCCCGACCTCACCGGAGGAACTCGGCCGCTTCATCCGGCAGGAAGCGGAGAAATGGGCGCCGATCGTGCGCGAAACCGGCGCGAGGGTGGAGTAGCGGCATGGACCTTGGGATGCACGGCCGCCGGGCGCTGGTGATCGGCGGTTCCTCCGGCATCGGGCTGGCCACCGCAGGGCTGCTCCTGCGGGAGGGCGCGTCCGTGCTCATCGCCGGGCGCGATGCGGCACGGCTGGATACGGCGTCGGAGACATTGCGGGCGCAAGCGGGCACGGCGCCCGAGGCCATCCTCTGCGACCAGTCCGACCCGGCGAGCCTTGCGGCCCTCGTGGCGCATCTGGGGGGCGAACCGCTGCACGCCCTGGTCTGCGCCGCCGGCGGCAGCCGTCGCAGCGCCTTCGAGGATCTCTCCGACGAGGCCTGGCTGGAGAACTACGAGTTCAACATCCTCGGCACCGTGCGCGCGGTCAGGGCCTTCCTGCCGGCGCTTCGGCGGGCGGGGGATGGGCGGGTGGTGCTGCTGGGCGCCGTTTCCGCCCGCCAGCCCACGGCGCATCAGGTGGTGTCCAACGTCCACAAGGCCGGGGTGCTGGCCCTGGCCAAGACGCTGGCGATCGAGCTGGCGCCGGACGGGATCGCGGTGAACAGCGTTTCCCCCGGCCGCGCGCTGACGCCGCTCTGGCAGAACCGCGCGGCGCAGATGTCGAGGGACGAGGGAATCCCGGAGGCCGAGGTTCTCGCCCGCGCCTCGGCCGACATCCCCATGCGCCGCTTCGGCACCGCGGAGGAGGTGGCCGCCATGGTCGCCTTCCTGGCCGCCCCCGTCGCCGCCTATGTCACGGGGCAGGGGGTCGCGGTGGACGGCGGCTGGCAGCGGGGGGTGTGAGCCTCACCCCACCCGCAGCAGGGTGGGCCCGTTCCGCCTGAGCCAGTCCTGCGCCGCCTCCCGGTGCGGCGTCAGCCGCGCCACATGGGCCCAGAAGCGGTCGGAGTGGTTGAGTTCGCGCAGGTGGCCGACCTCATGCGCGACCACGTAGTCCAGCACCCAGTCCGGCGCCATCACCAGCCGCCATGAGAAGGCCAGGGTGCCGTCCGGCGCGCAGCTTCCCCAGCGGGACCGCGTGTCCTTCAGCACGATGCGCCGGATCTTCACCCCCAGCGCGGCGGCGTGCCCCGCCGCCAGCACCGCGATGCGGCGCTTGGCCTCGCCCTTCAGGAAATCCGCCACGCGGCGCGTGAGAAAGGCCTTGTCCCCGGCCACCACGATCTCCCCGTTCCAGAGGATCGCGGGACCCCGCGCCGACGGGTCGTGGCGGATGGCATGCGGCACGCCGCCGAGCGGCACGGCCTGCCCCTCCGCCAGCGGCACGGCCGGGGCCAGGCTGCCCAGGCGCTCCTTCACCCAGGCGGCATGGGTGTTCAGCAGCGCCATGCCGGCCCTCCGGCCGGAGCGCGGCGGCAGGGTCACCACCACCTCACCCGCGCGTGGGTCGATCCGCAGCGAGACGCGGCGAGCCCGCGCCGAGCGGTTCCAGCGCACCGGTGTCGGCGTCGGAAGGGCCAGGGGATGGGCGCGCAGGGGAACGACCTCGGTCTCGTTATGTTCCATGGAAAGAGAATGGACCCTGGGCGGGGTCGGGTTCAACGACTTGACAGCCGCCACGAAGGGCGTGTGGTTTGCGCGGTGCGAAAAGAACGCGAAAACAGCCATTTGGCCAAAGGTTCCTCCCGCATCGCCTTTGCCCAGGCGCTGCGGGGCCTGGCCGCCCTCTCGGTGCTGCTGAGCCACTACACCCAGCACTTCTGGACCAACCGCGCCACCGCCGCCGCCTTCGTCGGCGCCCCCATCTGGGAGGGGCCCTCGCCCTCCGTGCTGGCGGTGCATGGCTGGCTGCCGCAGGGCTTCGCCGGGCATTTCGGGGTCGCGTTGTTCTTCCTGATCTCCGGCTTCGTGGTGCCCTTCTCCCTGGTGGGGCGGGGTAGGGCGGGCTTCGCGCTGGGGCGCGCGCTGCGGATCTGGCCGACCTATGCGCTCGGGCTGGGGGTCACCATGGCCGCCGTGTGGGCCTGCGCCCGATACTTCGGCAATCCCGCCCCCTTCGGCACGGCGCAGTGGCTGGCCCACCTGTTCTTCGTGCAGGACCTGCTGGGCCTGCCGACCATCGACGGCATCAGCTGGACGCTCGCGATCGAGGTGCGCTTCTACCTGCTCTGCCTTCTGCTCGCCCCCGCCCTGCGGGCCGGGCGCGTGCGGCCCCTGCTGGCAACCGGCTTCGCCCTGACCGGGGCCGCTGCGGTGGCGGGCGCCATTCCCTGGCCGCCGGCCATACAGGCCGCCATGGGGGAACTGGCGCTCAGCGCGCAGATGATCACCTTCATGCTGGTCGGCACCGTGTTCGGCGCCCGCCACCGGGCGACGGAAGGCGGCCCGGCGTGCCTGCGCGGCGGGACGCTGCTGCTCGCCCTTTTCGCCCTCCAATGGGCGGGGGGGATCATGGGGCAGGCGATCCTGCCGGGGCTGCTGGCCTATGGCGCCGCCCTGGCGCTCTTCGCGGCCTGCTTCGCGGCGCGCCACCGCGTCCGGCGGGTGCCGGTGCCGCTCGAGGTCCTCGCCCGGGTCAGCTACCCGCTCTACGTGGTGCACGGCGTGGCCGGCTACGCCGTGCTGCGCCTGCTGTTGGAAGCCGCTGTTCCGGCCTGGGCCGCGATCCTCGCGACGACGGCCCTGGCCTTCGCCGCCGCCTCCCTTCTGCACGTGCTGGTGGAGGTCCCGACCCAGAGGGCCGGGCACCGCGTCAGCCGGGGTGGGCCTTGAACTCGATCTCCACGAAGGAGAAGGGCTCGGTGCCGCCATTGACCACGTTGTGCTCCACCCCCGGCGGGCGGGTGTAGGACACGCCGGCCTTGATGGTGGCCTCGCGCGTGGCGCCGCCGGGTTCCTCCAGCGTCATGGTCCCATCCGTCACGGGCACCACGAGATAGGCCCAGCCGTGCCGGTGCCATCCGGTTTCCGCGCCGGGCGGGAAGTCCCATCGCGTGACGCGGGACGTCTCGTCGTCCGCCTGCACCGTGGCGGTGGCGGGGATGCGGCAGCGCAGGGTCTCGCTCATGCCGCTCATTCCGCCGCCAGCGACATGCCGTATTCCTCCAGCCCCGGCAGCGGCAGGGCGCCCGTGCCCTGCCAGGCGGCCCAGACGGCATCCGCCTGCGCCGGGGAAAGGCGGGTGTGCGGCGGGCGGATGTGGCGCCAGCCCTCGTCGCCCGTGCTGCGCGCCAGCACCTCCCGCAGGCCGGGGATCAGGGGCGCCGAACCGGCGGCGGCGCGGCAGGCATCCACCACCCGCTGCGCCGCGTCCGCCTCCGGCCCGCTGCGCTGGGTGAACACCACCTGGGAGAAGCGGGCGCAGATGTTGCTGGCCGCGGTGATGCAGCCGGCGGCGCCGATCGCCAGCATGCGCTGCAACAGGTTGTCGGCGCCCGGATAAACCTCGAAGCCACGGCTGGCGAAGGCCTTGATGAAGCCCTCGGCCTGGGCCGGGTCGCCCGTGCTGTCCTTCACGCCCCGCACGACCCCGGGGAAGGCCTCGATCAGCCGTCCGATCAGCTCCACCGTCAGCGGCACGGCCGACTGCGCCGGGAAGTGGTAGAGATAGAAGGCCAGCCCGCTGCCCGTCCGCTCGATCACCTCCGAGAAGTAGGCGTAGAGCCCCTCCCCGCTCGGGTTCTTGTAGTAGAAGGGCGGCAGGACCAGCACGCCCGGGCAGCCCAGGTCGCGCGCGTGGCGGGACAGCTCCACGGTGTCGGTGATGTTGGGAACCCCGGTGCCGGGCATCAGCCGGGTCACGGGCACGTCGTTCTGAACCAGGGATTCCAGGATCTCCCGGCGCTCGCGCAACCCGAAGGAAGCGGCCTCCCCGGTGGTGCCGAGCACGCCCAGGCCGTCGCATCCATTGGCCAGCAGCCACTTGGCATGGGCGGCGGTGCGGACATGGTCGGGCGCGAGATCGGCTCCCACCGCCGTGATCAGGGCGGCATTCACGCCGCCATAGAGCGCTTGGGTCATCCCGTCTTCCTTTGCCTGCTCTGCCTGGCAGCTTCCGCCGCCCTGGGTGCGCCGCGCTTGGCAGGCCAGCGGCCAGGCCAGGCGACCACGTGATCTTCCAGCGGCCCGGCATCCCGCTCCGTCACGGCGCGTCCGCGGACGGAGATGCCGGCGCGGTGAACGCTTTCGGGATCCCCCGACACCAGCGGGTGCCACTCGGGCAGCTCCTGCCCGCGGGCGAGGAGGTGATAGGCGCAGGTCGGCGGAAGCCAGTCCAACGCGGGCACCATCTTCGCCTTGAGCTGCACGCAGTCCGGCACATGGGCGCGGCGGTTGGCGTAGTCGCGGCAGCCGCAGCCCTGCGTATCCAGCATGCGGCAGGCGACGTTGGTGAAGTGGACCTCCTCCGTGTCCGCGTCGCGGATTTTGTGGAGGCAGCAGCGGCCGCAGCCGTCGCAGAGGGATTCCCACTCCGCCCGGGTCATGGCGGAGAGCGACTTCCGCTTCCAGAAGGGGAGGTTATCGGGCACGCCCCTCCCTACACCCGGCAGGGGGCGCAGGTGAAGCTTGACCTCCCTCACGTCTGGGGGTGAATCCGGCCCATGCCGCTGGACCTGACCATTCCCGAGCGCACGGCCTCCACCTGCCGCGCCGCCATGCGCTTCTGTGCCCGCCACCGCTGGGCCCCCCTCGCCGAGATGCCCATCCCCTGCGGGCGGCGGCTGGACATCATGGCGCTGACCCCCGAGGGCTGCCTCTTCGCCATCGAGGTGAAGTCCGGCCCGCGCGACTTCCTGTCCGACAACAAGTGGCACGAGTACCGGGCCTGGTGCGACCGGCTCTACTTCGCCGTGGATTGCGACTTCCCGCAGGAGCTGATCCCCGAGGAGATCGGCCTGATCGTGAGCGACGGCTTCGACGCCGTGATGCTGCGCGACACCGAGCACCGGCCCTTGGCCGGGGCGCGGCGCAAGTCGCTGATGCACCGCTACGCCGTGCTGGCGGCGGGACGCCTGGCGGCGGCGATGGACCCCATGGGTGCGCAGGAGATGAGGGCGGCGCTGCTCTGCGAATAGCGGCAGCTATTCTGTCCAACGGAACTGCGGGACGGACCGCCCGTTCCTTCTCCGCCTCCCGTGCCACCCGCGCGGCGGCACCTTCCGGAGAACGCACGCCATGAACCGCCGCACCATCCCGCTCGCCCTCGCGGGGGCCGCCCTTCTTCCTGTCCTCGCCCCCGGCCTGGCCCAGGCCCAGGGCAACTCCCCCAGCGCCAACGTGCCCCCGGAGAACCTGGCCGCGGCCCCGCCCGAACGCCTGGCGCGCATGCTGTTCGAGGCCGGCTCCTTCTCCCATGCCACCGCCAGGATCGGGGGCGAGAAGGCCACCAACCCCGAGGTGAAGCGCTTCGCCCAGTTCGAGGTGCAGGAACAGGAGGGCGTGGCCCAGGCCATGAAGCTGGCCGGGCACGACTTTCCCATGGCCAGCCTGGGCAACGAGCGCGGCAAGATGATCGAGGCGCTGAATGCCGCAAGCGGTGCCGAGTTCGAGCGCATGTTCCTCGAGGTTCAGGAACGCGGCCATCAGGAGCTGCTGAGCCTGACCAGCGCCATCATGGAGGGCCGCGGGCCGGTCCCCGACAAGATCATGGCGACACTGTCCAACAACTCGATCAAGGAGCACCTGATCCTGATCGGCACGCTGCGCGGCCAGACGGTTCAGACCACCCAGGGCGGCGGGAACCCGCCCTCGGCCGTGCCGCCGCCCGCGCGCTAGCCCAACGCCGGAAAGGGGCTGGCCGCCGCATCCCGCGGCCGGCCAGTCCCGCTTCAGTCCTGCAGTCCCGCCACCGCAGCGTTCCCGTCGGGCAGCAGCGCCGCCAGGCGGACGGTGCCGCCCCATTCCTGGACCAGGGTGCCGCCGATCACCTCGTCCGCCCGGTAGTCGGCGCCCTTGATCAGGACGTCCGGGCGGACGGCCTCCACCAGGGCGAGCAGCGCGTCGTCGTCGAACACGGTCACGAGGTCCACGGACGGAAGGGAGGCGAGCACCGCCGCCCGCGCCGCTTCGGCCTGGACGGGGCGGGTGGAGCCCTTCAGGCGGCGCATCGCCTCGTCCGAGCGCAGCCCCACCACCAGCCGGTCGCACCAGCGCCGCGCCTGTTCCAGCATGTGCAGGTGGCCGGGGGTCAGCAGGTCGAAGGAGCCATCGGCGAAGCCGATGCGCCAGCCATGCCGGCGCCAGCGCTCCGCCTGCTCCGCCGCGCGCAGGCGGGAGACGATCTTGCGCAGGGCGCCGCCTTCCGCGCCCAGGGATTCCAGGATGTCGGCATCGCGGGCCACCGCCGTGCCCACCTTGCCCACCACCAGCCCCGCCGCGATGTTGGACAGGCGCGCGGCCACCGGAAGGGGCAGGCCCGCCGCCATGCCGGCCGCCACCAGCGCGGCCACCGTGTCGCCGGCGCCGGCCACGTCGGCCACCTCCAGCGCCTCGGCGTGGAAGTGGTGCACGGTGTCGCCGTCCAGCAGCGTCATGCCCTCCTTGCCGCGCGTCACCAGCACGGCGCCGATGCCGTGGCGGTCGCGCAGCGCGCGGGCGGCGGCCAGCAGGGCCGCCTCGCCGTCCACGGGCATGCCCGTCGCGGCGCGCAGCTCCGCCCGGTTGGGGGTGATCAGGTCGGCACCGGCATAGGCGCCGTGCTCGCCGCCATGGGGATCCACAACCACGCGGCGCCCCGCCGCGCGGGCGGCGGCGATCAGGCGCTGCGGCACGTCGCCGGCCAGCACGCCTTTCCCATAGTCGGACAGGATCATGACCTTGGTGGCCGCGATCGTGTCCTGGGCGATCCGCACCATGCGGTCCGCCAGCCGCGGGTGGATGGCCTGGGCCACCTCGTGGTCGGCGCGCATCAGGTGCTGGCCCGAGGCGATGAAGCGCGTCTTCGTGGTGGTGGCGCGCCCGCCCTGCACCAGCAGCCAGGGCTCCACCCCCGGCTGGCCGCCGATCAGCCCGGTCAGGTCCGACCCCGCCTGGTCGTCCCCCACCACCGACAGGAAAGCGACGGAGGCTCCAAGCGCGGTGAGGTTGCGCACCACGTTGCCGGCACCGCCGGGGGTCGCGACCTCGCGCTCCACGGTCAGCACGGGCACGGGGGCCTCGGGCGAGATGCGGGTGACCGTGCCATAGACGGTGCGGTCCAGCATGGCGTCGCCCACCACCAGCACCGAGGCGCGGCGAAGCGCGCGCACCGCCTCCGAGAGGTCGGCCGCGGCCATGGGGGGGATCGGGGTTTCTGGCGCGGGGCCGTTCATCCGCTTTGGGGTAGCCCGCCGCCGGGTCGGGTGGCAACCGGGCGATGCGCGTGGTGACGGCGGGTTAACCCTGGCGGCGCAAAATCAGCGCCATGATCCCCGCCCCGCACCAGGCCCGGCATGGGCCACCGCTCGCGGCGCTGCTGTTCCGCCCGGGCCCCGGCCTCGCACCGGAAGCCCACCGGGTGGCCCGCGCGCTGCTGGAGGACGCCGCGCGCAACCGCGGCGGCCGCGTTTCGGCGGCCGGGCAGGGCGCCTGGCGGCTGGAAGCCGCGCCGCCCGCCCTGGAGATGGCGCGGCGCGCGCTCTCGGCCGTGCTGAACGGGCGGGACGCCGCCCTGCTGACCGAAGCCCCGGCGACGCCGCCCGCCGCCGCCGCAAGCGCCTCCGGGCCCGAGGCCATTCTCCGCGCCCTTCCGCTGGAAGCTTTGCTGGAACGCCGGCCCATCCTCGGATTCGGCGCGGGTGGCGGCCCGCGCCCGGCGGGGCTGCGCGTCCTGCCCTCGGCATCCGCCATCGCGGCGGCCCTCGGCCCGCGCTGGGCGGGCGCCCCCTGGCAGGAGCATGCAGGCAACCTGGTGGCCCGCCGGGCACTCGGCCTGGTCCCCCCGCCGGAGGGACCGCTCCATCTCGACTTGCCGCCCGAGACCCTGCCGGACCTCGGCGCGGCACCCCTCCTGCCGGTCCTTCCGCTGCGCGCCCTGGCCCGCCCGCCCGCCGCCCTCTTTGGCGTCGACGGCCTCTCCGTCGCGGCGCTCGCCCTGCTGGACCCGGCGCAGCTGCCGGGCGCGGTGCTGCACCTCACGCTCGAACCCGGGCTGGACGCGCTGCCCGCCGGCCTGTGGCGCCTGTTGAACCCGGCGCGGGTGGTGTTGGGGGGCGTTGCGGACGCTGCGGGGCTGGAATGGGGCCTGGCGCGGGGAATCGGCCGTTTCACTGGCCCCTGGCCGGACCGCCTTCTCGCCGCGTGGTGGCGTCGGGCGGACGGGCGCGCAGGATGAGCCTCGCCCTCGATTTCCCCGCGCGTGCCAAGTGGGCCAGCCCCCTGCCGGCGGACCCGCCGCCCCTCACCGGCCCGGACGGCGGCGCGGCGGAACTGGCGGCGCTGGTGCGCCTCTGCCTCGCCTCCGGCGCGGTGCGGGACGTGCTGTGGCTCAAGCTGTCCCGCCTGCCGCGCGGCCTGGACCGCCCGCACCATCGCCGCCTGCTGCGCGAGGCCCTGGCCCTGCCCCAGCACGCCCGCCGCGCCCGCGTCTTCCACCTGCCGGACGGCGACATGGCCGTGGCCACCGCCCCGCCCGATACGCTCCGCCCGGCCGTGCTGCGCGTGCTCGACGGCGCGCTGGAGGATGGCGCCGCCGCCGAGGTGGTGCGCGGCCTGCGCCTGCCGGAAGAGTCCGGCGCGGTGTTGGCGGCGTTGGAGGAAAGCCTGGGCCTCGCCCCCGCCGCACCGCCCGCCACGCCCGCGCTGCCACCGCTGCAAGCCGAGGCGCTGGCCGCCATCCTGCCCGCGCTGATGCGCGCCGATCCCGCCCCTTATCTGCGCCGCCAGCCCGTCTGCCGCCTCTGGCCGGAAGGGGGGTCGGGGGTGGAGGCGGAGGCCATCGCCCCGATGCCCGCCGCGCTGCGGGACCGGTTGCTCCCCGGCTTCGGGCTGGAGGAAGCGCCCGCCCTGGCCGCCCGGCTCCGCCTGCTGCTGGAACAGCGGATGCTGGCGGGCATTGCCCGGCCGGAATGGCTGGCATCGCCGAAGCCGCTGCACTTGTCGCTTTCCGTCGCGGCGCTCACCTCGGAAGCCTTCCTGGCGCTGGACGGGCGTCTGCCGGGGGCGGTGCGGCCCATGCTCACGCTGTCCATCCCGGCGGCGGGCATCCTGGCGGACCCGGCGGGCTTTGCCCTGGGGCGGGACCTCGCGCTCAGCCGAGGCTACGGCCTGGCGCTGGAGGCGGGCTGCGGCGCCGCGCTGGCCCTGCTGAAACCCGCGCGGATCCGCGCGACCATGGTGCGCCTGGCCTGGAACGAAACCTTGCCCGCCGATCCCGGCGCGGTGGCGGCCCTCGATGGAATGGAGGTGGTGCTGACGGGCGCGGACCGGGCCGCCGCCATCGCCTGGGGGTGGGAGAACGGCGTCACCCTGTTCCAGGGCCGGGCCACGGACCGCCACCTGCGCCGCTGAACGCCCCTGGCGGGCCACCGCCGGGCGGCTTACTCCACTGAACCATGCGCCACGCACCCGACCCCCAGGCCCCCGCCATCGCGGCGGAGGGGCTGACCAAGCGCTACGGCGCCACCCTGGCGGTGGACGACCTGTCTTTCATCCTGCCGCGCGGCGGCACGGTGGGGCTGCTGGGCGGGAACGGCGCGGGCAAGAGCACCACCATCGCCATGCTGCTGGGCCTGCTGATCCCCACCACCGGGCGGGTCAGCCTGATGGGCCACGACATGGCGCGGAACCGCTTCGCCGCCCTCGCGCGCGCCAACTTCTCCTCCCCCTACATCGCGCTGCCCCATCGGCTGAGCGTGGGGGAGAACCTCCGGGTCTATGCCCACCTCTACGACGTGCCGGACGCGGAGCACCGGATCGCCGAACTGGCCGCGCAGCTTTCCCTGGAGGACCTGATGGACCGCCCGGCCGGGCAGCTCTCGGCCGGGCAGAAGACACGGGTGGCGCTGGCCAAGTCCCTGATCAACCGGCCGGACGTGCTGCTGCTGGACGAACCCACGGCCAGCCTGGACCCGGACACGGCGGACTGGGTGCGCTCCTGGCTGGAGCGCTACCGCGCGGAAAGCGGCTGCGCGATCCTGCTCGCCTCCCACAACATGGCGGAGGTCGAGCGGCTCTGCGGCCATGTGCTGATGCTGAAGAAGGGCCGTCTGGTGGACAGCGGCGCGCCCGCCGAGTTGCTCTCCCGCTACGGCCGGGACGACCTGGAGGAGGTCTTCCTGGACATCGCGCGCGACCGGCGGACGGGGTGAGGAACGCCATGACCGCCAAGCCCAGCCGCTCCTCCGGCTCCGAGGCCTATGACCTGCTGCTGGAGGCCATCGACAGCGGGGCGCTTCCGGCCGGCACCCGCCTGCGCGAGGCCGAGCTGGCGGAGCGCTTCCGCATCAGCCGGACCCCCGTGCGCGAAGCCCTGAAGCGGCTGGAGGCGCAGGGGCTGGTGCTGCACGAGCCGCATCACGGGGCGGTGGTGGCCAGCCTCGGCTATGCCGAGATGACCGAGCTCTACCACATGCGGGAGGTGCTTGAGGGCACCGCGGCCGGCCTGGCCGCCACCCATGCCACCGCCACCGAGGTGGAGGTGCTGCGCGAGATGGTGGAACGCGACGGCGGCCTGCTGGACGACCCGGCGGCGCTGGCCGGTACCAACCGCCTGTTCCACCGCCAGATCTGCCTGTCCGCCCGCAACGGCTTCCTCAACACCATGCTGGAGAACCTCCGGCTCTCCCTCGCCCTCCTGGCGGGCACCACCCTGGCCGTGCCGAACCGGGGGTCGGAGTCCGTGCGGGAGCACGCGGCGATCGTGGCGGCCATCGAAGCGCGGGATGCCGCGGCGGCCGAGGCGGCGGCGCGGCGGCACATCCGCAATGCCTTCAAGGTGAGGATCGGCCTCTCCAACGGACCGGGCTGAAAGGCGCCGCCGCCAGAAGGCTTGAAACCGCGGCCCGCACATCGTATCCGCCGGTATACATTCGGGGGGACACGAGCGGCGATGCCGGATTTCTCGCGCATCTGGGACGTGCTGGTGATCGGCGGGGGCAACGCCGCCCTCTGCGCCGCGGTGACCGCGCGCCAGGCCGGCTGCTCGGTGCTGCTGATCGAGCACGCCCCCAAGCCCATGCGCGGCGGCAACAGCCGCCACACGCGCAACATGCGGACCATGCATCCCGAGCCCACCAAGGTGCTGACCGAGAGCTACCTGGAGGACGAGTACTGGGACGACCTGCTGCGCGTCACCGGCGGGCAGACCGACGAGAACCTGGCGCGGATGACCATCCGCCTGACGCATGACGCGCTGCCCTTCATGGAGGCCTGCGGGGTGCGCTTCCAGCCCTCGCTTTCCGGCACGCTGAGCCTGTCCCGCACGAACCTCTTCTTCCTCGGCGGCGGCAAGGCGCTGGTGAACGCCTATTTCGCGACGGCCGAGCGGCTGGGCATCGACATCCTCTACGACACCGAGGCGGTCGACCTGAAGATGGACGACGGCTTCGTGCGGGAGGTGGTGATCGACCACCGCGGCTTCCCCGAGACGGTCCGGGCCAAGGTCGTCATCGCCTCATCCGGCGGCTTCCAGGCGAACCTCGAATGGCTGAAGGACGGATGGGGAGAAGCCGCGCAGAACTTCCTGGTGCGCGGCACGCCCTATGCCCAGGGCAAGGTGCTGCGGAACCTGCTGGACCAGGGCATCGCCTCCGTCGGCGATCCCTCCCAGTGCCATGCGGTGGCGATCGACGGGCGCGCGCCGAAATACGACGGCGGCATCGTCACGCGCCTGGACTGCGTGCCCTTCTCGGTGGTGGTGAACAAGCACGGACAGCGCTTCTACGACGAGGGCGAGGATGTCTGGCCCAAGCGCTATGCCATCTGGGGGCGGCTCGTCGCGCAGCAGCCGGACCAGGTCGCCTATTCGATCATCGATTCCAAGGCCGAGCGGCTGTTCATGCCTTCCGTGTTCCCGGCCATCAAGGCGGACACGGTGGGGGAGCTGGCGGTGAAGCTGGGCCTCGATCCGGCGGCGGTGGAGAAAACGGTCGCGCAGTTCAACGCGGCCTGCGTGCCCGGCGAGTTCAACGGCACGCGGCTGGACGGCTGCCGCACCGAAGGGCTCGATCCGCCGAAGACCCACTGGGCGCGGCCGATCACGGACCCGCCCTTCATCGGCTATCCGCTGCGCCCGGGCATCACCTTCACCTATCTCGGCGTGAAGGTGGACGAGACGGCGCGGGTGCGGATGGACGACGGGCGCCCCTGCGCGAACCTCTTCGCCTCGGGCGAGATCATGGCCGGCTCCATCCTCGGCAAGGGCTACCTCGCCGGCTTCGGCATGGCGATCGGCACCGTCTTCGGACGGATCGCAGGCAGGGAGGCCGCGAAGAATGCGCGAAACTGAGGCCACCACCGAAGCCCGCCGCGCGATGGAGGTGTGCAACGCCTGCCGCTACTGCGAGGGCTTCTGCGCCGTCTTCCCGGCGATGACGATGCGCCGCGAGTTCTCCACCGGGGACCTCAGCTACATCGCCAACCTCTGCCACAACTGCAAGGGCTGCTACTACGCCTGCCAGTACGCGCCGCCGCACCCCTTCAACATCAACGTGCCGCAGGTGCTGGCCCAGGTGAGGGCGGACACCTACGAGGAATATGCCTGGCCGGGGCCGCTGGCGGGGCTGTTCAAGCGCAACGGCACGGTGGTGTCGCTGGTGGCCGCGGCCGGCATCGCGCTGGTGCTGCTGCTGACCATGGCCCTGGTGGACCATCGCGTGCTGTACCAGCCGCAGGTCGGGCCGGGCGCCTTCTACCGCGTGATCCCGTGGTGGCTGATGACCACGCTGGCGGGCGGCACCTTCCTCTTCTCCATCCTCGCCCTGGTGATGGGCTTCCGCAACTTCTGGCGCGACACCGGCGGGCGGGCGGATGAGCTGACGCGCGGCCGGCCGCTGATGGTGGCGCTGCACGACATCCTCACGCTGAAGAACCTGGGCGGCGGGGGAGGGGGCTGCAACGACCGCGACGAGGCCTTCTCCCAGTCCCGCCGGCGCTTCCACCACGCGATGTTCTACGGGTTCCTGCTCTGCTTCGCCTCCACCAGCACGGCGACCGTGTACGACCACTTCCTTGGGCTGGAGGCGCCCTATGCTTTCTTCAGCCTGCCCGTGCAGCTCGGCTTCTGGGGCGGGATCGGGATGGTGGTTGGCACGGCCGGGCTGATCTGGGCCAAGATCGTCTCCGATCCCGCGCCGGCCGCGCGCAACCTGCTGGGCGCGGATTACGCGCTGCTGGTGCTGCTGCTGCTCACGGCGTCCACCGGGCTGCTGCTGCTGGCTCTGCGCGAGACCGGGGCCATGGGCGTGCTGCTGGCCGTCCATCTCGGCATCATCCTGGCCCTGTTCCTGGTGATCCCCTACTCGAAGATGGTGCACGGGGTTTACCGCTCGGCCGCCCTGCTGCGCCACGCACTGGAGCGGCACCCGACGCCGCCGCCTCCGGGCACCGCGCCCTCCGACCGGGCGCTCGGCTCCGCGGCCTGAGGCTCGCGGCTTCGGGAAGACGCCGGGGGCGGGAAAACCCTGGCGGGATGGCGCGGCCAGGCGGAACATGCGGGCGCAACATGCCCGCAACGGCCGCGCAGGCGCGGAACGGAGGAGGAAAGCCCATGCTGGAACACGCGAAGAAGACGCTGCGGATCACCCCGATGCGGGAGCGCGTGACCCCCGCGGAATGGCAGGCGCGCATCGACTGCGCCGCCTGCTACCGCCTCGTTGCCCATTACGGCATGGCGGACATGATGGCGAACCACATCTCCGTCCGCGTGCCAGGCGAGGACAATGCCTTCCTCATCAACCCCTACGGCATGATGTACGAGGAGATGACGGCCTCCGCCCTCATCAAGGTCGACATCGACGGCACCATCCTCGACAAGCCCGACTACGGCGACTTCGACTATGGCATCAACCGCGCGGGCTACGTCATCCACTCCGCCATCCACCGCGCGAAGCACGAGCTGGACTGCGTGATCCACACGCACACCTGGCCGGGCATGGCGGTGTCCTCGCTGGAATGCGGGCTGCTGCCGATGACGCAGACGGCGATGCGCTTCACCCGGATCAGCTACCACGAGTACCAGGGCGTGGTGCTGGACCTTGCGGAGCAGGACGCGCTGGTCGCCAACCTCGGTGACAACAACGCCATGATCCTGCGCAACCACGGCCTGCTGACCGTCGGCCGCTCGGTGGGCGAGGCCTTCAACGCGCTGCACCGGCTGGAGCTGTCCTGCCGCGCGCAGATTGCCGCCATGTCCTGCAACACGCCGCTGCACCCGGTGCCGCAGCCCGTGCTGGATGCGACCTTCCAGAACTACCAGCCCAATGTCCGCCGCCCCTACGGGTTGATGGAATGGCCGGGCCTGCTGCGCATGCTGGACAGGCTCGACCCGACCTACGCGGAATGATGCGCGTGGCGCTAGTTCACGCTGGCGCCGGACAGGCGGACGATGCCCGCCCAGCGCGCGATCTCCGCATCCAGGAAGGTGCCGAACTCGGCGGGCGTGCTGCCCACGGGATCGGCGCCCTGCTCCACCATCTGGCGCTCGATGTCGGGCCGGCGCATGGCGGCGGCTGCATCGGCCGATGCGCGGTCCACCACCTCCCGCGGGATGCCGGCCGGGCCCAGGATGCCGAACCAGGAGGATGCGTCGAAGCCGGGAAAGCCCTGCTCCTCCATGGTCGGCACATCCGGCGAGGAGCGCGAGCGCTTCAGCGTGGACACCGCCAGCGCCCGCAGCTTGCCGCCCCGGATCTGCTCGATCACGGAGGGGATGGTGGCGAACATGAAGTCGATGCGCCCGCTCATCAGGTCGTTCAGCGCGACCGCCCCGCGATAGGGCACGTGCGTGGTCTGCACGCCTGCCATCTGGTCCATCATGGCGCTGGACAGGTGCGAGGATGTGCCCACGCCGGTCGAGCCGTAGGAAAGCTGGCCCGGCCGCGCCTTCGCCAGCGCCACCAGGTCCGCCACGCCGCGCGCGGGCGAGTCCGGTGCCACCACCAGGATGTTCGGCACGTTCGCCAGCAGCGTGACGGGCGCGAGGTCGCGGCGCGTGTCGTAGGGCATGGTGCGGTAGAGCGACTGGTTCACCGCCAGCGGACCCACGGAGGCGACCAGCAGCGTGTAGCCGTCGGGCGCCGAACGCGCGACGTATTCGGTGCCGATGTTGCCCCCCGCGCCCGCGCGGTTCTCGATCACCACCGGCTGTCCCCAGCGCTCCGAGAGCAGGTTCCCGACGATGCGCGCGATGATGTCCGTGGTGCCGCCCGCCGTGAAGGACACGACGATGCGCACCGGCCTCTCCGGCCAGCGGCGCTGCGCGAGGGCGGGCTTGGCAAGCAAGGGGCTGGAAAGAAGCAGCGCGCGGCGGGTGGCGGTCATCGATTCCTCCGGTACAGCCATTCTGCGGCGGCCGTCTTCCATCATGGTCGCAAGCGCATGGGTTGGCTTGCAAGCGCCGGCTTCGAAGCGGGCACGCAGAAGGGAGTAAACGGATGATGATCAAGCGGCGCGGCCTGCTGGCCGCATCGGGCGCGATCCTCGCGGCGCCCGCGCTCGCGCAGCGCTGGCCGGAGAGGCCGGTGACGCTTGTGGTGCCCTACGCCGCCGGCGGCTCCACCGACGTGGTGGCGCGGCTGCTCTCGCCGAAGCTGCAGGCGATGCTGGGCGGGTCCTTCGTGGTGGAGAACCGCACGGGGGCGGGCGGTTCCATCGGCACGGCCGCGGTGGCGCGTGCGCCGGCGGACGGCACCGTCTTTCTCGTCTCCTCCGCCAGCAACCACGTGATGTACCCGATCGTCGCACCGGGTAGCATGCCGGACCCGCGCCAGGCCTTTGCCGGGGTTTCCATGCTGGCGGACGTGCCGCTGGCGCTGACCGTCGCCAGGCGGCTCGGCGCGTCCGACCTCGCGGGGCTGCTCGCGCTGCTCAAGCGCGAACCCGGGAAGCACTCCTTCGCATCGTCCGGCGTCGGCGGGTCGCAGCACCTGGCGGGGGAGCTCTTCGCCATGCGGGCGGGGGTGGACATCGTCCATGTTCCCTATCGCGGCGGCGGGCCCGCGCTGAACGACCTCGTGGCCGGGCAGGTCTCGCTCGCCTTCCTCAACCTGCCGACGGCGCTGCCCCAGGGCGAGGCCGGCACGGTGAAGATCCTGGCCGTGGCCGGGGAGAAGCGCTCGGCGCTCAAGCCCGACATCCCCACCGTGACCGAGCTCGGCGTGCAGGACTTCGCCGTGCGCTCCTGGACCGCGCTCTTCGCGCCCCGCGCCACGCCGCCCGAGATCGTGGCCCGCTTCAGCGCCGCCCTGCGCGAGATCCTCGGCGACCCCGCGGTGAAGGCGCGGCTCGCCGAACTCGGCACGGAGGCCGAGGGCTCCGCGCCGGCCGAACTCGACGGCTTCGTGCGCGACGAGTTCACGCTGTGGGAACCGGTGATCCGCGCCGCCAAGGTTTCGGCCCAGTAGGGGCCGCTTATTCGGAGACTGCGACTGATGTCATTGAGCAACGCGATGCACCTGGTGGTCCTGCCCGGGGACGGCATCGGGCCGGAGATCACGGAGGCCACCGTCGCCGTGCTCGAGGCCGCCTCCACGCGCTTCGGCCTCGGCCTCCGGCTCGACCCCGACATGGCCGGGCACGAGAGCCTCAAGCGCCACGGCACCACCGTGCGGCCGGAGCTGCTGGACAAGGTGCGCGCGGCGGACGGGCTGGTGCTCGGCCCCATGTCCACCTTCGACTACACGGACGAGAGCAAGGGCGGCATCAACCCTTCCATGTTCTTCCGCAAGAACCTCGACCTCTTCGCCAATGTGCGGCCGGCCCGCACCTATCCGGGCGTGCGCCACCACGCGGCGGCGGAGTTCGACCTGATCGTGGTGCGCGAGAACACCGAGGGCTTCTACGCCGACCGCAACATGGAATCCGGCGGCAGCGAGATCCTGGTGACGCCCGATGTCTGCATCTCGCTCCGCCGCATCACGCGGCTCTGCTGCGAGCGCATCGCTCGCGCCGCCTTCCGCCTGGCCGCGACCCGGAAGAAGCATGTCACCGCCGTGCACAAGGCCAACGTGCTCAAGATCGGCGACGGCATTTTTCTCGACGAATGCCGCAAGGTCGCGGCCGAGTTCCCGGGCATCGTGCTGGACGAGATCATCATCGACGCGATGTGCGCCCATGTGGTGCGCGCCCCCCAGAACTTCGACGTGATCGTCACCACCAACATGTTCGGCGACATCCTCTCGGACCTGACGGCCGAGTTGTCGGGCAGCATCGGGCTGGGCGGCTCGGTGAACGCCGGCGCGCGCTACGCCATGGCGCAGGCGGCGCACGGCTCGGCGCCCGACATCGCCGGGCAGGACCGCGCCAACCCACTTTCCCTCATCCTCTCGGCCGCGCAACTGCTCGACTGGCACGCGGAGCGGCTGGGCAGCAGCGCCTTTGCCGCCGCCAGCCGCGCGATCGAGGCCGCGGTGGCGGAGGCGGTGGCGGCGGGCGAATCCACCTCCGACATCGGCGGGCGGCTCGGGACAAAGGCCACGGGGCAGGCGATCGTCGCGCGGCTGGCGGAAGCGCGGGCCGCATGATCCACCGCCGCTCCCTCGGCGCGGGGCTCGCGCTGCTCGCGGGACCCGCGGTGGCGCAGGGCGCGGCGGAGGGGTGGCCCAGCCGCCCCATCCGCCTGATCGTGCCCTACAGCGCCGGCGGCGGGACCGACGTGATGGCCCGCGCGGTTGCCGAGCGCGCCGGGCAGCGCCTGGGCGTGCCGGTGGTGGTGGACAACCGCCCGGGGGGCGCGGGCAACCTGGCGACCGGCATCGCGGCCGAGGCCGCGCCGGACGGCTACACCCTGCTGGTCGGCAATATCGGCCCCATCGCGGTCAACCCCAGCCTCTTCCGCAATCTTCGCCCCGATCCCGCCGAGGCGCTGACGGCGGTCACCCTGCTGGCCGCGGCACCGATGCTGATCCTGGTCAACCCGAAGGTGCCGGCCACGGACCTTGCCGGGTTGATCGCTATGGCGAAGGCCAGGCCGGGGGCGCTGAACTACGGCTCCGCCGGCAACGGCTCGGCCAATCACCTGGCGGGCGCCTATTTCGCGCTCAGGGCCGGCATCGAGATCCAGCACGTGCCCTATCGCGGCGCGGGGCCGGCACTGAACGACCTCGTGGCGGGCACGCTGGAGATGATGCCGGCCACCATCCCCTCTTCCATCGGGCTGGTGCGGGACCGGCTGGTCCGGGCCCTGGCCGTCACCTCCGCCACCCGCGTGCCCGCGCTGCCCGACCTGCCCACGGTCGCCGAGGCGGGGGTGCCTGGCTACGAGATGGCCGCCTGGTACGGGATCATGGCCCCGGCCGGCACGCCGCGCCCGATCGTGGACCGCCTGCAGCGCGAGATCGCCGCCGCGCTGTCGGCTCCCGATGTCCGCGCCCGCATCGCCGACGACGGCGCCGAGCCCTCCGGCAATTCGCCCGAGGCCTTTGCGGCCTTCGCCGCCGCCGAGCGCCGCAAATGGGCCGAGGTGGTGCGGGACGCGCGCATCACCGTGGACTGACGCACCCATGGACCGACGAAGGGAGGGACACACCCCATGCGGACCCTGATCGCGCTCGCCGCCGCGGGCTGGGCGGCGCTCGCCGCGCCGGCCACGGCCCAGGCGCCGGACTACCCCACCCGGCCCGTGCGAATGGTGGTGCCCTTCGCCGCCGCCGGCACGGCCGACATCGTGGCGCGGCTGGTCGCCTCCTGCATGGCACCCTTCCTGGGCCAGCCGGTTGTTGTGGAGAACCGCGGCGGCGCGGGCGGCACGATCGGCACGGACGCGGTCGCGAAGTCGGCGCCCGATGGCTACACCATCGCGCTGCACACCGTGTCCTCCGCGGTGCTGAACGGCTTTCTCTACAAGAACCTGCCCTATGACATCCGGCGGGATTTCGCGGCGGTCAGCCAGGTCGGGCTGGCGCCCAACGTGCTGGCCATCCGCGCCGAGATCCCCGCCCGCACCGTGCAGGACTTCGTCGCGCTGCTGCGCGCGAAGCCCGGCGGCTACAGCTACGGCTCATCCGGCCCCGGCACGATCCTGCACCTCTCCTCCGCGCTGTTCACGCGCATGGCGGGGGTCGAGGCGACGCATGTGCCGTATCGCGGCGAGGGGCCGGCCATCAACGACATGATGGCAGGCAACATCGACTTCATGATCAACGTCATTCCGGCCCTGCTGCCCTTCGTGCGCGACGGCCGCTTCCGCGCGCTGGGCGTCAGCACCGCGCAGCGCGTGCCGCTGCTGCCCGACGTGCCCACCATCGCCGAGGCCGGGCTGCCCGGCTACGAGACCTATATCTGGCATGGCCTCTTCGCCCCCGCCGCCACCCCGGGGCCGCTGATCGAGCGGCTGGCCGATGCCGCGGTGAAGGCGGTGCGGGAACCGGGCTGCCGCCAGCGCATGGTGGAGATCGGCGTCGATCCCGTGGGCTCCCGCCCCGCGGAGTTCACGGCCTTCTGGGACCAGCAGATGCGCTACTGGGGGCCGGTGGTGCAGGCCTCCGGCGCGACGCTCGACTGATGGGCACCATGGACATGCCCGCCGGCAGCACGGATTGCCACGTCCACGCCTTCGGCGACCCCGCGGCCTATCCCTTCGATCCCGCGCGCGCCTACACGCCGGGCCGGGCGGACCTGCCCGACCTCGCGGCCTTTCTCGGCGCCCACGGGCTGGATCGTGTGGTGGTGGTGCAGCCCAGCGTCTACGGCACGGACAACCGCTGCACCCTCGATGCCGTGACCGCCCTCGGCAGCCGGGCGCGGGCCGTGCTGGTGCTGGAGCCCGATGTGGACGACGCCGCCCTGGCGGCGCTGCACGCGCGCGGCGCGCGGGGCGTCCGCCTCAACCTTCACACCGGCGGGCAGGATGACGCCTCGGCGGCGGCCCGTGTGCTGGAGCGCTTCGCCGGCCGGCTCCGGGGAAGCGGGTGGCACCTGCAGGTCTTCGCGGCCCATCACGTCGTCTCGGCGCTGGGCCCCGCGATCCGCGGGGCGGGGCTGCCCGTGGTGATCGACCATTTCGGCCTAGTCGCACGGGGCGGCGTGCCGCTGCGGGAAGCCGGGGCCGCGCTCCTGCGCCTGGTGGCGACCGAGGGCGCGCATGTGAAGCTCTCGGCGCCCCACCGCGTGGTGGCTGACCCCGACGCCGCGCCCGGTCTCGCGGCCCTCGTCGGCGAACTCGCCCGCGCCGCGCCGGAGCGGCTGCTCTGGGGCAGCGACTGGCCCCATACCAGCCGCAACCGGGCCGCGGCGCCGTCCGCCGTGGAACCCTTCGAGGCCGTCGACGACCGCCGCGCCCTCTCGCGCATCGGCGGCTGGCTCGGGGATGAGACCGTGTGGCGGCGCATGCTGGCGGACAACCCGGCCGACCTCTACGGCTTTCCCGCCCGGTCCTGAGAGGGAACGCATGAAAAAGGCCGCCCGGCTTCCCGGGCGGCCTTCGTCGGTGCCTCACGCCTATTCGGCGGGAGCCGGATGAGCCCCCTGCGGCGCGGCGCGCGAACCCCGGCGCAGGCGCCCCGCCGCGCTGGCCAGCGCATCGAAGCCCAGATAGAGCACGGGGGTCACGAAGAGCGTCAGTGCCTGGCTGACCGCGAGCCCGCCCACCACCGCGAGGCCCAGGGGCTGGCGAAGCTCCGCCGCGGCGCCCCAGCCCGCCGCGATCGGCACGGCGCCCGCGGCGGCCGCCAGCGTGGTCATGATGATCGGGCGGAACCGCAGCAGGCAGGCATCCCGCACCGCCGAGAGCGGGTCGGCGCCTTCCCGCTGGCGGGAAAGGGCCACGTCCACGATCATGATGGCGTTCTTCTTCACCAGCCCGATCAACAGCAGCACGCCGATCACGCCGATCACCGACAGGTCCATCCCGAACAGCCAGAGAGTCGCGAGCGCGCCGAGGGCGGCGGCCGGCAGGCCGGACAGGATGGTCAGCGGATGGACCAGGCTCTCGTAGAGGACGCCCAGCACCACGTACATCACCAGCACCGCGGCCAGGATCAGCATGCCCTGGCCCGCCAGCGCCTGCTGGAACACCTGCGCGGTGCCCGAGAAGGCGCCGATCACGCCCAGGGGCGGCTGGAGTTCGGCCTGTGCCGCCTGGATGGCCTCCGTCGCCGCGCCGAGCGAGACGCCCGGCGCCACGTTGAAGCCGATGGTCACGGCGGGAAGCTGGCCCTGGTGCCCGACCGTCAGCGGGCCGGTGCTGCGCTGCACCGTGGCCAGGGCGCTCAGGGGAACCAGCCGCCCGGTGTTGGAGCGGAGATAGATCTTCTGCAGCCCCGTCTCGTCCCGCTGATCCTCGGGCAGGGCCTCCACGATCACGGGATAAGCGTTGGCCTGGGCATAGATGGTGGAGACCTGCCGCGCGCCGAAGGCCGAATAAAGGGCCTGGCGCACCTGGTCCACGTTCACGCCGAGCGCCGCGGCCCGGTCGCGGTCCACCTGCACGGACACCACGGGGGCGTCGAGCTGAAGGTCGGTGTTCACGTCCTGCAACAATGGGCTCGACCGCAGGCGGGCCGCGAGGCGCTGCGAGAAGTCGTAGAGCGGCCCCGATTCCAGCCCCTGGAGCGTGTAGATGTAGAGGGTGCGGGACTGGCGGGCGCCGAAGTTCAGGTTCTGGATCGGCTGGAGGAAGACCTGCATGCCCGGCACGCGGGAGGTCTCGCGGCGAAGCTGCTGGATCACCTCCTGCACGGGCGGGCGCTCGTTCCGGGGCTTCAGCTCGATGAACATGCGGCCCTGGTTGATCGACAGGCTCTGCCCCACCGCGCCCACGTTGGAAGCGACGGTCTGGACGTAGGGATTGGCCTGGATGATCCGGGCGACCTCCCCCTGCAGCTCCACCATGGCCTCGTAGGAGGCGTCGCGCGGCCCCTCGGTGGCGCCGTTGGCGAGGCCGGTGTCCTCGATGGGGAAGAAGCCCTTGGGCATGGCGACCGCCAGCCAGCCGGCGGCGACCAGAGAGGCGAAGAACAGCGCCCAGACCACCAGCCGGAAGCGGAGCGCCAGGTTCAGCATCCAGCCATAGCCGCGCTCCACCGCCTTGAAGCCGCGCTCAAGGAAGGCATCCACCCGGCCCGGCGCGGAATGCGCCGGCAGCCAGGAGGCCATCAGCGGGGTGAGGGTGAGCGACACGAAGCAGGACACCAGGACCGCGAGCGAGACGGTGGCCGCGAAGGCGTTGAACACGCGCCCCACCACGCCGCCCATCAGCAGGATCGGCAGGAAGACCGCCGTCAGGGACAGGGTGATCGAGATGATGGTGAACCCGATCTCGCGCGATCCCTTCAGCGCCGCCTCGAAGGGGTTCATCCCTTCCTCGACGTGCCGTACGATCGATTCCAGCATCACGATGGCGTCGTCCACCACCAGCCCCACGGCCAGCGTCAGCGCCAGCAGGGTCACGTTGTCGATGCCGTAGCCGAGCAGGTACATCAGCCCGAAGGTGCCGCAGAGCGAGATCGGCACGGCGATCATGGGGATCAGGGTCGCCAGCAGGCGCCGCAGGAACAGCCACACCACCAGCACCACGAGCCCGACCGCGATCAGCAGGCTTTCCTGCACGTCGTGCACGGCGGCGCGGATGGAGGCGGAGCGGTCCAGCGCCACCTCGATCTTCGAGCCCGGCGGCAGGGCGGCGCGAAGGGCGGGCAGGGCGGCGACGACGCCGTCCACCACCTCCACCGTGTTGGCGTCCGGCTGGCGCTGCACCGCCAGGGTCAGGCCGCGCACCCCGTTGCGGTAGGAGGCGACGCGGTCGTTCTGCACGCCGTCCACCACGTCCGCCACGTCCGACAGGCGCACGGGAGCCCCGGCGCGCCCGGCGATCACGAGGTTGCCGAAGGCCTCGGCATCCGGCGGCTGGTCGTTGGCGCGCAGCACGAGCTGCTGGCGCTGTCCGCTGAGGGTGCCGACCGGCGTGTTGGAATTGGCCGTGGCCACGGCGCTGCCCACCTGGTCCAGCGTGAGCCCCATGGAGGCCAGCCGGTCGGGACGCATCCGCACGCGGACGGAGAAGAGCTGCTCGCCATAGGTGACGACCTGCGCCACCCCGGGCACCCGGGAAAGGGCAGGGGAGACCAGGGTCGAGGCGATGTCGTTCAGCTGGTAGAGCGGCACGTCGCCGCCCGAAAGCGTCAGCAGCACCACCGGCGCGTCGGCCGGGTTGGCCTTGCGGTAGGAGGGCGGCTGCGTCATCTCGATCGGCAGGCGCCGCTGGGCGCGGGTCAGCGCCGCCTGCACGTCCTGCGCCGCCGCATCGATGTTGCGGCTCAGCACGAACTGCAGGGTGATCTGCGTCGTGCCCTGGCCGGAGGTGGAGGAGATCTGGTCGATCCCCGTGATGGTGGAGAACTCCCGCTCCATCGGCAGGGCGACGGAGGTCGCCATCGTGTCCGGGCTGGCGCCGGGAAGCTGGGCGCTGACGGTGATCACCGGAAAGTCCACCCGCGGCACGGCGGCCACGGGCATGGACAGGTAGCCCATGATCCCCGCCAGCACGATGGCGCAGGACAGCAGCCCGGTCATGACCGGGCGGCGGATGAAGACGGCGGAAAGGTTCATCGGGCGTCCGCCTGCGCCTGCTGCGCCCCCTGGGTTGCGCCCGGGTTTGCGCCTTGGGCCTGCGGCCGGCTCCCGGGGGGCGTGCCGGGCGCGCGCACCGCGACGCTGGCGCCGTCGCGCAGCCGCTCGATCCCCTCCGTCACCACCCGTTCGCCGTCCGCCACCCCACCGTCGATCACGGCGCGGCCGGAGGCGTAGCGCAGCACCTTCACCTGCACGCGGCGGGCGGTGTTCTCGGGCGTGACGGCGTAGAGGAAGTTGCCGCCCTGCCCCACGCGCACGGCGGCAACGGGAACGGAGGTGGCCTGGGCATCGGTGCGCGGGATCATGACCACCTCGAGGTATTGGCCGGGCCAGAGCCGCGAGGCCTCGTTCGGGAAACGCGCCTTGAGCTGGATCGTGCCGGTGGCGGTGTCCACGGCGCTGTCGACGAAGACCAGCTCGCCTTGGGCGGGGGTTCCGGCCTCGCCGGGGGCCTGGGCGCGGACCCGGGCGGCCTCGCCGCGGGCGCGGGCGGCGCGCAACTCCGTCAGCCAGCGCTCGGGCACGGAGAAGGCGACCAGGATGGGGTCGGTCTGGGTGATGGTGGCCAGCACCGCGCCCTCGGAGGCGCGGACGAAGTTCCCGGCCTTCACCGGCAGGGAGCCGAGCCGGCCGGCGGCCTCGGCACGGATCGTGGCGAAGTCGATCGAAAGCCTTGTCTGGGCCACGATGGCCTCATCGGCCTTCACGGTGGCGGCCAGGGCTGTGGCGTCGGCGCTCGCCTGCTCGGCCCGCTGCGCCGAGGCATAGGCATCGGAGCGGAGGGAGGCATAGCGCCGGGCATCGGACTGGGCGCGCTCCAACTGGGCGCGGTCGCGGGCCAGGTTGGCTTCCTGCTGGGCCAGCAGCGCCTGGGCGGTGCGGGAATCCAGCGTGAAGAGCAGGTCCCCGGCCTTCACAAGCTGCCCTTCCTCCACGTGCACGCGCTCGACCTGCCCATCCACGCGGGAGCGGACGGAGATGACGGAGACGGCCTGCGCCGTGCCGTTCGCCGTCACCTCCACGGGCACGGCGCCGACCGTTGCGGGCGCCGCGGCAACGGATACAGGCGGGACCCCCTCCTGCGCCCGGGCGGGCATCGTGGCGGCGACGGCAAGGAGAAGGGCGGCGAAGACTGCGCGCATGCGGATGTTCCAGCCTGGTAGCCCCTCCAATGTCGCGTGTGCGACGGTGGATCGAAAGGGCGATGTTGCGTCGTCTGCCGAGTTTGACACCCTTTGTTACCCCCTCCGGGCAACGGCACGAGGCCGGGAGGGGTTAAGCCCTTGTTTGTGCCACATGGCCTCGCCAGGCGACCGGGATCGGCCGGATCGTCAAGGCGTTGCCATTCATGGAAGGTTCCTCGCCGGGCATGGTAGGTTAGCCTTCATGAACCATCTCTCGCCCGAAATTTCTTTCGATGTCCGTCCGAGCCGCAGGATCCTGCTGGGTGCCCTGCTGGCCTTGCCCGCACTGCCGGCCCTGGCCCAGGCAAGCCCCCAGGCGGTGGTGGAAGGCCTTCACGCGAGCCTGATCAGCGTCATGCAAGACGCGCGCCGCCTGGGCATTCGCGGAAGGCTGGACCGGCTGCGGCCGGTGATGCAGGCGGCCTTCGACCTGCCGGCCATGACCCGCATCGCCGTCGGGCCTTCCTGGTCGGGCATCGGCGCGGAGCAGCAGGCGGCGCTGGTGCAGGCCTTCTCCGAATGGTCGATCGCGACCTACGCCAACCGCTTCGACGGCTTCTCCGGCGAAAGCTTCACCACCACGGGCGAGACGACACTGGGCAATGGGGATCGCCTGGTCCGCACCACGCTGAACCGGGTGAACAACACCCCCGTGCAGCTCAACTACCTCCTGCGCCCGGCCCAGGGAGGGGCGTGGCGCATCGTCGACGTTTATCTCACCGGCACGATCAGCGAGCTGGCCTCCCGCCGCTCCGAGTTCTCGGCGGTGCTGCGGGAGGGAGGGGCGGACAGGCTGGTGGCGGAACTCCGCCGGCGCTCGGCGGACCTGCTGCGGGGCTGAGCCCCGGCGTGGCGGCTCAGCGCGCGGCGGGAACCGTGCTGGGGACCGAACCCGGATCCTCCAGCACGTCCAGCCGGTCCCCGGTGTCGCCGGTGCGGCCGAGCTCGGCGTCGCGGCGCTGCTCCCACACGCTGCGGAGCCGGGCGTAGAAGTCGAGCGAGCCGCTGCGCAGCGCGTCCAGGCTCTCGATGTTCTGCTCGCGCAGGTCCACGCCGCCGACGCCGGCGCGCGCCACGTTGCCGCTGAAGGGCAGCGCCCAGCTGATCGGATTCAGGAAGCCGTCGGCCACCAAGCCCACCGTGTCCCGCACGTTGGAGGGGCCGGCGATGGGCAGCATCAGGTAGGCACCGTCGTCCAGGCCCCAGGAATAGAGCGTCTGGCCGAAATCCCCCGTGCGCCGGGCGATGCCGAAATCGGTGGCGACGTCGTAGAGGCCGGCGACGCCGACGGTGGAGTTGAAGAAGAAGCGCATGGTGGTGTGCCCGGCGTCCAGGAAGCGCCCTTGAAGCACGTTGTTCGCGAAGATCCGCGGCTCCGCCATGTTGTCCAGCACGTTGCGGATGCGGGTGCGGGCATATTCCGGCACCGCCGCGCGATAGCCCTGGGCCACCGGCTTCAGCACGGCGTCGTCCACCGCCATGTTGACGTCGAGGACCTGGCGGTTGGTGGGTTCCAGCGGATCGCCGGGGCTTGCCGCGGCCTCCGCCCCCGGCCCCCGCGTGGCGCAGGCTCCGAGCGAGGCGGCCAGGAGGACGAGGGGGAGGATTCGGCGGATCATCTGCAAAGCATAGGCCGCGCCGCGCGCCGGCACAGCCGCCCCGGATGCACGAGCCTGTGATACCCGCCTCGCCGGGCAGGAGGTCAGTCCGCGGGAGGGCGCGCGAGCAGGGCCGGGCGGATCAGCAGCGTCACCAGGAGCTCCCACCCCAGGGAGATCATCAGCAGCCGCCCCATGCTGGCCGTGCCGGGATGGCTGGAGAGCCAGAGCGCCCCGAAGGCGGTGGCCGTGGTGAGCGCGCTGAACACCACCGCGCGGGTCAGGCTGGATTGCAGCAGGTCGGTTTCGCCGGCGCGCCAGGCCATGACGAAGTAGATGTTGAAGGCCACCCCGATGCCGAAGAGAAGGGGCAGGGCGATGATGTTGGCGAAGTTCAGCGGCAGGTCCAGCGCCGTGCAGGTGGCCAGGGTCAGCAGCCCGCTCAGCAGCACCGGCAACATGGCCAGCGCCACGTCGCGCACGCGCCGCAGCGCCACGGCCAGCAGTGCGGTGACCGCGAGGAAGGACAGGACGCCGGCCTGGATGAAGGCCTCCACGATGCTGCCGCCCGCGCCCCGGATGGAAATGGGCGTGCCGGTCGCGTCAGGGGCCACGGCCTGGACGGCCTCGGCGAAGCGGCGGAGGTTTTCGTCGTCATTCGGATTGCCGCTGGGAAAGGCCTGGACCCGCGCGCGCCCATCGGCGGTCACCCAATCCGCCACGAGGTCCGCCGGCAGGGAGGCTTTCGTGACGGGGCCCGCCTGGAGCACCGCGCGGGTCTGGGCCAGCAGGGTGCGGAGGGGCGCCGCCAGCATCTCCTGCGCCGCGAGGCGGTTCGCGGCCGGGCCGGCCTCCAGGCGGGCCATGGCCTCGGCCAGCCGGCGCGCGGCGGTTGAAGCCGGATCGAGGGCGTCCCCGGCCGCGCGCCGCAGCGCCGCCGCCGTGGTGGACAGCGCCCGCACCAGCTCCGTGTCGGAGGGTGGGGGAAGTGGCTCGACCCCTTCCAGCGCCGGGCCGAGCAGCATGGCGGCGTCCGCGACCAGGGCGAGCTTCTCCTCCTGGTCGGCCGGGATGAAGGTCGAGAGGCTGACGGTGTGCGACACCTGCGGCAGCGCCTCCAGCCGCTTGGCCAGGGCTGCGGCCGCTTCGAGGGAGGGGGCCAGCGCGCTGATGGTGTTGGGTGTGCGGTCCGGGTCCGCCATCAGGTCGGTCAGGGTCGCCATGGACTCCACGTCCGGGCTGCGTAGGTGCAGGGGGTCGAAGTCGAAGCGGAGAAAGGGCACCAGGGCCAGGGAGAGCACGGCCGCCGCGCCCGCGATCCCCAGCACGGCCCCCCGGCGCCGGTGCACCAGCCGGTCGAGCGGGGCGAGCAGGTGGGTGCTGCCTTCCGCCAGGCCGCCCGCCCCGGCACGCAGGATCATCAGCAGGGCGGGCAGCAGCGTGATGCTGAGCACGAAGGCCACGGCCATGCCGATGCCGGCGATGGCGCCCAGCTCCGCCACGCCGATGTAGCTGGTCGGCAGAAAGGCGAAGAGGCCCGCCGCGATGGCCGCGGCCGCCAGGGCCAGCGCCCCGCCCACCCCGCGGCCCGCCGCCGCCAGGGCATCGGGCAAGGCCCGGCCGTGCTGCCGCTCCGCCAGCGCGCGGACGGCGAGCTGGATGTTGAAGTCGATCCCCAGGCCCACGAAGAGGGGGATGAAGGCAACCGAGATCAGGTTGAAGCGCCCCGTCACCGCCAGCCCCAGCCCCGCCGTGACCACCAGGCCCAGAAAGGTCGCCGCCACGATGGCCAGCACCACCCGGGCGGAGCGCACGGCCAGCCACAGGATGCCCAGAAGCGCCAGCAGCATGGCGCCGGACACCAGCCCGGCATTCTCCGAGATCGTGGCGAACTCCTCGTCGGCCAGGGGAACGGGGCCGGTGAGGCGCACCGTCACCCCATGCGCGGCATCCAGCCCCAGCCCGGCGGCGCTGGAGCGCAGGGCGGCGCTGGCCGCCGCCGCAGGTTGCAGTGCGCCGTAGTCCAGCACCGGCTGCACGAGGATGAAACGCCGCGTTTCGCGCGGTCCCGGCGGAGTGCCGGCGAAAAGGGCGCGCCAGGAGAAAAAGGCCGGCCGGCCGGAGGCGGCGGCCTCCAGCGCCTGGGCGAGGGCGGACAGGGCGGGCCGGAGGTCGGCGAGGCCGGCATCGCCGCGCGCGACGCCCTCCAGCGCCGTGCCGATCACGCCGGCCACCCCGCGCAGGCTGGGATCGGCAGCCAGCGGGCCGAGGAAGGGCTGGGCGTTGACGAGCTGCTCGGTCGCCGAGCGCACCTCCGCCAGCGGAAGCAGGAGAAGCCCCTCACGCTCGAAGAACGGGCCTGAGTCCGGGCGGCGGACGGTGCGGAACACGTCCGGGCGCCCTTCCAGCGCGGCGGCGAGGCGGGCGGCGGCGTCATCGGCCAGCTCGGGTGTCGCGCCGTCGATCACGGCCAGGATCAGGTCCCGCTGCTGGGGAAAGGCGGCGGCGAAGGCCAGCTCGCGCTGCCGCCAGGGCAGGTCGGTCGAGATCAGCTCCGCGGTGTCCGTGGTCATCGCGAAGTGGCGGGTGGTGTAGAAGAGGGCGCTCAGGGCGATCGCGAGGGAAAGGAAGGCCACCACCAGCGGGCGGCGGGCGCTGGCCGCGACGATGCGGCCGGTCAGCGATAACTCGGTGGACAAGGGGAGGCCCTGAGGAATGGTGCGGCGCACATGACCACGCGCCGCACCGCTTGCGAAGCCTTCCCTGTTCAGGCCCGGGCGGGCCTGGTGGCCTGATCCACGCCCAAGGCGCTGATGGCGGCTTGTGCGATCTGTGGTGCGTTGAGGCCGGCGAGGTCGTACTGC